>PIYH01000062.1:7699-9208 GCA_003601695.1 Candidatus Bathyarchaeota archaeon
TATGTACCCTCCAAGAGCCGCGTCATAGATCGTTGCAAACCCTCCTAAGACGCAACTACTAAAGATCGTTACAACGATGAAATACGATATCGTTGGGTTTGCTATCCAGTAAACTGGAAAGAAGCCTCCTCCAGTAGCTGGCAAAGCTCCAGCGAGGAACCAAGTAATCACATAGAGTATCTCCGTATCTATTCCTTCACATTCAGCTAAGGATGGATTTTCACCTACAGCCTTCATGGCTATGCCAATATTGGTTTTTGAAAAGATTAGATGTAGAGATATAAAGATCGAGAAGAAGACAAGCGTCGAAGTTACGAAGACGCCGTCGACTCCCCAAATCTTGAAATCGTAAACTTCTAATGTGAAATCCCTAGCCATAATACTATATGTGCGTGTAAGATAATCAGCGTAGATGTTGAGTAGAGCTATGAGAAAAATGTCGAGACCCAGCGTAGCGATCATCATCTCCTCATTCGTTGCGCCTCTTCTCCGCAGAGGCTTAATTAGTAACCAATAAATAACTGCACCAACTGCTCCGCCGCCTAAGAAGCAGAAGATTAGAGAGGGATAAAGACCTATTCCGAAAATCTTGATGCATGTAAAGCTTATGTAGATTCCAATGGTTCCGAAAGTTGCAACTGCAAAATTTGGCACCTTAGTTTTCGTTAACGTAAGCGTCACAGATATCGTCATGAAAGATATGACATTTGCATATACCAATGCATGTGAAAGTAGAGGAGGTAAATTAATCTCTATCCCTCCATTACGATCTTATTGGATAATCAGATTATCTTTTTAAGTCTTACGGTATGATGAATCTGAAGAATTCGAGAACCTTTCTACATTAATGGATTAATGTTCCTACAAGTATACTTAAGATAAGCAAGACCCAGCCGATTACAACTAGTATTCTGAGAATCTTCTTCGCAGCTGAGAAGATCTCTAGAACCAGTAGCAACGCTGTAATCGTTATTAAGATCGTCGTCGCATCCGCGTATTTAGCTGCCAATGAAGGATCAGCCTTCACAATCGTAGCCTCGAATATGTACTGAATTAATCTTCTAATGGCGCGGTAGAAGAGATAAAAGAAGTTAATTATATCATCAATATTAATGGGAAGATCCAATCCGGATGCACCTTTGAATTTATTAAGATACCCATCATTAAAGAAGTACTATATGATGGAATCTTATAAAAAATTTGGTTGACTAAAGAGGATTAGGATTCATCTACTTCTTGAATTAAATCCATCATCTCATTCACAATAACGCTTCCCACATTAGGCATGAACGGAAAATTATTTGTTAAGATTGGAACCACCGTAGCTGCGTATCCTCCGAAACCTTCACGTCTCTTATAATCCTCTTCATCCGGTATTGTTGCCAATTCAATTAATTCATGCCATTTATGTTTCAATCCTAAATCAAGCCCAATAGTTCTGCTGGCGGTTTACCTTTTAAACTCTCATGAGGTCTAATGAAATTGTAAAATACAAACCAACCACTCAAA
>PIYH01000063.1 GCA_003601695.1 Candidatus Bathyarchaeota archaeon
TTTTCTATTCACGCTGCGGATTAGTACAAAACATCCAGGTAAGCCGAATGGGAAGATCTCCAAGGAATCTATAAAAAGATTCTAAGCGCCACTTTAATAATACTCATACTATTCGTTACGCTTTACGTTATATTGAATCTTTTGACCCAATCACTACTTTAAGTCTGAAATGAGCTGTCCAAGCTGCCTGATCTCATCATTTCCAGAAGAATGATCATAATCCGCGGGGCGAGCTTACTCCTTAAAATGTAGACTGGGATCCCCGTCGGAATACCTTATAATATCTGCTCAGTGCCGCAGATATGATGTGAAGGATGAAGAAGAAAAAATCCAGGTTCACGCTGTAAGATGCGATGAAAAACAGAGGAGGCGCAACGGCTTTCATCTCTGTGGCAATATTTATATGTGTCCTTGTTACATCATCCTTTTTGGGTGATTTAATTGAGTGCTCATGTTAGGGTTCTCCAGAAGGGGAAGATAACTATACCAGCGGAGATTAGGGAGAGGCTTGGGATTAAGGAGGGCGATGTCCTAACGCTTGAGGTGCTGGGTGGAAAGGTTGTTTTGCTTCCGCCGAGAACAGTTCTTAATCCTACGAAGGTGCTTGATGGACTGGTTGAGGGCATTTCCTTAGAGAAGCCGATAGAAGAAGAGTTAAAGAGGACGACCGCGGCTAGGATTGAGAAGAAATTGTCGAGGTCTAAATCTTGAGGTTCGTCGACTCAAACGTCTTCATATATGTTCTCGTCAAGTCTCCCAAGGATGATTATATGATTGCTAAGAGGATACTTCAAAGGATTGAAGACGGTGAGGAAACTATCACAAACACAGCTGTGATCCAAGAGATCATAGACTGGCTTGAGTATAACAATAGGAGAAGAGAAGTTGAAAAGCTACTGACAGCGATAAATTCTTACATAACAATGAAGAAGGCAGAAATCTCTTGGAGCGACATGATAGCAGCAATAGATGAGATGGATAAATATGACTTGGACTTTGTTGACGCTTTAACACTACAGACGATGAAGAGAAACAACATAAAGGAGATTTACACAAACGATAGAGACTTTGACCGGGTGACGTGGATAAGAAGGGTTTGGAAGTAAACTCTCCAAAACTTGACGTATGGGGCTCAACATGCCAAGAGACGTGATAGTCAAGGATGCAGGCAAGAAAGGTAGGGGACTCTTTGCTAATCGAGACTTCAAGAAAGGAGAAGTTATTCTCTTTTATGATTTGACTACAGTGAAGAAGCGATATACTCTGGAAGAGATTGAAAGAAGCGGGATAGACTCTGAGCATCGGGAGTATGTTAGACGTGGCAAGTATGTGCTGGATTATTCACCTGCATCTTATGTTAATCATTCCTGCGACCCTAACGCCTACGTAGAATTTAAGACGCTTAGTAAAAAGTATCTGATAGCCCTCAAGCCTATCAGAAAGAGAGAGGAAATAACGAAAGACTACACGTTGGAAGCTATCGATCAAATCGACAATGAAACCTGGATTCTCAACTGCAACTGTGGAAGTAAAGATTGCAGAAAAAAGGTAACCGGAGACTTCTTTAAACTACCAAAAGAGATACAGAAGAAAAAACTGCCCTACCTGCCAACATGGGTTAAGAAAAAATATAAAGACCGCATAAAAGGGCTTTTAGAAGACAGTTAAATTTGGCAGAAGTGTACATCGACGAGCAGAAATGCACGACCCTATAATATACCGTTTTTCCCGAAAGAGAATGAGAAACTCATCTGTCAGTAAATTCGTCTGAGTTCACTTTTCGAGGATATCGATGACATTCTCATCTGGAAGGTCATATCAGTTCTGATAAGCATCCGCAACCGCAAATATGGGTCCGCTTCTTATGTTTAAGCAGATTGCCTTGTCTACGGAATGTCCTGTGGATTTAAAAGGCGTGGAAGGAAAGGATTTGAACCTAGAATGGTGGCGCCGGGGAAGGGATTTGAACCCTTGAGGCCCGTGAGGGCCACTGGATCTCGAGTCCAGCGCATTTCCACTCTGCCACCCCCTGCTGGACTTCTGGAAGCCTGGCAACGGGCATTCCCCGGCAAGCTTTTGAATGTTTTTCTCTTCGTAAAAATTTTTCTTTTAGGGTAAACCATAAAGTATTTCTTGGCTGATGATGTTATTCTCTTGGTTTAGGGATGGTAGATATGCCTTACTGTCCTGAGTGTGGAGGTGTTATGCGTTATATTAGTCTTACGAAGCAGTATGTATGCGAAAGTTGCGGGTTAACGCTTTCTCCTCAAGAGCTTATAGAGATACGTGAGCGAATGAAGGATCATGTTTTGTCTGAAGAGGAGAAGAAGAGATATCATAAAGAATATCTTAAGTGGTGGCTCTCTAAGAAGAAGCAATAAAGCTCTAGAAAAATAGCTCTGAATACCATTTGGCTCTCCCATCTTTTTTATGAAGTCTTTAACTTAAATCATAGCTTTTAAGTTGAAGAATTCGATATAAGAGACGATAAGATATATGATGTGAGATTTCGCGGCGTGTCTTTAAGATAATTCAGAGGCGATTCTTATGTCTGAGGGAAGAAGTGTTGAGATAATATGTGTTGGAAACGAGTTACTTATAGGGAAGACTCTTAATACGAATGCTCATTGGCTTGCTAAGAGAATAACTAGTTTAGGGTTAAAGGTGCGGAGGATAACTGTTGTCGGTGACGATCTAGAAGAGATTTCCTCAGCCATCAAGGAGACTGTGAACCGGAAGCCATGCTTTATCATCGTAACCGGCGGTTTGGGACCGACATTTGATGATAAGACGTTAGAAGGAGTCGCCTTGGGACTTGGATTGGAGCTCCAGGAGAATAGGGAGGCCCTAGAAATGATAAGGGCTAAATATGAAAGATACGTGGCTGAGGGAAGGATGAGAGAGTATGAGATGACGCCGCATAGAGTGAAGATGGCTAAGCTGCCGAAAGGCTCTAAGCCTCTGCCCAACCCCGTTGGAACGGCGCCGGGAGTCCTCCTGGAATATGACTGTGTCAAGATGGTTATGCTTCCCGGTGTCCCGGAAGAGATGAAAAGTATATTTGATGAATCCGTTGCTCCATTGATGCGGAAGATAGCGGGGAACCTAACCTTTTATGAAGTTAGTTTAGAGGTTAGAAACCTGCCCGAGTCCGAGCTTGCTCCAATACTAGATGCCGTTATGCATGATAATCCTTATGTTTATATAAAGTCTCATCCTAAAATCTCAGAGAAGACTTCTCGGCTGGAGCTTCATTTCTCAACAACTTGTGAAGATTCGAATACTGCCCGTCAAAGAATCGGAAGGGCGGCGGTTCAGATATCTGAAATGATTAAAAAGAAGGGCGGGATGATCAAGCCTGTAAAGGCTTAAGACCTAATCGACTTTTGGGGAATCCATATGACGTTTATAGCCTTCATTATAGGAACTGCTGGTTCGGGAAAATCATTCCTGACCTCCGCTCTAGTCAATAAGATGAGACAAGAGAGACAGAAAGTTGCCATATTAAATCTTGACCCAGGCGTGGTGAATCTACCGTATACTCCTGACATCGATATTCGCGATTATGTGACCGTTGATGAGGTTATGGAGAAGTATGGCTTAGGACCGAATGGAGCCTTGATAATGGCAGCTGACCTCATTGTGAATGAAATTGAGCATCTGAGAGAGGAGGTTGAGGATTTAAATCCAGATATATTAATTGCTGACACACCGGGGCAGATGGAGCTGTTCGCTTTCAGGGCAAGTGGACCATTTCTTGTCCGCGCGTTAAGCGATGACCCTGAGGCTATAATCTACCTTTTCGACTCAATCTTTTCATATAATCCGCTGAATTATGTTTCAAATATGTTTCTTTCTGCCGCCGTTCATATTCGCTTCTTGCTTCCCCAAGTACATGTTCTTTCGAAATGTGATCTACTTCCAAGGAGAGATCTAGATACATTGATAGAATGGTCTGAAAGTCCTGAAGCTTTAGAGTTAGCGATTGACGAGCGTCTGAAGGGAACCAGTCGCTTACTCAGTCAAAATATAAGCCAAGCCATACAGCTCTTAGATCTAAATTTTCCTTTGATACCAGTTTCTTCGAAAACAAACGAGGGATTAACTGAGTTAAATGCTATGCTGGAAAGAATATTCAAGGGAGGAGAGAAGATTACATATTAGCGTTAAATCAGCGTCCACGTTGCAGCTAAGGCGCCGTATTCAGCGTTTTCCATCGTATCTGCACAAGCAATTATTACGACATCGTTCTCCCTTAAGTTCATAAGACTTGTTATCTGTCTGTAAGCTTTCGGAAAAGAATGAGATACATCGTCGGTGAGTCCTGGTAATGCGAGATTTTTATTCTTATAAACCATCGTGACCGCCCCTTTCGCTCCCGCTCTTACAGCGGCGTCACGTTGCTCTAAGCCTTTTCTAACCTTTTCTCCTACTCCTCGAATCTGCACCGCAAAGCTGTATTCAGCAAAAGTTAATTCGTTTTCATCTATTTTGGAAAGATGCGGGATAGATTCTTTAATTCTTTTCCAAAAATTCTTCCCCTCAACTGTGAGTGAGCATCCGCTTCTCGAGGTTGAAACTAAATCTGCCCTAGAAAGTCTTCTTAGAAGAGTCCTTACGCCCCCCTCCCCTAACCCAGACTCTCTAGAGATCCTCCCGCGTCCAATGGGACCCTCCTCCGCTATGATCCGCAGAACCCTAAACACGCTGAATATAGAGAAGGATGGCGCTGGTCCCGAAGCCCTGCTGGAAGTTAAATCCTCCAAAAACTCCTTAATTGATCTCATAAAATCACCCATAAAGATATATCAATTATTTCTTTAAAAACATAAATCTTCTCAGAGTATAGATAAATGAAAGAGCCGAAAACTGTTATAACATAATTTGTTTGCGCCTCAAAATTCTATATAAAGTGGAACATAACGAGAATTCAAGTAAAGTGGCATAATTATTCTCCACGTTGAAAAAACTGAAAGCTCTAAATTGATGTAACTTTTCTATAAGGAGACTTACATGGGCCTGCAGCTCAGTATGGAAAGGGGAAAATCTTATCCGAATTTTTATGCGGGCAGTATACAATTAAATGATTAATTGAATTCTATTTACTCATGAGATTTGCGATACCATTATATTTTGTAAATAAAAATCTTGGGGGGCACATATTGTTGAGGCGAAAGAATAATGCAGAAAAATAATATGTGTAGAAGAATAAAAATAATCGCAATGGGGCCGAATGATATCCGAAAAGATTTTATCCACCTGCTAAACGGCCAGATCCAGATAAAAGTGGATTAAGATTTCATGGACGATACGCATACAAAATCTGCCTATAATCAATCAGCCCAAGTTTATGATGAAGTTGTAAATAAATTTTGGCCATTCGGGCGAAAAGAAGCTATGAAGTGTTTAGGCTCACAGCTCGGCGAAAAATCCTTGAAATGAGAACGTGATAAGGAAGTAATTTTGAATATTATTAAGAGAATGGTAATGTTATCGGCATAGATTATAGAGTTAGCGGAAAAGAAATCGCATCAACTAGAAAAAGAAAATATATCCATGTATAAAATGGAAATGCTATGCTTCACCTATTCTCTCTCTAAGCAGGTATCGATAAAAGAATTTTGTGGAGAAGGGTTTCATTGCTTGTTTAGACGATTATGCCCTTCCTCTTATGGCTGTAAGTTGGAAATACTTAAATGGTACAATGTTTCATTGTATCAGTGGTGTCGGATGTGAAGAGACTTTCAGCCGTTGTTTCAGACGAGGAGTATAGGCGGGTTGAAAGGCTGGTTAGGGCTGGCGCGGCCCGCAGCATAGCGGAGCTGGTAAGGGAGGCCGTAGCCGAGTACATCAACAAGTTGGAGGCGGGAAAGCTAATTGTCTTAAGGGAGATCCCGATGGAGGAGGCGCGGAGGAAAGTGGAAGAATACCTTAAGAGTCACGCGGGAGCCGTTTGGCCAGACGAGATGGCTGAAGAACTCGGGATAGATTATAGGATCGTCCTCTCAGTGGTTCAGAGCTTGTTAAAGGAGGGAAAGGTTGAAGAGGCCGAGGCAGAGGTGATCCATGCGTGACAGTTCTCTACGGTCAGGGAGACGGAATAATAGGTGAAAGGATAATTGCTTATGCTAGACGAATCGAATTGATGAAGATCCCGATTCCAAGAACCCATAAACATAGGGCGCAGGGAGCAAAACTCTCCAATGCAGAATGCTACGTCGTGAAGCCTATCCGATGGAAGAAGGCGTGACACTCCAGATTCCTTCGCTACTGACAACAGGTTTTAGAGCGATGACGCCTTGGCGGAAGATCTAGAGCTAACGGCGGCGAAGAATCTATGATTATACGCATATTTTTGCAGTAATCGTCGACTTGCCCCTTTAATGTCAGACGATAGGTAACAGCGCTGCCAAGCTTGCCGTAAAAAGATAGAATTGCTTCATAATCAGCAGCTGATTCATCAAAAGAGTTAACAACCTCTCTATATGAATTCTAGCTTTCATCTCTTCAGTCACAAAATCTTCACATCCCGAAAAACTACTATCAGAGCAAAAATTCGCTTGATTTGTCTTTCAAGTTCATCAACTACTCACTCACCTTAAACTGATACTGAAATCTGAAAAAAGAAGATTACAAAAAACATAACATTCCGTTTCAACTAATTTCGGAAAATTCTATATGAAAAATATTTATGATCAATCTTTTATATTTCCAATCTAGTTTTAAAATAAATCCTGCTCGGCTCATCTTTGATATATTTGATATCAGCTCACTTACAATTTCTTTGGTCTTTCAGTCATACAATTATATAAGGGAAGCACCTAGATTTATCAGCATGTAAACATTCCGTTAATAATAGTTATAATTTTTGAAGAAAGATGGAAAATGCAATTTAAACTTCTCAAGAATCACAGAGAAAGCCCTTTCAGGCATAATAGACATTCTAGAGGCCCAAAACATAGAGACACTTATAAAAAATCTTTAAATAAAACCGAAAACTCTAAATTTCTTGACGCACCTTCTTTTCTGAAAGAGGACAGATGGGCCCGTAGCTCAGCAAGGATAGAGCACCGGGCTTTTAACCCGGGGGTCGTGGGTTCAATTCCCGCCGGGCCCGCCATTCCATAAGCTTATTGTACATGAAACCTCTCGTATTGGAGAAAGTTTTTATCTGAACGGCTCTTAAGAAGAATCTCTCATAAGCATCCGGTGGGCCAATATATACTATTATATCCGCATGCTCTCTGGAATGTGAGTTATGTTTTTCTTAAGAGCTTCAGTTGGAATCGATTAGATGGAAGAAATCGATCGTAAATAGGCTGATTTAAATTCGTCTACTGTGATGGTTTTGATGCCTGCTTTCTTTGCTTTCTCTTTTAGTTTCTTGTCCTCTGTGACTAGGATGAGCCTCTTATTCTTGGCTGTATAGAGATAGGGGCGTCGTAAAACGTTATTTTTTAGATTTGCCGCCTACCTCATCGTCTCTTTAAAGTCTTCGCTGGACTCGATTCCCTCAGTGTTCATGAGTTCAAATATCTTCGCTAGATCTTTAGTTCTAGAAATGGCTTCTTTTCGACTTACAAGGATCTTTTAGAGCATATTTCTTCCA
>PIYH01000064.1 GCA_003601695.1 Candidatus Bathyarchaeota archaeon
GATTTGCCGTTCAAGTGAGATTCTGCCGAATTCGATCATTACATCTGCCCTCGTAGCTTCAATTATTCTCCTTCCTGCATCGCACTTCTTTCTCAAGCTTGACACAAGAATTTGGATGTCTTCCAGATTAATTATCTCCTCATATATTGTCTCCATTAGCCTTAAGCATCTTTCAGCTTCACTCACCATATTTTTTCTTAAGGATTCGAGAGCTCTCCTTCTCAGTTCCCCTATCACATCTGCAAGTCCAAGAATGTAGACATCCATGGGAATATTAAGCTCTTCAAACTCTGGAAATCTTGAGTCTTTTATGAGACCCAAGAATATGTTTGCCTCCGCATATTCTTGGAACGCCGAATTCACCGGACCAGTATAGAAAAGATCAGGATGATTCTTCGTTATCTCTCTGATTTTCTCTAGAGTCTCCCTAGCTTCTTCAAGCGTTTCTCTGGCATTTTTTAGATTCTCTTTATGAATTTGAAATATGGCCTGTTTGGAGAGTCTCGTAGCCTTACGCGCGGCCATTTTAATCTCCTGTTTAAGCACATCTTTTTTAGCTAATTCTTTCCGTATTTTCTCCAGATTATCCCTAAGCAACATAATGTCCACGTTTAACATTTTGCTGGAATTAATACTCATCCATATTATTTAAGAATCTTGATTTCGATCGAAATTTAAAGAGATGAACCATACTATTTAGTCATAGTGAATAAATAGATCAGGATGAGAGGGAAAAATGGATCTAGATGTTATAAGCCGAAAGATTCCATGTGTAATGACAATTGCTGGATCGGATAGCGGCGGAGGAGCTGGAATTCAAGCCGCCGATCTCAAAACATTCTCAGCCCTAGGCGTATTTGGAACATGCGTAATAACAGCTGTTACTGCGCAGAACACGAGGGGAGTGGAAAGTATCTTCCCTCTTCCCCCAGCTATGGTGAGGTCTCAGATCAGAGCTATAATAGAGGATATTCCAGTAAGGGTAGCTAAGACAGGCATGCTTTATTCACGTGAGACCATGGAAGAGGTCGCCAAAGCCATAGATGAGTATAGAATCACGCTAGTTGCGGATCCCGTCATCAGAGCTGGCTCCGGTAGTTCCTTAATGATTGAAGAGGATAAGAATTCTATGATCAAATTAATAGTACCTCGATCTATAATCCTAACTCCTAATGTATTCGAAGCCGAGATTATAAGCGGCATTAAAATAAGAAGTTTAGACGATATGAAGAATGCAGCAAAAAGAATTGTAGATCTCGGCGCTGAATCTGTCATAATAAAGGGCGGCCACATGAAAGAGGAGGATTCAAAAGTATGCGATCTTTTCTACCATGAGGAATCCTTCAGGATATTTGAGAAGAAACGTTTGATGATAAATCCTCATGGAGGCGGATGTACATTCTCAGCCGCGATAGCATCATTCCTCGCACGTGAAGAGACTCTTGAAAATGCCGTTGAAGAAGCTGAAAGATTCGTTGAGATTAGCTTCAGAGGAGCTTTGAAAATTGGATCTGGAAGAACCCCAGTGAACCCCATGGCATCCTTATATAACAAAGCGGGAATAGCTGAAGCGATAAAGCAAGTTGATGAAGTGGCTAGAATCATAGAGAGAAATCCAAGTATATCCCGTTTCTACGCTGAGGTTGGAATTCAGATAGCCATGGCTCCTCCATATCCTCGTGGACCTGAAGAGGTAGCTGCTATTGATGGAAGAATAGTTAAGACTCTCGATGGGCTGAAGACAGCGGGTCCTCCTCGCCTTGGTGCTTCGAGGCACATGGCATCCATCATTTTGACAGCTATGAAGTATGATCCGCAAGTTCGCGCAGCTATGAATCTGCATTACAGCCCTATTCTCCTAGAGGCTTTTAGAAAGATAGGTTGCAAGGTTTCTGGATTTGATAGAAATCTTGAACCAAATGAGATAAAAAGTGTTGAAGGCAAGTCTCTCCCTTGGGGTGTTGAGGAAGCCATCCGCAAGATGCATGGAGTTCCAGATGTAATATATGATGAGGGAGAAATTGGAAAGGAACCTATGATAAGAGTACTGGGCAGAAACGCACTGGATACCATTGATAAGGTGCTCACAGCAATAAAGAATATCCGAGAATAACACATAGGTAAGGCGGACGGAGACGCATAAAAGGTCTATACATTCTTAATTAACATTCACTCGGAAACTATTCAAGCCGAGAAGGTTTACTATAAACATATTGTGAAAGCCTATATGATCTCCATAATCTTTGAGGCTACTTCTTCACCTACCTCTTGCGTTGTCGAATCTCCTCCAAGATCATATGTTCTAACCTTTCCTTCTCTCAAAACTTTGACTACTGCTTGCTCGATGATCTCGGCGGCTTCTAATTCTCTGAGATACTCCATCATCATCTTTGCGGCCAGTATAGTTGCTATAGGGTTCACTTTGTTCTTACCAGCATACTTCGGCGCGGAGCCGTGGACAGGTTCAAACATAGCATAATTATCACCTACATTCGCCCCAGCGGCTACTCCCAAACCGCCGACTATTTGAGCGGCCTCATCTGAGAGAATATCTCCAAACATGTTCGTAGTAACGATCACATCGAACTTTTCCGGCTCCTTGATCAACCTCATAGCCATAGCGTCAACATGCACTTCATCTAGAATAACTGACGGATAATCTTCCGCAATTCTATAGACAGCATTCCTAAAAATGCCATCAGTTACTCGCAATATATTTCTCTTATGCACACAAGTTACATGATACTTTCTCTTCATAGCAAGCTCGAAAGCTAATCGTGCAACCTTCTCGGATGCATCCTGCGTTACAAGGCGAATATCTATACCTTTCCCAGGAGATACTTCAAATCCCTTACCAAAATATAGTCCTTCAGTATTCTCCCTGACGATAACGAGATCAATATTAGGTTTTAATGATGGAACGCCGGGCAGAGACTTGCATGGTCTAACATTCGCGTATAGACCAAATTTTCTTCTTATTGTCACAGCGGCGCTTGGAGGAGCTCCAATTTCCTCCGGAGTCGTCATAGGTCCCTTTAGGCATGCATCGGTTTCTTCAAGCATCCTAAGAGTCTTTTCTGGAACGTTTGTTCCATACTTTTCAATACAGTTGTATCCTGCTTCTCCAAATTTAAGCTCGAGTCTCAGGCTTCCTAATGCTTTCTGAACGGCATCCAAAACTTTAATAGCTGCCTCTATAACTTCGGGTCCTATCCCGTCGCCAGGCAATACGGCGATGCTATAGTTTCTCAACGACTCGACGCCTCCCCTTTGCGAATAGAAGAGGGGAGAATGCCAATTTATGTCTTTTTCGGCAACGCTATACCCTTCGCTCCATCTCTAAATCAAGTATATAATTTATGATATCAACACATGTTGCAGCTAAATATGGCCTCTTACCTATGGATACTTTGACCCCGAATCTGAGAGCGAACTCTTCATCCTTCCTCGGAAGACCTATCTGGTCGCCTAAAACAAATACGGGATTCGCTCCGATTTTTATTTTCCTTATATTCTGACCTTTCTCTTCTAACACAAAGATATTTCTGTTACTTAATGAACGGAGCAACGCTTGGAAGCTTTTCTTTTCCACATTGATTCCCGGATGAGAACCTCCAGACAGAACTTTCCTAAGAATCAACTCCCAAGTTCTTTCATCCGTTCTTACTCCTTGAAGTTTTCTTCCATCAATGATTAAGTGAAGTGGAGGCCTAGGCGGCCCTCCTAAAATAGCATGGAAAATCACGTCGCGGCGTATCACCCCGGAGGTGAAAAACGCGAAGAGAATACACTGGTATACGACGTCCAGCCTGCCAGCTTCCCTTAGGCTCCTAAAGGACCCATCAGTTCTTCCTCTTCTGGATAATAGGATGAACTCGATCATTTAAGACCACTGGTAAGCATTTATTTCTCTAGGATACTAGGCATTTTTAATTTATTAGAGATTGAATAAGTATTTTCCCAAATAGAAAAACTCAGCATATCATCCTATTTTTAATAGGAAGTTTTTATCACGATCGTCTCTGAGATATAATTGAAGAGTCTCTGATGCCTCTTTGAATAGAGAAGCCATCCAATGAAGCAATCTATGGGAAGCAGAAAAGCTTTACCAATACTTTCAACTGCTGCTTGCATCATATTTATTCTTCCCCCATCTAGCCGCGTCACCTTCATCTTCATAACGATCTTTCCGATTGATTGGCCCAATACGCCCTCCGTGAACATCCAATAAAGGAAGTATATGATATTATCGAATCCCACGTTAATAAACAAGGGTTCCCTTATGGAGATGAATATCTTGCTGAAATCTATGAATTTGAACCATACGAAACCTAACCAGAAGAAATACCACTTAAACAATACGAGAAAAATACCAACAACTATTATGTCGATTATCCATGCTACAAACCTTTCACCCCAACCTGCAGTTACAAGCTTGCTTCTTTGATAAGCTCTAATTGGTGCGCCACAGTTTGGACAGAAAGCGGCATCTTCAGGAATCTCTGCTCCGCATTTTTCACAGTAAGGCATATTTTCACTCTCTCAAGATCGCTATTTTGATACCTCTTATGTTAAGAGCATTATATTTATTTATTCCTCATAGCGTTTTAAGAATGAATAGTTTTTCATAAGTGGGGAATAACGTTGGATCTAGAGAAACGTCTGGAACTGGTTTCGAGAAACACCGAGGAGATCGTAACTTATGATGAGATGCGGAATCTCCTAGAAACGAATAGTAGACCTAAGGCTTACTGGGGATTTGAATGCTCAGGACTTATGCATGTGGGAATAGGGTTAATTCCGGGAGCAAAAATCAAAGATATGATCGAAGCCGGCTTCGACTTCACAATCTTCCTTGCTGACTGGCATAGCTGGATAAACAATAAGCTCGGCGGAATCATGGATAACATACGTGCCTGCGGAGAATATTTCAAGCATTGCTTCAAAGCGTTAGGGATAGCTCCAGATAAAGCGCGTTTCGTTTGGGCATCTGAGATAGCTGAGGATATAGAGTACTGGGAGAAAGTCATCAGAATAGCTAAAGCTTCTTCCCTCTTAAGGGTTCGAAGAGCCTTAACAATTATGGGGCGCGAGATGGATCTCTCTGATATTGAAACGGCTTGGATATTCTATCCATGCATGCAAGCTGCAGATATATTTCATATGGATCTCGACGTTGCCGCCGGAGGCATAGACCAAAGAAAGGCACATATGCTAGCTAGAGATGTTGCTGAAAAGCTCGGATGGAGAAAACCGATATGCGTGCATACCCCATTACTTTCCGGTCTTCTGAAACCCGAAGTTGGCGGAGGAAAATATGATGAGGATGCGAAGTTAAACATGAGGATAATCTCTAAAATGTCTAAAAGTAAACCTGAAAGCTGCATATTCGTTCATGATAGTCCAGAAACGATTAGGGCTAAGATGAGAAATGCCTACTGTCCACCGAGGCGAGAAGAAGGTAATCCTGTGCTTGAACATACAAAATACATAGTTTTCCCACACCTAAATCATCTTGAAGTGCCTAGACCATCAAAGTACGGTGGACCATTAGTGTTTGAGAACTATGAAGATTTGAAGCAATCTTACCTTAAAGGTGAGATTCATCCTCTCGATTTGAAGAATGGAGTTGCGGAAGCCCTCATAGAGATACTCAAACCTGTAAGGGATCACTTCGAAAGAAACCCGGAGCCACTAGAAAGTATCATCAGAATCGAGACGACACGATGAAAAATAAGCTACAGCCTCTCCTTTCTCTAAAAGATAGTCTCTACAAAAAGTTTAAAGGAGATAATGAGAAGAAAACTATTTGATTACCTTTGGATTTTAAAGAAGTTCTAGAATACTATTCAAGACAAAAAGTGAAAGATGAAATTGCCTATTACTGTAAAAACCGCTGGGTAGCCATAGAAGGGCTCGAACGCGACGGTAAAAGAACTTTTATAAGGTATACCCGCCGGAGAACACCCCTTATAATAAGCGATTCAGACGATGTCAGCCTTACCCTAAATAGGTTCAGATTCTTTAAGCCTAGAACGATATATGCATCTATAAACTGTTATAGGCGTTTAAGAAGTAAAGAAGACGTTGACCAGCCGAGCAACATTGCAGAATCCACGCCTATATGGGATGTTGATGCCAGCTTAGAATCTTGGGAATACGCAGTAAAAGCTTCAGAGATAATCATTGATTTTCTAGATAAGGAAGGAGTTAATCATTCAGTCTACTTGAAGTGGTCAGGGAGAGGAATTCACATACATATTCATGAAAAAGCCTTCTCTGAGGATATTTTGAAGAAGCATAACCCTCTCGATGTAGCGTTTTCTATCGTAGAGTATACCTTAAAAAGGACTAAGGATCATCTCGTTAAATTAGCTGAGAAAGCCCCAAGGACAGAAGAACGACCACTCAGGATCGAAAATAAAATAGACATCAAGCGTGTTTTTACCGCCCCGCTCTCCCTTCATAGACAGCTCAACCTATGCTGCGTCTGCTTCAAACCGAATGATATCAACAATTTCTCACCGGAATGGGCCAATATCGAAAACCCTCGTCACAACTCTTCATGGAGGAAATACGAGGAGGGAGAGGGAGACCGCCTCGCCGAAAAAGCTCTAGCTGAAGTCGGCGGATATGATGGATGGCGTGAGGCGCCGAGAAGAAGTCGCCGTGTTATGGTGAAGGCAAGAGTTCCAGTTAAGACTACAACTGAAGCATCCACATATAGAAAGGTTGGACGATTTCAAGTTATGGGTCTTCTCCAAGCTGCCAGATACTATATAGTTAAGGGAAATATTGAGAAAGCTAAATCGTTTGGTCTGAATAGGGCTATCTTCTATGCTTGGGCTAAAAGGTATGCTCGAGATAGGCTGACCAAAATTGCGAGAAGACCAAAGATAAAGGCGGCTGATGCTCAAATTGACAAGCCAACGTGCGAGCAAATTGGTAATGAAATAGCTTATCTTTCGCCTAGAGGCTGGTTTGCTATAGGCAGGACTGAGCAATTGCCTGAAGATTATGATCGACAAATTGCTAAGCGTATAGGAAGCGCAGCTATATTATATAAGGATGCTTGGGAGGCATCTATCAAGTACTTGAGTCGTTTCTCTAGAGATATACTTTTGGATCAGCAGAGATTTTATAAGGAAGCATATGTACCAGTCAGAGATCGCTTTCACATTCTTGTGAAAACGATGATGAAGGACAAGAAAGAAAAAACATAACTGTGGAGCGGCATCTAGATGTACTCTATTTGTCTATGATACATCAGGAAAATCATCGCTGAGACTATTCCGCTCATAACCACCATTATATACATCATGAACTGACTTAAAATTTAAGATCACGCTTTCCAAGCATTATTTTACGATTAGCTCTTTCCTTTCACTTAATGATGAAAGATGAGCGAAATGAAAGTATCTTATAAATGGATTTATGGTTCATTATTCTTAAAAAAAGGAAGTTATTAAGAATCACAATGAAAGTTGGGGAGAAACAGCCTTGAAGCAACTATCAGTTTACCGAATTAATCTGAATAATATGGATGGAGACGGCGCCTTTCTCTGTCCATCATGTGGAGCACTGATCTCTCCCGATGATGTTTCTGAAAAGACGTATAAGATAATAGATATGGAGACCTATGAAGACGGATCCCTAAAGACTTTATCTCTTATGTGCAAGAAATGTGACGCTAAAATAGTCTTAGAAGGCTTTGAAATCTTGAGGAATCCTAAAAACCTGTAAATCAAAATTTAGATAACCTTAAGAAGATCGGATCTAGTTATTATTCCTACAAGTTTTCCCTTTCTCGTAACTAAAACTCCTGGATGCGTTCTGAGGATAGATCTAACGGTAATCAAATCCGTGTCTTCAGAGACGGTAGGTAATGGAGGCTCCATAATATTTTCAACGTTCTTTTCAGAAATGTTTGGGCTAAGGTTTTTCACGATGCCTTCCTCTGTAACCATACCTATAACTCTTCCGTTCTCTATGACTGGTAACTGAGAAATCGCGTGCTTTATCATTATTTTGTTTACTTTCTTAATTTTCTCTTTAGGGCTTGTAACTATCACGTCTTTAGTCATGATCTCCTTGCAAGTCTTATGTTTCTTGCTTGTAAGTACTTCAAGGATCTTATTAACTGTTGATAGTCGTGGATCTACTTTCTCACTTTCTATCTTTGCTATATGGGCTTGAGAAACCCCGACGAGTTTAGCTAGCTGACTCTGGGTTAATCCAGCTTCAATTCTCATTTTTTTCAAAATGGATCCTTTAATGATCAATTTGATAACCTCGGGTTATCTTTCAGAAATATTTTTTTCGGGAAGTGTAAAATATATTTTTGTTCATGATACGTCAGTTTATGCAAAAAAATATATTA
>PIYH01000065.1:0-9379 GCA_003601695.1 Candidatus Bathyarchaeota archaeon
TAGCTCTTGGAAGAGTAGAAATCTCTATGGATATTCTGCCTAAAGGAGAAAGTATAGAAGTGGTGCAGATAATCGAGGCAATCTTGGAGAACCGAAACGAGATTCATATTGTGAATCTCCTGAATGATGGGGCTATAAGTAATCTGCCTAAAGATGCCATAGTAGAGGTTTCATGTGTTGTAGGAAGATATGGTATAAAGCCGATTCATGTCGGTAAGCTACCGGAACCAATAGCCGCCACTCTGACGAATCACATTGCAGCTCAGAAGCTAACAGTCGAAGCGGCCGTGACGGGTGATCGTGATATAGCATATAGAGCTTTTCTGCAAGATCCCCAAGTATCATCTAAATTAACCCTGGAAGAAACTAAAAGACTATTGGATGATATGCTGAATGCCCACGCTAAATATTTACCAGTATTCTTCAAAGAATAGCTTCAAATATCTTGTTCTCTTTCTCCGCCGTCATTATCAACTGATACAGCCGGACGCATAGTCCATGTTTGCAACAAGGTTAACTCTTCGATGCGCTTAGATTTAAAACCATATGGAAAAATCACCCATCTCCACTGTTCATTAATTCTTTTAATTAGATCCCATCGTTGCACAACTTCAGGAATATCTGGAAGACCATACACTCTAATCCTCTCTGGAAGGCTTCCATGCTCTGAATAATATGAGATCGCCTTTGCAGCAACCTCTAAAAGAACTCCCGGGCCGCACTTTATATTATCTTTCGCTACGGTCGACGGGATCTCTAAATGCGTATCTATAAACTTTTTTGCAATGCAAGATATCTCTAAAACATCATCTAAGTTAATATTTCTTGGAATGCGGGTTTCTGAAGGTTTAGATGTCGGTCCAAGCGTGAAGTATATGGGTATAGATTTCGGCTCGACTTCTCTTTGAAGATGATTCGTAATTAACTCCACGAAGAGTCGGAGCATCTCGGCTGGAGAAATAGATATACCATCAATGATCTGCCAATCATTACGTTCAGTTGCTCTCTTAGCTAAAGTGAAGATTTGATCCAAGCTTAGCCTTCGCTCTTTAGGATCAGAATAAATCTCCGCAACTTCCCTGAAAGTGACCACTTTAATGTTCGGATGCTCTAGAATAAAACTTAAAAATGCTCGAAAAACTTGGAGTGACTCCTCTATCTTTTCTTTACTCCTCAAAGGGGCTGGCATAAGTCTCCCTTGAAACGGATTCCTTCCATAAGAAAAGTTAACGGCATCCCAAAATTTTTCAGTAACAAACATACATGGATGCATATAAATCGCAATTAATCCGCCATTAATTTTAGAATTATAAATTTCGTCAAATCTAGATTTCAATGCGTCAAGGTCAGCGAAGCTTGAATGTTCTGGAAAGCCCATAGCTGCCTTAAAGCAGAGACTACCGCAAAACCAAACTGGGCTGTCCTGAAAGATTCCATCCACATAGGCGGGTACTCCCATCTCCCTTAAGGCATATGGGGTCTCTGGCGCCCAGCTTCCACCGGGCTGAATGAAGGCTGAAGGATTTACACCGAATACTCTTTTCAGTAATTCCAGCCCCGGGCCTTCTCGTTTTTTCACCTCTTCAACGCCTTCTTCCCATTCTTTATCCTTCAGATACTCTGATATTACTGGATGTACGGAGTGAAGATTCGATTGGTATGCTATATCATGCCTTTTAAGAGATTCTAAAACATCGGTTCTGCCTCGCTTCTTTAAATTTCTCACCTTCTCGCCGACTATACAGAAAGATCCCTTTACGTCGAGGTCATCTAAGATATTTATGAGCTCCAATAAAACATCGTCAGTCTCCGGCGTTATGAAATCTTCAGCATCAAATTGAAAAGCTACGTAAACATTTCTCATTTTATACGCCTCATTTATTAGCAATCTCTGAGTCTTTAATGTTTTTCTCTCTGCTACAACGCAGCAATGATAAGGGATAAGTCTAGAAGACTGATAAACTATCTTCAGAAAGGGTCTTCTGGAAGAGACCGATCGGCCGAAAAGGAAGTTCTCATGTTTTAAGAGGAGGAGAGAACGTTGCTTTACTAATGTTGAAGATCTATACAGGAAAGCTTACTCCTAAAAGAACATGGAGAAGAAAGTCGGTAGTGATCTTCTATCCCGCATCCATTATCGAATTATGCTATAAACAGAATCGATGTTTTATATTGGCGGAACGCTTTAATGAGATGTTTCTACGAGCTTATCTTCAGATGTCAAGTTAAGGCTGACTTCCATAGAGGCTATAGATGCATAGAAGAACTTAATTCGGTCTCTGTATCTTCTTTTGCATGAATTTTGTTCTTTGTCCATAACATAAACTCTAAAGTTGATATGGCATGGATATCAATTTTCTTTTTAATATATCGACATAAGATTTTTCCGAAAATTTAGTAGAAATGGAATGTCATGTTTTCAGTGATCTTTTTTATCAAATTTCAAGTATTAATTTAAGGTGAGTACGTGGTTAATGAACTTGAAAGATAAAATATTACTTCCTAAATCAAATTTATTTTTATATTGCCTAAGTTTCAATTAAAAATAGGGTTCTTTTTATGGTGAGTAAGGGGAAAATAAATATCGGGGTTCACGTACCTCCGGAAGGTAAAAGTTTTGAAGAGATGAAAAAATACGTCCAGACAGCAGAGAAGCTAGGTTTCGACTTATTCACGATAACCGATCACTTTTTGAATATGGAGAACCCTAGGGGAGAGACGAATCATCCCTTAGAATGCTGGACGACGCTAGCAGGTCTAGCTGCAACAACAAAAACTATATATTTAGCGCCATTAGTTTCGTGTGCATATTATCGTCTACCTACGGTTCTGGCTAAGATGGCCACCACAATCGATATAATTTCTGGCGGTAGATTTATTCTTGGTTTGGGGGCTGGATGGCTCAAGGAAGAGTTTGAGAGCTTCATGGGTGGTTTTCCATCGGCCAGAGAGCGGCTTGACGCTCTTGAAGATGCAGCTATAATATGTAGGGATATGTTTAGGAGGGGAGCCTGTACCTATCACGGCAAGAAGTTCAGCGCTATAAATGCCTTGAACAGGCCTAGACCTGTGAGAGAAGATATACCCATAATGATTGGCGCTAAAGGTGAGAAGAGAGCGCTAAAGATCGCAGCTAAATGTGCAGATATAATTCACATAACGGGCTTCCCAACAATACAGATAGCTGAACATAAAATAGAGGTTGTAAAGAAGCATTGCAGATATGTTGGAAGAAACTTCCGAGAACTACTTCTCGGAATAGGTTTAGTAGTTATGCTCCACGAAGATGAGGAAAAGATTGAGGAATACGCTCAGAACCTATCTAAGAGTAAAGGAATATCTGTAGAAGAGGCCGGAAAGTTTGCTCATAACTCAGCAGGACCGAAAAACATTGCTAATCTGATTAGAGAATTTAATAAGAGAGGAATAGAGCTTTTCACACTACCCGGATTAAGCATTGAAGATATGAAAATATTTGCGGAAGAAGTTTTGCCAAAACTGCATTGATCTCACTGATAGATAATCTCTAAGAAGAGATAAATAGATAACCAAATATAATCGTGAAACATCGCTTCACGAACCTCGTACAATTGCTTCTCGTCTTCGTCTCCACGTAGAATAGACTATTAGAGAGTAGATCATCGTTTTTGAAAAACAATATAATTTAATAGAGAAATCAGAAAGGCTCATCAGCTCAACGAGATCCCCTCCTTGGCTTAAAATAAATCAGAAAAGAATAAGGCATCCAAAACGTAATCCGGTTGTATAATAGTATAAAAAAGGAAATATAGACGATGAAGTGAAATAGAAAAGAAAAACGATTTTAAGCAAACCTCTTAGCCAAAAACAAATTCAAGTGATAGGTCGGGAGAGACTTGTATTCCTTTCTTCGAATTCTGGAGTACTTTATATTCCTAACTCTTTGAGTAGGATAGTTGCGGTTACGCTTTCTCCTCTCTTTTTTAGTTTGTTGTCAGCCGTGATAAGTTTAGCCTTCATTTTCTTTGAGAGGTGGAGATAGGCTGCATCATACACTGTTAGTTTGGTTGCGGCGGCTATGGATAGAATCTCTGCTAGGTCATTCCAGCTGGCTGTTTGGATGCTGAGGCCCAGATGCCCCATTGCCTTCAGAGCTTCGATTCCGTCGCTGAGTTTTAAGATGCCTGTGGATACTGACTTTAGTATTACAGAGGCCACCTCGTAGAGTAGAAGTGGCGGCGCGTATGCCTCTATTTCCATGGATGCTATTTTCCCCTTAAGGGTTCTGGCATGTGCCTCCCAAGGCTCCCCTGGAATGATCCATTTGGCCGCTACACTGGCGTCAATGACTACTTTAGGCTTCTCTCTCTGTCTTCCCTTATCCATCTTACAAGATCCTCCGTAGGCACCTTGCCCGTCCTTTCACGGATCTCATCCAATCTCCTAGCCGCATCCTTGGCTATCTCCACTCTAATCTTGGGTTCTATGGTCTCTCTAAGATATTCGCTCCAGTTCACATCGACTTCTCTCATAAGCTTCCTTATTTCCTCGGGAACTTTTACTGAGACGTTAACCAGCCTACCCAATTGGCTCACCCCATCGTAATCTGAATAAAGACTACTATATGAATGTTACCAAATATTACACGAGGGCTCCATGTATAACGTTAAAAATAAGGCACGTACGCAGAAGAATGAGTTTATTGTAAGATTATTGTTCATGTGCACACGTTACATTTAATTAGATACAGGAAAAGTCAATGAATAAGAGAATCTGAGAACGACACTTCACTATCAGCACGGTGGAAATATTTAGTGTTAGGAAAGAGTATTTAGATTTTGTGGGAAAGAGTGTGGATGCAAGTGTAGCTAAAGCGAGAAAGGTTGTTATCGAGCTAAATGCCTCTGAGCCATTAGGTACTCTTAACTCGATTGTGAAGGAAGCGAGTCGATTACTTCGAAACGAGTTCTTTCTCTGGAAGGTGATGGAAGAAGGACTAGAATATGGTGATTCTCATCTCGCCCTAATTCTAAGTGGATGTGGCTCAGAAACTTACTATTCTTGGAAAAGACCAGTAGCAAAAACAGTCTCCACAGAGCCTAAAGGGGGGTCAGTTTAAATAACACTCGAAACGGATATACAACTCGTCTTTAAGCCAAGCGGACCACGAATCTAATTAATAACTTAGAATATTGAGAACCAAGATGGTGTGCTTTACGAGTTCTATATAAAGCCTTTTCAATTTTGCTTTCAAGCAGTTTTGTGGGTATATAATTTAGTAGAGGAAGACTCCAACCTTAAAGAAGTCTTTCTTACTCAAATTTGCAGAGATCCCTCCCCTCTAATCGTTTCGGCTTATATTGTTTGTTTCTTTCTTTGTGTTAGGTACATAGCATTATACATTGTATGTACTTGTGTGAGAGGAAACGGGTAAGAGATGGAAAATTAATGTGAGAGAGAGAGAAAAAGATGAAAATGGAATGTGAAAAGATACTTTATTCAATTCTTTCGAGTTTAAAGATTACTGGTCTATATCCGTCTGTACAGCACGTTATAAAGAGTTTAGGTCCCCCTCTTGCCATGCCCCAAACAATTTTTTGCATATCCGCCCATGCCCAGCCGCAGAATCCTTTAGGCATATTCCAAGGTTCATCTTTAGAGACGATAAATTCTTGACCTATCTCGAACTTCTGGCAAAGTTTCCATTCTGCAGGATTATCAGTATACTTATCCACCAAATCCTTGTTAAACAGCTTCTTAACAACTGTAATTTTAACATCATATCGTTCAGGAAACATTCTTCAATCCACCATTTACATATGAATATGTTAATGATTAAAAGCCTTAGCACATAGTTCGTTTAAAAACTGAACATTACTTTTCGCCGTAGATTCTTTAGATCAGCCTACACTCTCGCAGTTGATGATTCATCAAGTCGGCTAATTACTGGCTAAATGGAACGAGATTTGTAGAGCGTCTCTGGGATTGTACGGAAGATTAAGAGCCGAAAAATGATATGATGTTAAAATTAAATTCCTCAACGTACTTTGACCGGTCTCTTGTAAAACCTTCAAGCTGCCTATGAGGAAAATGGAATAGAAGCCTAATCGAGGCTAAAAGCCTTAATTAAAGAGTCTGGATAGACGAATGACCTCCCTCTCCTACCAGCATTCATGAGCTTGGCCTCACGGTCCCAGATCTCAAGAACAGAGAAATCCAGCAGAATCTCCACTCCTCCTAACCAAAGAATCGTTATATGTGCTCCAGTTCACCCGCACAACTCCCTAAACAGCTAGATTCACAATCAAAAATAACCAGAACATAAGTAAAAACCGTATATGCAACAAAGCAAAAACTTAAATAGATTTTGGGAAACCTGCCTTATAGTTATCTTAGATGGAGAGGATGATTACTCTGTTAGATGTTAGAATGAGTTCGCTGCGTCCCCTGATGATTCAGCCTATATATTTTGGCGGAGGAGACGCGGAGAACAGGATCAATAAAACAGTCAACGATATGTCATCTGTCCTCGGAAATCTAGTATCGTTTCTCCCGTCAGCAGTTGTGCCGGATGTCAAGTCAGTTGCGAATCTGAAAGCGTACATTTCCCCTCAGGCTGATGTGTTGCTCGCCGCGAACAGGCACCTGCCAGTCTGGGCTGAGAATTTAGCTTACTTAAACCTGCCAGTCATAATTTGGACGTATCAAGGATATGGAGCGCGTGAGAGAGATAGAGTTTCCTTCCTCAGGAGTAAGGGAGCCACCGCCTATGACTTCGTCGATCCGGATGAGGCGAGGGAGGTGGCGAGAGCTCTAAGAACTGTGGCTAGGCTTAAACATAGCAAGGTACTCTTCTTCGGCGCCGTACCGGGCTCAACAGGGCGGTTTGAGGCCGTGGGGGAAGTAGGATCCTGTTGGAGCTTCGATGAGATAAAGAGGAAGCTCGGCGTGACAGTCAAGCAGATCCCTATAAACTATTTGTTGAAGAGGATGGATATTGTCTCCGAAGAGGAAGCTGCTGAGGTTTTGGAGGAATGGAAGGAAGACTTCGATGATCTCAAGGAAGAGTACAGGGAGAGACTCTTCGAGGTAGCCAAGATGTATAAGGCTATGGAAACAATCATTTCGGAGCAGGGAGCAAACGCTATAACCATTAGTTGCCTCACGGATCTGTTCCAAACGAGATTCATAACTCCATGTATAGCGTTGTCAAAGTTCTCTGATGCTATGGTGCCGGCTGGATGTGAAGGTGACTTGAATACTCTTCTTACGATGATGCTATTCTCCTTCACATCGGACGAACCCTCCATCATGGGGAATATCTATCTCTTCAGACCTGAATGTGGACCGGGATTTCCTCCTGAGGATGTTATCCTCGAGGACATCAAGGCTTCACTGAGAGATAACAAGGCGAGATTTACCCACGATGTGATTCCGCTGAGGCTTGCAACATCTAAGTATCGGCTAGCTGACTATCATGCAACCGGCAGAGGCATAACTGCTTATGCTGATCTACGTTCCGGTGAAAAAGTGACGTTAGGAAGGATTGATCCGCGTCTAGACAGAATAGTTCTCACCGTGGCTGATATCGAGAAGGTTGAAGACTCAGTTCACTGCCGATTTTCAGCTTGGTTAAAAATGCCTGATGTCAAGGCTTATCTTCAGAACATCTCGAGTCATCACAGCGCCATGATCTATGGAGACTGGACATCGACTTTAATTCGAGTATCTGAAATGCTTGGGCTTCGACCTATAGTTATAGAAAGACGAACTTAACATACGCTGTGAGTAATCATTAAAAGAGGCAGCTGAACATCTCAACCATAAGGTTTAAAAAGCCTCGACGCTTCATCATTAACGGTATGCCTGAATGAATTGTCCAAGATGTGGAGCTGAAATTTTCCCGGGAGCAAAGTACTGTCACAAATGCGGCTCGCCGATTGATCAGCATCCAGAGGACGTTCTTCTGGTTACTACTCCGTCAATTCCGGGATATAGAGTGACGAGGGTTTTCGGCGTTGTCACGAGCCTCGTTCCAAGGACGAGAGGCTTCCTCGGAAAGATCGTGGCGGGGTTTCAGAGCATGGTCGGCGGGGAAATATCGGTTTTCACTTCTGAGCTTGAAAGGGCGAGGATGGAGGCGATGTCGAGGCTGAAGGATAAAGCCCGTAGGATGGGAGCGAATGCAGTTGTGGGCCTCGACTTGGAGATTTCTGATCTCGGATTGCAGGCTGGGGTGGTAATTGTCTCCGCGACTGGAACCGCAGTCATCGTTGAGCCAGAATCTAGATCCCCCTAGAATTCATCCTCTTTTTGAAGGTTGAAGTGTTGGAGCGGTGTGAGAGATGTGGTTTAACTATTGATCTCAGGGACGTTGAGTTCTGTCCTATGTGTGGTGGGAGACTGCTCAGCGTCATCCTGAAGCTCGATGTTGAAAAGGGGATTCTAGTTGCGTTGATGACTTTAATGCTTGCCGCCGTGGTCACATTGTTCAGGGCGATGAAGCATATTCTCCTTTCTGAAGCTAAATCAGTCGTGGAGAGAGGTAGTAGAGGTCTCGACGAATTCTTGATAGTCTTGGTACTCGTCTATTTTTTGATAATCAATAGCTTTACTCCGATACACTCGGTTTCTTATTCTCTTATTTACTTTTCCTTCTAGTAATGTTAAATTTCCAACTTTATCAACAGACAAAAAGAAAATCGGTTATGTCTTTAAAACCACATGATGGGAAAGTAAGCGTAATTTTCCATCGGATGCGATCAACTTGCAAATTTTTATAAAACTCGTAATTACGATCATCTAAAGATAAATATTGATACTTCTCAAATTTCCATAGAATATACTTTACGGCAGATTACCATATAATAATTCGTTGAGACGGCTTCGCCGTGAATATCACGTATTTCTCCCTAGTTGCGAGGAAGCCCGCCGCGTCTTTTTTCATCTTCTGAAAGGGCGAATGCCTCCCCAACCGCTCTAACCGCAGCTTCATTCCGTCTTGGAGAATCTTCGTTGCGATTATCCAGCATCGCTCTTCCGCCGCTTCCTTCCAGAAGATCCGTTACACGTTGAGTGTTACGTGCAGCGTGTGCGCGACGTTACATTTCCCGCCCATATATGCGACTGACTCGAGGAACTTCGCCGCCGGAAGAATAGAAGTGTAGAGCTAGACCTCGTCGATGATGTTCTGAGGCTTGTTTAGGCGGGATCTCAAAGACCTCTTCAAGATGCACTCAGCATTTATTGTTAAGCGTTGCCAGCTAGCATCCACAGCCAAGACTCCTCGGAATCCATGTCCATACCAGCTTAAACAAAGAAGCATTGTCTCTTCACCTTAACGTGGTCTCATCAACTGTTACAGTTCTCCCAGCCCTAACCTTATGACGAAGTGAGAAAT
>PIYH01000065.1:9438-17723 GCA_003601695.1 Candidatus Bathyarchaeota archaeon
TCTTCTGATCTAGATCAGCATAGTCACGTATGTCATAAAGGTTTCCATCAGCGTCTCTTAAAATTATTCTTCTTTTACCCATCTTCTTTATGTTTCTTCTGCTTGTAACCTCGAATCTTCTAGGTCCCTTATCAGTCTCGGTTTCCCATATCAGAATTCCGAACTCCTCTTTAATACGGTGAATCTTCTTTATCTTTGGTATGAAGTAGACTCTTTCCAGCTCTTCTTTCAGCGCCTTCATCGATTTCTCATCTAGACATTTAAGATCTCTTAAAAGCCCAACCTCTCTGCCATTCTCATCTATCAGAATTATGTAGCGCCACGGCATAGTTAACGGAAAAGCCCTTACAACCCTTTTAATTAAGACCTCCTTGTTATCGTCAAAGATTAATTTTAATCGTCCCGGTTCATCCCGGAATATTCGAATTTTTCTAGGATCTAATATGTTGATGGAAAAACCCCATGTCTCCACGATAAACTCACCTATTTGCTATCATAGCTAATGCAGTTTGCATCCTGCAAAGACGGCTATACAATCCGCCGAGACGAATCAGCTCTTCATGTGAGCCCTCCTCGACTATCTCCCCATGGTCAATGACAACTATCTTGTCAGCGTTCCTCAATGTGGAAAGCCTATGAGCAATAATTATGGAAGTTCGATTTTCCATAAGCCTCTCAAGAGCTTCCTGTATTAAGCTTTCAGTCGCCGTATCCACTGAGCTTGTAGCCTCGTCGAGGATTAGGATTTTCGGATCTCTTAGGAGAGCTCTGGCTATGGATATACGTTGTTTCTCGCCTCCGGAAAGCCGATGTCCCCTTTCACCAACATCCGTGTCATAAGCCTCCGGGAGAGAAATGATAAAATCATGAATATTTGCGGCCTTCGCTGCTTCGATTATCTTTTCAGGTGGAGCCAGCGGATTTCCATACGCAATGTTTTCAGCAATTGATCCCTTAAACAGGAAAGGTTCCTGAAGAACTATGCCTATCTGTTTACGGAGGGATTCCTGTTTCACTTCACGTAGGTCGTATCCATCTATTGTTATTTTTCCCTCCGTGGGGTCATAGAATCTTAAGATAAGCTTGGCAAGCGTGGTCTTTCCGGCTCCGCTTGGCCCAACTAATCCGACTTTCTGTCCCGGCTTTATCTCAAGATTTATGTTCTTCAGCACTGTTTCCCCGCTTTCATAAGCAAATGAGACATTATGGAATATTATGTGTCCCTTCAATTGTGGAAGCGAGATGGCGTTTGGAGAATCGTGAACATCCGGTCTCGTATCAAGAACTTCAAAGATTCTCTCCGCTGATGTCGTTGCTCTCAGCAGCACGCTGCTCATGTTGCTTAATCTTCCCACGGGCTCGTAGAACCTCCAAGTGTAGCTGATGAAGGCTGTCAATACGCCTAAGGTTAGAGTTCCTGAAAGAATTTGTTTACCGCCGAACCACCAAACGCTTACGGCGCCTAATGTCATTACGAAGCCGATAAGCGGGAAAAAGATTCCTTCTAAGAGAGATATCTTCACATTGACTTCGTACAGTTCATGCGTTTTCCTGTTGAATTTGCTTATCTCCTTCCTTTCTTGGGAGAAGGCTTTAACAACAGCTACTCCTGGAATTGTGTCGGCGAGGATCGCGCTTAGATCTGCCCACCTTCTCCAAGCCTTATGATATACGCTACGAATCTTTTTGCTGAATATCTTGGTTCCAACGATGAGAATTGATGTAGGCATGAGCACGATAATTGCTAATTGCCAACTCATTGTGAATAGGATGATAGCTACGAATACTAGGATCATGATATCCATGAAGAACTGTTGGATTCCCCACGTGAGGAAGTACTGAACTCTCTCGGTATCACTCATCACTCTTGACATGATCCTTCCTGTCTCATTCTTATCGTAGAATCTCAGCGACAAGACTTGGAGATGCTCGTAGAGTCTTCTTCTCAAATCAACCATTATTTTTTGCCCTAACTTTCCGAGCAGGTAGCTTCTCCCCGCAGCTGTCAATGCCCTTAAAAGATAGATGATAACGAGACTTATTGTCAGCCAGACGAGTAATGTTAGATTTGCGTTCCCAATAGCATCATCGATCAGTATCTTCATCAGATAAGGCGGCAGCAGATTCAGAAAAGTGAAACAGATCGTTAATGCGAAGCCGGAGATGGCTAGAGGTAAATGCGGCTTAACGTACCCTAACAATCTGAAGATAACTTTCCTCTTACTCATACAGTATGGGCATGTTGACATCCAAGGTGGAATGACTCTGCCGCATTTCGGGCATCTCCTCTGACTCTCAATTGGGTCTTTTTTCATGTAAATTTCTTTTTTGGGCGGTCTCCACGAGGAGTTAAAGAATGTCTCAAGCCTCTTTTTTAAGTATTCAAACTTCGGCTTAAGAGTATTCGTAAAACGAGCGAGCTCCAATTCCCCTTTCTGTGTCTTAACGATAAACGCATTATTCCCTATATATTTACGTATCTCAATCTCATTTATGTCGCGTAGGGAGATTCTAATCCGGGGATTGCTGTTTACTTCAGTATCGTAAACCAGCAGCTGCTCACCTGCAATTATCAGCCAAGTCTTACCATAAGTATTCTTTGGAGTTATGTCGCTGAAAACAGCTACCCTTACTCTTTCTTTTAGATCCAAGCTTTTCAGGGATCTCTCAATCGATTCGGGTATCTCTTCAACTAAATCTTTATGAAAAAGAATCGATGACGAATCATTCTCACTTTCTATCATTATTTCGGTTTCTTCCCCTTTCCCGGCAGAGGGGAATTTTGAGTATGACGCATATAATGTGAGAGCTATATAAATCTTGCGAATGCCTAAAGTGACTGGAAAAGAAAATAATTTTTAAAATGGCATTTAAAATCTTTTTATTGAGCGAGAATCGGTGAAAAATTCATCGTTTCTTCTCCCCTTCATTCTTTCCACCTTGAACATGGTTGTTCCTAGGCGGACCTAAATATGATGAAGGTATGACCATAACAGTTCTTATGGAAATCAAGTACTTCATCGTCCAGCCTACATGATCAATACTAACCGCCAAACCTTTCATCTTTAAAGTTTGCTAATGGAAATTCACTCCTGAATCTACAGCCTCCAAGTACGCGTCATCCCCCTCGTCAACTTATATCCGACGGAAAAATTGTATAGCAACCGAGGCTACGAGACTATAGTCCAAAATTCCCGTCGAGCCTATTCCATCTTCAATTCAGCCGTGGAAAGAAGAGACCCTCAAGTGTAACTGCGCTCCTAAGCTAGTTCGGAAGAATGTCGGAGAGCAGATGCTTGAAAAGATTAAGCATAAGCGGCGTGTGGGAAACTGAGTTTTTACTCTGAGCCATTGAATTACATGCTTTGCTTCTTCGACAGCCAAGCATAGAATTAACAGCGGTACATAACTTTGACTGATTGAGAAGTAGCCTTCTAATTCTACGCCCAGAGTATCTTAGATATGAAGTGCTAAAGGCTCCACTGAAAGTCTACCGCTGATCTGTCTCAATGGGTTTCGCATTGACGCTTAAACACTTCAAAAGCAGCAATGAAGAGCTTCAAATTTGCAGGATGCTGAAACGAATAGGATATATCATGAGTAAACGTGGGAAACACGTGATAAAACTAGAGATTTAATAGCCTTAAAATGTTGCCCCCTAATATTTTTTCCTTGTCACTTTTCCTTATCTCTAGAATCTCTACTCTCATCTTTTCGATTGCAGGATGATACCAGGGGGCATCAGAGCCGAAAATCAGCTTCTCAGGGACTCTTTCTGCTGCTTCCTGCAGTCGGTAATGCTGCGCCTGAGCAGTGTCAGCGTATACATTCTTGTATTTCTCTAGGAGATAGATCGTTTCGGCGTGGTAGATATAGTTACCTGGATATCCTCCCAGATGGCAGATTATGACTTTCAAGTCCGGATAGCTTTTTATCATAGGTTCAAGTCTCAAGGGTGAGCCTTTCTGGTGTATTATCATCGGGACATCATGCTTCATTATCATCTCTACAATTGCTCTGTTCGGAAAACCTTTATCTAGACCTTCGTGAATCTTCACCCCCTTTAAGTCAAGATTGGTTAAAGATTCATCTAGATTTTTCAGCGCGCTCTTAGGATTACTGCAATTTATCCTGCAGAACCCGATCAACTTGTCCGGGTACTTCTCAACGGTCATAGCGACCTCCCTATTGGCGTAAGAGTAGTCGCTATAAGAAACAGGAAACACAATGGTCTTGTCAATTTCGGCTTCATCGGCTAGACGTATGATGAATTCCGGAGTTATGTCGATATCATATGCTCTATCTATGAATTCTCCCCTGCCAATATGACAATGCGCGTCAACAATCATAAGACGCAACCCCCTTTCAAGGAAGGTTTCCACCTTGATAAATTTTCCGCGGTCAGCTTGCACCTTCCCTAAACAACGTAAAGGGATATCTTCTTATCATGCACACTTATCTCCTAGCCACCGTTACGATTTCACCTATGGGTAGATTTACCTGTACGCAGGCACCACCTTCATTCTTCTTCCAACATGGAAGGTTTTTTGATAATATGGGGGCATCTCCGTAAGGATTAAATGGACACTCACAGTGACCGATTATGGCAATACTTACTCTGGAAGCTGGTCATGGAAGATCTTTTCTTTCTCTAAATAAATCTGATTTTCCCTCATTTTGATAAGCAAATTAATCATTTCTACGAGGGGATTTACAATTCTGGAAGTAATCAAAAATCTATGAGATTATGTTTCAAGGTTTCAATACCTGTCTGGATTGGATTCATGGATCAATACACAGTTACCTTTAACTTCGCCTTTTCAATCCATTGTTAACTCTGGGCATCCAGACAAGCTCCAGCCTCCTCAAGGCCAAGCTTGCGTGTTAAAGTCTTAAATGCCTCTCGAAGTCTCATGTCTTCTTTACTTGTCATAGCATCAATCCTCAAAACGTTTGATCATATCAGAATTCCTAGGCGAGATCGAGTTACATAAATTGATGAACGTCTCACTGCAGAAAAGCTTGCCATTAAAGCCGTAGATATCTATTTTACGCCTCAGGGCTATCGTGATTATATATTTGTGTTTTGAGCCCGGGCGGAGTCAAGTTCATACTTTTATTTTGAATAATTCAGAAACCATAGGTAATCTTCCTCATGGCAAGATAGACGCTATTGTTACGACCCTCTCTGCTCTGAAAGTTTACAAGTTAAAGCTGGTCATTGTGGTGAAATGAGAAGATTTAAAACTAGGAATCTAAGGGCTTGCGAGGAAGGATAAATTATCCAGACATGCGTTTATTTTATTTGAAACCTTCATTTCTAGTGTGATTTTCCCCAGACAAGAAACTTTTCGTGTGCATATTATCGTCAAGTGGCACACCTTCTTGAATCGCTTTTCTAACCTTCTTCATAGCCTTGCCAATTGGAAGATCAAGCGTCGGTGCCATAACAGTTACCTTAAAGCCCTCAAAGGCTCTAAGGTAATTTCTATCAATATTCCTTAAACTTATATTCACGAGAAATACAAATATACATCCTCTTTTGAGGAGTGAAAACTAATGGTTTCAAAACCGGTTAAGTTAGCCGTTGTTGGGGGAAGACGTGGAAGAGCGTTTAATAAGGCGTTAGGAATACTCTCGGATAAGGTTCAACTTGTTGCGATCTGTGATATTTCAGAGGAGGTTCTAAAAATCTGGAAGAAGAATATGCCATATGTTCAAACATTTAAAGATTACGATGAGATGCTGGAGAAAAGTGATTGTGATGCAGTGTTTATCGCTACGCCCATATTTCTACACGCTAAGCAATCTATTAAGGCTATGAAAGCTGGAAAACATGTGTTAAGCGAAGTTGTTGCCGCTACAACTTTAGATGAGTGTTGGCGACTGGTTGAAACGGTTGAGGATACGGGGATGACTTACATGCTTTCAGAAAACTACTGTTATATGCGGCCTAACATGATGATTCTGAACATGGTTGAAAAGGGCGTCTTTGGGGAACTAATATATGCTGAAGGAGGTTATATTCATGACTGTAGAGATCTATTGTTCTATCCTGATGGAAAACTAACATGGAGAGGTGAAGCGAGCCATAATTTTCCGGGGAATACATATCCTACACACTCCTTAGGCCCAATAGCTCAATGGTTGCATGTTAATCGAGAAGATGGCGACCGTCTTTTACGTACAGCCACGTTTATGACAAAATCCGTTGCGGTACCCATATATGTAAAGAGATTATTTGGAGAGAGTCATCCTGGCGCCAAACGAGAATTTTGGAAGAGAGGCGACTCGGCTACCACCGTAATTCAAACTGAACGTGACGTAGTGATTGTGCTGAGGGTAGATTATCATTCACCTCGACCACATAATATGGCGCATCACGTGCTTCAAGGCTCCTCTGCAAGCTATCTATCCGCCAGATATCGTGGAGAAGACCCTCTCATATGGATAGAGGGAAGAAGCCCAGGTCAAAGCCCTCCAAAAGATGCGCCTGCAGAATGGGAATCCCTATGGAAATATGCTGATGAGTATGAGCACCCTCGTTGGAAGAGATGGGGTAAAGAGGCTATGAAGACAGGGCATGGAGGAGGAGACTTCTTTGTCTTGGAAGATTTTGTTGATTCGATTCTTCAAAGGAAAGATCCGCCAATAGATGTTTATGACGCAGTTACCTGGAGTTGTATTGTGCCTCTTTCTATTGAATCAGTGAAGAAGGGGAATATTCCAGTTGAGATTCCAGATTTTCGAAAAAAATGTTAATAGATGAAACCGGCATCGTGGCATTCTCTTTTTTTCTGAAGATTTAAATGGAAGTGTAAAATTCGGTCTCATTCTCTAAAGAGAAATGAGATGCTCTCTCCGCATCTTGTGAAGTCAGGGATTATTGTCTGCTCCAGCGTCTATGAGCCTTCTCCCCTTACGTGGATTTAACCCGCATCTTTTAACCTCATCGCTTGCAATTCCAAGCGCTATGGCATTTCTAGACTTGGCATTCTCAATCTCTACGGATCCATCCTCGACTACAAGTCGATCGGCCTCTTCACCTATGGGGTTCAAGGCTTTTAGCAATTCTGGACCTCTAGAAGTTATCTCCTCGTTTTTTAAATCGAATTCATGGGAAATGACATATCTTACAAATTCTATTGCTAGATTTTCATCCCTCTTTGCTATCTCTTGAAAAAGATTGTGTACACAAGAAGGATAATCTGGATCGTGAAATGATTGACTTCTGTATAATCTATATACATTATCGTCTATATCGTCTACATCAAACATTGTGGCATAATAGGTGCCAGTTAGTTTCATAGGTGATGTCTGTTATGAATTTTGCTGCTCTTGCTAATGATGCTCTGGTCGACACCATAAATTACCATTCCTCCTTTTGCTCATCATTTTGACCTTTCATTCCCTGAGCTGCTTTCTCGCTGACCCGACACTTAACATCCATCTAATGCCTCTTTTTTGCTTATTCAACCCGATCAATATTTTATTTGACTCCATAGTGAGCAGCATCTTCGCCCCAGAAATCTCTATCAAATACGGAGATTGCAAAGTCATCCTGTCCCACCTAGAATTTACAGATCTCGGTCTGAGCTACGCTTAGTTAGGTGTCTTTGAGCGGCCGGATAATGCTGCCTGTCCCGCCTTCCGGATCCATGTCGAGGATTATGAGGAGGCCTCTATAACCTTCCTTCTTTACGGTTATTTCGTAGACCTTTCCGAGTTTGAAGGTGTAACTTAGCTCCCCGTTACTATTGGTGTAACCTACGAATGTGCCGTTTATGTAAATCTTAGCTTTCTCAACAGGATATTCGTTGGAGGTGATGTGTATGGTTTTGAGCTGTTCATTGTTGTGAGCTTCTTTAAGCTCTATGCTAAAGGATAGGGCTCCTTCAAGTTTTACGTTTACGAGCATTTCCTGAGGGAGAAATCCTTCTTTTTCTACGTAGACTTTATACGAGCCTTCCTCCTCAAAGACATAGGTAAGTTCGCCGCTTGAGTTCGTCTTACCTATGTATTCTCCCTTCGTTGATGGATGGTTTTTTGCGACGTAAACCTTAGCTTCTTCAATGGGACTCCCCTCAAGATCTTTAATGATTATCTTGACCTCTTCATTAACGATAACATCTTCGGGTATGACGTATATCTTCAGCTTATTAGCTATCGGTGGACTGGGACCCGTTACGTTAACTTCGATTATTCTTGGATTTAACGCTAAAGCGCCAACTATGAACACTAGCAGAGCTACAGCGACTGGGAGGATGGTCCTACCAGGCATCTAT
>PIYH01000066.1 GCA_003601695.1 Candidatus Bathyarchaeota archaeon
GTCAACTTTCTTCGCCGATTAGAATATGAGTAATATTATATAAAAGTTGCCATTTTGCCACCTAAACAATACTTTTTGGATAATAAAAATGCTATGTAAAGTTTGAATTTTGTAAACTCTTGGAAAGCTTTATATTTTCTTTATGAGTATTCTTTTTAGGAAAATCGTGTATATTACTGAGATAATTTGAGGAGATATGAAATGAGTGATGTTAAGGATGTCGTGGTCCATTCATCGAAGATGAGCGTTGAAGAAATAGCTAAACGAGCTGTTCCGCGAATAAGTGTCTTCGGGATAGGGGGAGCGGGCTGTAACATTGTCTCTTGGATGAAGAGTAAAGGAATAACCGGAGCAAAAATATACGCCTTAAACAGTGATGCGCAACACTTAAGCATAACGAAAGCTGATGAAAGACTATTGATAGGCTATGAGATAACTGGAGGCCTCGGCTGCGGTGGATTCCCAGAACAGGGAGCTAAAGCTGCGGAAGAAAGCGCTAAAGATATACAAGCTCTTATAGATGGTTCAGGCTTGGTCTTCATAACAGCTGGTCTCGGGGGAGGAACGGGAACGGGCGCTTCGCCAGTAGTTGCAAGGATCGCAAAGGAAACAGGATCACTTACGGTAGGCGTTGTAACAACACCTTTTGAAGTCGAGCGTGCAAGGCTTATAAAGGCGAAGGAGGGTCTAAAAAGGCTTGTGGAAGAATGCGACGCTGTAATAGTCATCGATAATAATAGGCTTAGAAAACTCGCAGGTAATCTCCCATTAGCCGAAGCTTTCGCTGTAGCAAACGAACTTATAGCAACATTCATTAAGAACATATCTGAGACTATAGCTGTACCGAGCCTTGTCAACTTAGACTTTGCCGATTTAAAAGCTATAATGACTGGAAGCGGAGTATGCGCGATAGGCTTCGGAGAGGGACAAGGAGATACAAAGGTCGAAGATGCTGTTGAAAAGGCTCTTGACACGCCGCTTCTTGATATCGGAGATATCAGAAAGGCTGAGGGAGCGCTGATACACATTGAAGGTGGAGATGATATGACGCTCGAAGACGTTAATAGAGCTGGCGAGATAGTAATCGAGAGGATAGCGCCTAACGCTCGTGTCTCATGGGGAGCAAGAGTAAATAGTACATTACAGGGAAGCATGAAGGCGACAGTGGTGCTGGCTGGAGTTGACAGTCCATTCCTGGTTGAGAGTCTCAAGCCCTTCGCTTCTCTGGGAAAGGAACCCGAAGGAAAAGCTGAGGAAGTAGAGGTAATCGAGCAACCACAGGAAAAAAAAGAGAAGAAGGGATTCTTCGGCAGACTTTTCGGCTAAAATAAACAATTGTTCACTATCAAAAGCAATCATCTAAACCCTTTTTTATTTATTTAAAACCATTGAGGATAATTCTTCTGTAATTTAGTCTTTTCCATGATTTAGATCCTTGCTAGGATCCTTAACAGATTATGCATGCATATCGCGGAGGAATATTCTCCCAATCCAGAAAATGCTTCTCCCCCCGGTCTAGTCACAAGCTCCTCTGATAGTTGTTTTCCAACTCTCCAATGCGTTTCCAGTGATAAGTATCCTTTGTATCCATCTTCTTTTAAAGCTCTGAACTGACCAAGGAAGTTAACCTCACCCTCTCCAACAGCGACTACTTCAGGCTCTCCCCCTTTTCCTTTGCGGATTCCATCCTTAACGTGCACATGGATTATTCTATTTTTCACATGTTGATATCCATCTGGATATGGTGTCTCTTTATGCGGGTCCCATATATCGTTTCCCGGGTCCCAAAGAGCCTTAACATTCTTTGATCCTAAACGGCCAAGGAAGAGAGCTAAGTCTCTCCCATCCCCAACAAACGTTGAAGATTCGTTCTCAACTCCGAGAAGCACGCCTTCAGATTCTATTATCTCCAGCGGCTTTTGGAACTTCTCTATGATCCTATCTAAGTATTCATCAACGCTGTCTTTGCGCCAAAATGTGAAGCCCCTAATTATATTGGTGTCAAGACTCTTAGCTAAGCTGATGCACTTCTTTAGAATTTCCAAGTGCTTTTCATATTCTTTTTTATTGTCAATGTCAGCCTTAAAGAATGGGGATGCGATGGCGCTGACTTCTAAATCATACTTTTTAAGAATCTTCTTTATCTCATCTACTTTCCCAAGAAGGTCTTGTGGGCTACGGTTCCATACCGTCCTAATCTCGACGCCGTCAAGATTGAATATCCTCGCAAATCTGGCTGCAGTCTCTAGGTCTTGAGAAACCTCATCAGTTATTACGGATAATTTAAATAACGTAAGAATCCCCCCGAGGCTTCATTGCTATATAGATTTGTAGCGTAACCTTAAAAACTTATAGGTCTCTCCATCTCCTCTAGACATCTAGGATGTGCAAGATGATTTTAGTCATCCTTTTTTGGAATCATTTTTATGGAGAGATCAACTATCTTACTTAGATCTCCGCTTAGGATGTTGTAGTTTCTGAGATGTGATGAGGGGAGAGCTGGCATCGTTAAGACCTTCCTTTCCTTAAGATACTTAATTATATCCTGTGCTCTGAGGGTTTTCGAATCCTTGATATCCCCGAGGATCCTCAGAGCTTTATGGAAGATTTCAGCATCATAAAAGACGACTATTCCGGGTGCCACTCCAATAGTTAGGTCATACCGTAATGTTTCATCCGGACATACAGCATCATTAAAGCCCTCAACTATTATATACTCAAACTTTCTGGAGATCTTCTCGTAGCAGCTTCGTATAGCTCTCGGAGAATATTTCTGGAAGATGCCATTCCATTCTTCCACACTGTTCACATAGATAATTTCATCGGCATGATTCTCTAGTCTACGCAAGTATTCCTCGTCAATGATTACAGATCTTGTCCTCACCGCTTCGGCATTAATGCAAAGAATATTCTCAACCCTATTCTCACATGTTGTGTATCTTTCAACAACTAGATGCGAAAAAATATTTTCAGCAAGGAGATAAAGATAGTCTATCTTTTTCTCATCAATAAATTTTTTAACATCTAATGGACTCATCAATGCATCTACAGGATTTAAAACTTCTAGAGGCAGGGAGCATTTACACGCCTTTCTAAGTTTTATTATGTCCTCGCAAAATAGTCTTCCTTTCTCCTTACATTTCAGATATGCATCGTATTGACGCCAATAGTCATGACCTGATCGCGGCTTGAAAACACATGTTTTAATTCCTCTGTTTACAAGTCCCCTTGCAAGAGCGGATGAGACGATCGTTTTTCCGGAGTCTTCTGGGAATAGTCCAAAGATGAATATAGAGGGCACCAGATGCCACCATGGAATAAACGATCAGAAACGATTAATATGACTATTTCGTTTCTGTTACTTCGATTTAGGAAGTTTAACTTGTTCAATCATGGGCTTAAGCCCTATATGCTCAGCAGCCGTACATATATCAACCCCTTCTTTCTCCGCATAAAGATAAACCTCTCTCATTTTCGGCCTAAATATACCTCTGCAAATGTGATGATCCCATATGATCTTTGAAGGTCTGGCTTCACGTATGATACGTTGCATATTATTGATCACGTTTTTGATCTCTTCCTTTCCTATCATGAATCCATATGTATAAAGTGGCGGTCCATCAGCAACTATGACGTTTGGTTTCGAGTTTATGATCCATTCAGCATATTCCTCTATTATTGGTCCTTGAAGATCTGAGGAAAAGAGAAATCTGTTTCCAGCATGTTCAACTGTTAAGCCTATAACCCATCCTACATTATCAAGAAACTGTCCGTGAAAGAGAGGAAAAGTAAACTTTATCCTTGTATCGCCGAATATGAATTCCCTGTCATCCGCAAAAAGTATTTTTGTTCCTCCAACTTCGAAACTCTTCACCCATTTATTTCGTTTCCAGTTCTCTACGATCTTCTCGAACCATCGTTTTTTCGCCTGATAGACTTTCAGTTTTTTCCCTTTCGATCTCTCCCACAGAGCCGCCGTTTTTGGATGTCTCTCAAACAGATCACTTGTCATTTCAAATCTTGAAGTTTCCATAAAGTCCTTGAATGGTTTATTTCCTCCGGAAATCCTGTAGATCTCTGAAAGAAACTTGAAGGCTCTAGATCTTTGAGACTTATTTATCCATTGATTTGGATCCTTCACGAGTAGAATTTTATCTCTGAAGAGGCACGTCATCTCATCTATTCGGCTGGGATGAACGTGGTGGTCATAGTGGTAATGGGTGATAACAACAATGTCTGAGGATGCTCCATAACGGCGTATTCGCTTAAACGCTTCTTCCCGAAGACGGGCTTTCTCTTCACGTGGCAGAGGAAAACTTGGTTGTAATCCAGCGGCGCCGGGATCAATTAGAATCGATACATCGGGTGTTTCTACGAGCACGGAGCTACATTTAGCTCCCAATGAATCAAAAAATAAGAGCCTAACCTTAATAGAGCCCAATACGATTATGTCTCGATCTCCAAGTTTTTCAGAAAGACTTTCCATTTCACTCTCCATTTTCGCGTTTTCACCATTTGATGAGCCATTATAAAGAACGCATAAAATTCTATTTTATAATGCAGAATTTTAGTTTTCTTCAAATCTCCAAAGCCATTTCATTATCTGTTTATCAAGAGGTATAGTCCTTCTTCCTCTCCGCCTTCGCTTCAAAGGATATCCGCCTACCATTTTATATGCATCCTCTGCTATCTCATCCGCTTCTCCTCTCATAAACTTTCNNGCCAAGAGGAATCATGACGAAATCTCGATGGATTAGTCCATTCAGGTGTGAATTCTTCGATATCTTCGGATCGGAAACAGACGCATATTACGTTAAGTTCACGGTGGAAACTGAGCGGAGATGTGAAGACACGTGCCGGATCTATATTATTCTCCACCTTGATCCCTTCCCTAATTAGAATATCTCTTATTCTTGAAAGAACCTTGAAATTTACATATTCTACCAATGCATAAGCCAAGTCAAGTGGATGATGTTTCTTTAAGAGATCCTCCGAGAACGCTTCTTCATGGACGTGAATGTGACAGCCATTACCAGACCACTTTAAAAATACAGATTTCTCTACACCCCTATCATTTAGGAAAGCAACTATCTCCTTCGCAACCTTTAATGTCTCTCTCCACTTCGATAGTTCTCCGTCGACATCCCATACAGCACTACATCGTCGAATATTTGCTAAGTCATATACTTCATCAATGCTTTTGAACTTCCAATAGACATTAGCCGTAGCATATACTGACCTTAAAGTATAACCATTAAAAGTCATGATTTCGGAGAAATCTTCAGCATCACTGATTCTTAGGGGTTTCCCATGTAAATATCTTCTAAAGATCATATCGCCTTTAAGATCTACATAATGAGCTGCCGCCCAGCGATTCCTGCAGAAATCAATTATCTCCTTTTGAACATCGAGACGAGAATAATGTTTTCTAGCTAGGCTCAAGGTGTCTCAGCATCTCTCTTCCATGATGATTTACGAATTCTATTCATCACGTGTCCCGGGAGAGTAATATCCTCCCTTCGCATATCAACTGATCCTCTGATGACCAATCCTCTTCCATCGATTATCTCGATCTCATGCATCTTCAAGCTATGAGGAGTCTGCCTCATCTTTTCTATAAGCACATATCTTCTAAGAATTCCTCCCTTGACTGATCTTCTGAACCGTATGATTCCATCGGCTATGTGCTCAACTCCCCATCCGAACGCTTCAGAAGTTGTTATAGCGTATTGTGAAGTTACGAGAGTCGTGAATCCCCATTTAGACAGAACTTTCTTAACGAAGTAGGAATGCCTCCTAGACATAGCGGGTTTATCAAGCCAGAAAGCCGATAGAGAATCAATTACAAGTCTAGCCCTACCATACCCCAAAACTTTCTTAGCTTGAATCACCTTATCAACTAGTTCCTCTACATCTAAACTTTGCAGGGACCATTTATCTTTAAGCCCCATAAGCGCATCAATCAATACAAGATTATTCTCTCTTATACTCTTGGAAAAATCGAATCCAAACTGGCTTGCCTGCATGATTATTGACTCTCTGCTTTCTTCAGTCGTTACATAGACGCATTTATCTCCTTCACATATGCCTTCAGCTATAAAATGTATGCAGAGAATCGTCTTACCGGTTCCCGGCTCCCCCGTGACGGCAACTGTGAAACCCACTGGTATTCCTCCAGCGAGCATATTATCTAGTTCCGGTATGCCTATAGAAAGTCTATCAATGGACAATGATGCCTCCCCAATTAATATAAAGCGAATGGAAAAGATAAATTCTCGGGTCTCTAGAAAAACGAAATATTAATTGTGGAACGCTAGGTTACGCTGATATCTATTTTTATTCTTCTACCTTTTCTATCCTTATTTTGTCCCCGCTTCTAACATTTTTAAAGATCTTTGGATCTCCTTTAATTTTTCCGAAGACATTGACAGGATCCGCCGGTCTTATTTCTCCTCTGCGGCTTATAGGCGTAGGTCCGAAGAATATGCAGAATCCTTGACCCGGAGGCCAGTATCCTATATCCCCTTCCTCAACTGTTTCATGGACATTCTCGCCTTTAAGCCTAACTGGTATCGAGAAGTATATTTCGTCACCCCATGTGTTTGCCCTAGCCTCTATTGGAAGAATATTCCATATAGCCTCAACGGTCTCTGGAGCTTTATCTTCAAGTAAGTCAGCTTCAGTTTCTCCTATTCTTTCACTTATTATCTTGATTCTTTTAGCCAAATCTGATTCACCATCCTATGATATATCCTCTTCGCATTAATATTTTTAGGAGTTGTTTCATGCCTATTCTGCTTGAATTGAATGGAAATCCTTAAAGTTTAATCATTTATTAATTATGCCTCATGAAGAAGGCGACTGTTATAGGTGTTGGAAGCCTAGGTTCATGTATAGCGTATGAATTGGCGGCTAGAGAGATAGTTGATCAGATAATTCTAATCGATGTATATCGTGAGCTCGCTGAGGGAAACGCTGAGGATATAGCTCAAGCTATGGCTTTCCGGAGTAATGTTGATGTGACCGCTGGAGAGTACGAAGATGCAGACGGATCGGATATAGTTATCGTAACCGCTGGAAAACCTAGAACTCCAGATATGAAGTCTAGGATTGATCTTCTCAAAGCGAACATTCAGATAGTCAAGTCTGTAGCCTCAAATGTGAAGGAGATCCGAGGAAGTCCCATCGTAGTGACTCTAACTAACCCAGTAGATATAATGAATTTTGTTATGTGGAAGGTCACAGGATTTGAGAGGGGAAGAGTTATCGGAAGCGCGGGGATGCTTGACTCAGCGAGATTCAGAAGAGCAATAAGTAGGAGGCTTAATGTTTCAGTCTTAGATGTTGAAGCGTACGTCATTGGAGAGCATGGAAAAAATCAAGTTCCCGTATTCAGTAGAGTTAAGGTAAAAGGAGATAAGAGATCGTTCAGCATAGGAGAACGAGATGAAATAACAGAGGAGATTAGACAGTCGGCGTTGAGCATTATCTCAAAGAAGGGAGGAACAGTATATGCTCCAGCGAGCAACACAGTAAATATTATTCAGATGATTATTGAAGATAAGCCGAGATTAGCCGTGGTCTCAACCGTGCTGGATGGAGAATATGGTCTTAAAGGGATAAGCATAGGAGTTCCCGTGGAGCTGGGAAGTGGGGGAGTGGAGAGAGTGATTGAATGGGATCTCGAAGAGGATGAGGAGTCCATATTCTATAGAGGCGCGGAGAATATAAAAAAAATCATTAAAGAATTATCGTTTTCTTGAAAGACTTTTATTCGTCTCAGATCGTTAAAACTAAAAACCTTTCATTACTTGATGACAGAGTCGTCATCGATGAAATCTATGCTTTATGAACATTTAACGAGCTTGAATATTAAAGCCGCGGCTGATAAAGGATTAGTTGCGATATTACCCATAGGATCAATTGAGATTCATGGTTCCCACATGCTGGCTGGAACAGATTCCATTACCGTGCATAGGATAGCTGCGTTAGCCGCAGAGAGCGGAATCCATTGTTCTCTCTCCACTCTTTTACGGTATGTTTCCGGGAATAAGCATTTTCTTGGAACGATCTCATTAACTGCGAAGACCATGCTTTCACTTCTTGAGGAGATGTGTGACGAAATTACAAGGAACGGATTTAAGAAGATCCTGATTCTAAACGGTCATGGCGGAAATATCCCTGTGCTGAGGCTTTTCTTAAGAGAGATGTTGAATAAGAGAAAGGATTATGTTTTATACGGTTAATCGATCCGCTTTTACCTGTCAGAAAGGTTATTCAAGAAATGAGTAAAGGAAGAAGAGTGAGTATGCATGCAAGATAGAGACAAGCTTCAACGGGAGGCAGAAATTGGAAGCACTGGCCTTACCCAAGGAATCGAAACCCCAGTTGACTGGCAAGCATATGCCGTGCAACTATACTTGGGAGATCCGAGAAAAGCCAGCGTAGAGAAAGGTGAAAAAATTGTGAATAGAATTGTCGAGTATCTAGTAGACGTCATCAGAAGAATTAAGCATGATGAGAAGATGCCCGTAATTATTGATGATTTTTTATCGGAAAGCATATAGAAGGTTAAGATAGTATAGCATTGCATATTATAGATGGGAGAACAAACAAAACATCTATAAACTTGATCTCCATTTTCTTCTTTGAGGATAAAATGGGCGGCAAAAAGAAGCCTACATTAACACAGCTTGCTAAGGCTCAGGTGAGAAGAGAAAAAGAGGCAAGGCGTAAAAGGACTGAAAAGGAGAAGCGTCTTTCTCGAATCGAGAAAAAAGCTGCAAGAATTATTCCTCCAAATCCCGGAGATGAGAAGGTGATAAGGCAGATGCGGAGTATGAAGGTGATAACGCCATATGCCGTTGCGTCACGCTTTAATCTTCTTCTAAGCGTTGCGAAGGACTTTCTCGAGGATTTACATCAGAGAGGAATAATCACTTACGTATCCGGAGGTAGAAATCTAAAGATCTATAAACCCTCCGAATAGTCTCAATGATCTAGCATAGACGGCTTCTATTTCAGAAGATAGAGAATACTTAAAATTTACCACTAGATAGTATGAGATGGGAGGCTTGTTTTTAATGATTAGAGGAGGCTCGAATGAGGTTAGATAGGTTCATTTATGATAAAGTTATCTTAATAGATGACGCTGGCTGGGGTGATCTTCTTTTAGGAGTTGTTATAGGAGCACTTAAGCTTCCTGACCGCAAATATATGGAGCGTAGAATACCAGTAACTGCTTTTCAATCTCCAAACTTTGAGAAGAAGGCTTATTTAACCGAGGCTCTACGCATTGCTGAAGAGATAGTGAAAGTTATGCGACCGGATGAAAAGACGTATTTCAAGGTATGCTCTGGATACATTCTTTCCAGTATACGAAAGTATCTTCAGCGGAGAGGCTTCTATGTTGAAAAGACTAGAATAGAAGGAGAGCTCCAGGAAAGAGTTGAAAGAAGCTACTTGAACTGGTGTGTAGAAGTGGGGGCTCCTCTGGAAAGACTTCGAGACAAGAAGAGGTTCTATCCATTGCTGGAATGGGTTGCTGAAAAGATTGATCTCAGAGAAAAACTAGTCAAGACTGGATGGAGGAGCTGGAGGGAAAAGTGGAGGGCAAAAGCATATCAAATTCATCTTGAGAAAACAATGAAGGTAAAAAAGAAACATTACGGAATAGATCAATCTACATTTTCTTCATAACTATTTTCATTCCCATCTTAACTTTACGGAAGATTTCTAAGTTCTTTGTAATCTTACCAACATAGTTAACCGGACTATAAGGTTTAGCATCTTCATAGAATATGCATAAAGCCCTCCCCATAGGCCAGTAGGCTAAAACTCCCTTCTCCACGGTTCTCTTAGCCTTCTCTACTCCCAAGTTTATTGGAACTGGAAAATATAGGCCACCTTTCATTAATGCTACACGACCCTCCAGTGGAAGACTCCTAACTAATGCTTCAACTGTTCTCGGAGAAAGAAATCGTATAAGATTGCCCTCCGCCTCTCCTAAGCCATCAATTATGAACAATACATCTATTGAAAATACGCTTTTCAATCATTAATCAGCTCCTGAATCATTACTCTCGGAATCTTAATATAAGAATTTAATCCTCAACCCAAAATCAACACTTGCTATCTCTTTAATAATGTGCTCACAAATAATCAAACAAAACGGGCAGACAAACAGACGGATGGATAGGGAGCGTCATTTTCAATAGAGAATGTCAGGATGGATACTCTCTGCCTAACGTTGCCGCTAATGTTTTTAGCGGCAACGTTAAGATGTCATGCAAAAGTTTAAAAAAGATAAAACTTCCCATCTTTTTGCTCATTGATGCTTGCTGTTAGAAGTAGCGGAGGAGTGGAGGCTGAAGTCAGAGACACTGGGATACCTATATGTTGCCGTAGCGGCGGTAATCTGGGGTTCTAACGGTGTTATTGTAAATCTGGTTCCTCTAAACGCCTATGCCATAGCGTTCTTCAGGGTTTTATTCGCTAGTCTAACGCTGTTTCCTTTTTTGCTTTCCGCTCAGAGAGAAGAGATGATTAAGGTTGCCAAGGCTTGGAGAACTATGCTTGCCTTAGGAGCGCTGCTGAGTTTAGGATGGAGTTTCCTATTTCAGTCGATGAAGCTCATCGCGATCGCAAACGCTATTTTGTTGAATTATATGGCGCCTGTCTTCGTTGCATTGCTGGCACCGTTACTTTTGAATGAGAGGATTGAAAAAGTCACTATTATCGCTTTAGCTATATCTGTGGCGGGAATGATGATTATTTCTTACCAGCATAATCTACAGATGAAAATCTATAGTCTAGAAGGGGTTCTCTTCGGACTATTAGCTGGTCTAGCCTACGCCGGATTCATCATTCTATCAAAGAGAACAGTTGCGAAATATTCTAGCCTCGCAGTAGCCTTCTACTCCTACTCTGCGACGATTCTCTTTCTCTTCCCTTCCCTAATAAACGTGAATTCATCATTAGATCTTACTTCTTGGATATTTCTCTTCATTCTAGGGGCCTTCAACACCGGCTTCGCCGTGACGCTCTACATGAAGGGGCTAAGCATGATTAAGGCTCAGAAGGCGGTGGTCTTCACATATTTAGAGCCTGTTAGCGCAGCCGTCTTCGGCTTCATATTCTTAGCACAACAACCGACAATACAAACGTTCATCGGCGGCTTCCTCATACTCTCCGCTGGATACATAGTCGCCTCAAAATAAACATGGAGATGCATCTTTCTTAATTAAGAGGAAACGAAGATGTTGCAGTTAAAGGTAATGGAGAAGATTGCAGTCTTTCTCAGTCATTATGGATTTTTCACACAAGGCATGAATCATCGTCAACTCTAGAATACAAAGCTTAAAAGATTACGTGCTAATGCATTGCATAAAACGAAGCTCAATTGTCAGAGTCTCCTCTAAAGATAATAAGCCGTATTCAGAATCAATTTCCATTTTAGTGGGCGATTCCCTCCCGGATTTTTGTTTCCTGTTGTTGTTTTCTGTAGACCTATCTTTGGCATCTAAACTTGTTCCGAACGCTCTTATTTCTATCAGACGCTCATATCCTGTATAATTAAACTGGGAACTTAAGAGATTCAATTGTATGGGGAAATCTTAATATAAGATTTCGCGGATTCAAGCGTGGGTGAAAATGTTTCATTTCGAAGGTGTATCTGGAAGAATTAAGGATTTAGAGAGGCAAAGAGATAATCTTCTTGAAGAACTAAAGAATCTGGATGAGAAGCTTAAGAGAGGAGAGATAGACGAGGATACTTATAAGAAAGAGAGGCATAGAATCGAAAGGAATATCGTGGAGGTTATGGATAGACTCGCTCAGATGCATTTCTTGGCGGGAGAAACCTAAAACCAAAAAGTCATCAGGTTTGTAATATACGAAAAGATTTGATGCTCCGGTAGTATAGCCGGGACAAGTATTCCGGCCTTTCGACTAAAAAGGAGGAGAGCCGGAGACCCGGGTTCAAATCCCGGCCGGAGCACCATTTTACCAGTAAATTATAATGCTAGTTACGCATAGTATTTTTGATGAATTATACCTAAGCTCAGTCACCGATGTATCATATGGATCAAAGTCCTCTAACCACTTGAAT
>PIYH01000067.1 GCA_003601695.1 Candidatus Bathyarchaeota archaeon
TTGATGGAGCCGGGGTGTAAGCTGGAAGGCTTCGGCCGACCAGCTCAGCCCGCGGCCCCCAATCGCCCGAGGTGTCGGGCTGAAAAAGAGTTGATGTCTGGACGAAATTGAGCCTATGCATGGTGGCTTTCATGTATACGTATACTCGTTTTAGAAGGCTTTCATTTCTCATTAGGATTTTTATAGATTTTTTCGTGGAAAAAATTGGATGCTACGGACTTTTTGGTTCAATCCCGTTTTTGGTCTCATGATGTGGACCTATCTGGTTTCATGCTGGATGCCGAAGGAATTATGAGGGAGGGTGAACTGATGATGGGAGAAAGAAGCTTTGTCTGCTGGGTTATGATTTTACTTTGCCATATTAGGATTTTTTATGTTATGATATGCTTTTCCTAGCGCGGCGGCTTAACCATGAATTATTTTGGCTTCAGATTATTTCTTAAAGATTCTATTAGAAGCCCATCTGCCCTGATTCTCGTCTCTTCAACATCCACATGCGGTGCAGTCCTGTAAGCTGTTAAGATGTCGGTCTTCTCCAGAAGTCTTGGGGAGATGTTGCCATGCAGATCTAAACTAGCCGAGATTATTGGTTCCTCGCTGACTGTCTCCCCCTAATGATATTAAAATCCTCTAATCCAGTATGTATCGGGTTAAATATATTTGATTCATGGCTTATCCCGCCTAGGGCTATGCGTAACATAGACGCTGCAAAATACTATTGTTTCTGATGCTTAAAGTTTAAGTAGCTTCGCCACAGTTTCTCCCAGAACTTCACGTTCATCTTCGAGCTTTAGCCCTAGTCTTTTTATCTTATTTATTTCTTGAAGTACGAATCTGGCGCCTTCCTCGGTGGGGCCATCCGTTCCAAAGATGATGCGGCTTGACCCTATGAGGTCTACTGCTTCTTTTATCTTCTTTGGAATTATAACGCCGCTTGTATCTAAGTAGACGTTATCATGCTTCTTTGCTATCTTAATGAACTTATCTATGAGGCTTTCATCTTTACATAGGTATCTTCCAAAATGCGCAACTATCATCTTCGTATCTGGAAATGAATCAGCTAAGTTCTCCATAAGCCTGTATCTTCCAGCGCAGTCGATGAGGCATGGAACTCTATATTTTCCCGCAAGTTTCAGAACAGGTTCGCTGACGTATCTCTCTAGTGTGCATTCTCCAATGTGAAGCTTTATTCCTTTGAAGCCGAGATACTTAATGGCCTCCTCGATCTCAGTTATCACGGGCTTCTCGTAGCTCGGAAGGGCGTAGACGAAGGGAATTAAGCGGTTCTTAAATTTCTCTGCTGCTCTACTTGCCATCTCAATTGATCTACGGGTTGTGGTGCACATTGCGAAGACGACTGACTTATCAACTCCGGCTTCATCCATTATTCTAATTATAGACTCTGCGCTGTATTCGGTCTTCTTAATATCTCCATGCTTCAAATGAACATGAGCGTCTATTATCATCGGCGGCTCACGTTTCCTTAAGGAGAAGTCTCCCCGAGAAGTCTCAAGCTCATCTAAACGCTTTGAAGGTTTCCTAGCGGTGAATCTTCGGTAGTGAAGGAAGATTCTGCCAACATGCGTATGGAAATCAAGATTCATGAATCTTGAAGTCAGCTTTATTCCTCCTAGAATCTTAACATTTTCTCTTAATCATGCTTTATATTTTTCTTTAATTCTTCTTTTGATTGTCTTTTCTATGTGGAGACTTCTACTTCCATGGCTGCTCCCTGCTTTATGAGGATTCTCGCGTTCTCTTCGGGGAGAGATGCTATATCTTCTGGTTTGAAGGGCCCATAGGTCTTCATATCTGCTCCTATGATCTCCGGTATCTCACGTAGAATTCTAACAATTACAAATTTATTCTTCATCTTATTCTTGGTCTTTTCTATCTTTCCCTGAAGTATTTTTTCAATAAATTTTTTGAAGGATTCGAAGTGTAGGGAGGATTCTCTCAGCCATTCCTTCTCTTCATCTGTTAGGTTTGAGGATGAAGGTGTTTCTTCCCGTATTGTTTGAACAATTTTTTCGTATCGGGTCTTAATGAGCTCCACTGCCATCTTCTTGACGTTTTCTTCCTCCATCTTCATGAGGACGCTCTTAATGGTTTTCTTGTCCAGCATTCTCTGTTCCTCACGTATCTTCTCAATGTAGGCGGCGAGTCTCCTGTAGAAGTCTTCTGGGAGAGGCTGAATCTCCCTATTCTTCTTCTCTCTCATCCATGCTTCAAACAATTCATCATACATGTCTAATCTACAACCTTAGCTGCATCTTTACATAATAGAAAGATAGCTGCTGCCAATGGCAGCTCCACCTTAATGTTTTTGTATGGGCCAAATGTTTCTTCTCCTATTCTGAATTCTGGAGCTTCCTCCACATATATTGTAGCTTCTCCCCTTTTGAAGGCTATGGCTGAGGATAGGGGATCGAATTCTTCAATCTTCTCAGCTGGAATGGGGGTCTTAAGCCATCCGGTCTTTCCATGGAGGGTGTATGGGAGGCGGATGAGTCTATGGATGTCTGTGGTCACCACTGTGTCGATTATTGCTGATTGGGACTCGATTGCCTTTCCTATTATCTTCTTCCATGTCTCGACTCCTGCGCCTCTTATGAGGCTCCATGGGCCTTCCTTCTCCCAGCTCCTTAGGATCTCTTCCCTTCTAGAAATGATCTCGTCTATTAGCTTCTTTTTTAAACTTAGATCTTCAAGATCCTCCTTTCTTATGGAGAGTAGAAACTCATGTGTCCCCCTTGCTATTCTACCTCGCCAGCCCGGCTCATCCATATGTGGTCCCGAGGTTACGTGTCTTCCACGCGGCGTTCCTTGTAGGCCGTGATATATGGGGTTCAGCCCTGTACCTGTTATGTAGTCGACTATCTCTTTTCGAGCTGAGGAGTCTAGCTCGCGTATCTTTTCGCTTTCTACTTGTATATGGTAGCCTCTGTGGCCGCTGAATGAGACTTGGATTTCATGGTGGGAGAATCCGAAGTCGTCGATTAGAAAATCTAGTAGTTTTATAGCCTCGTATTTAGCTGATTCGAGGCAGATCTCGCATGGCCATTTTCTCTCCTCGAATCCCCTTCCGCTGCAGATTGGGCATTCAGCTGGGGCTATCCCCCTGCCTTGGAAGCCGCATTTTTTACATTTCCAGGTGTCGTGGATCTTTCTGCATTTTGTTGGTATGTGATCGGCGTCGATGTCGAAGTATAGGTCTGCTCCCAGCCATCCCTTCTTCTCCATGCTTTCCTCAGGCGTCTCATAGTATGCTGCTGAGTAGTATGCGTGTGATGGAATTATCTGTTTCACGTAGTTTCTGAGATCCTTCACGTTGAGGAATCCTTTATGTCTTATGACTATGTCTTTCTTGAATGTGAAGAAGCCGAATTCCCTCTGGGAGATCTTTGATGGAGGCTTGATTATTGAGGCGTTTTCCTTATAGAACTCGGCGAATCTATCATGGATGAACAGGGTATTATTCATGTTCAGAAATATTGTCTTTTTATTCTTTCTTAAAGGTTCTCATTCTTCTACGGTAGCTGGCTAGTGGATGCTTCACGTTTCCGCATGCTTCGAAGTCTGGGCATAGTCCATGAGTCTTAAGGGTTTCGCATGATGGGGGGATATACTTTGTTCCGGATCCTCTACTGCCTGCTATATGCTCAATTTGGTAGCGTGTTAATCTCTCATTGAAGTCTGATGATGATCGGAAGATGTCTACTATGTCTTGTATCTTCATTCCTATGTTTAGGAGGAATGATGTAAGCGTGAAGCGGCCTAGATGGGAGATGTGTTGGCCTGACTTGGCAGCTGAGAGGAGTTGTCTTATGCATGGTGGGAAGGCTTCATAAATCATTTCTTTCGGGGCTTCTTCGAGTATTCTCTTCTCCTTGTATCCTGCGTATTTTCTCTTCAGGTTTTCTATTTGGTTCAGTAGTCTATCTGGAAGTTTTAGCCGTATTTCCATGTTGAGTTTATCTTCTATTCTTTTCCTTACTTCCTCTTGGAGCAGTCTAGCTGCTTCCCTCTTTGTTAGGTAGACATCGCCTTTTATTAATGGCTTGTTCACTAGCTTGAATCTTTCTTCGTGGAAGGGCTTGGTGTTTCTGAGGTAGTCTATGAAGGAGAGGGCGAAGTCGAATCTCCTATTTCCAATAATGTCTTTTACTTGTCTGATTCTCCAGTTGAATGCTTTAGCTACTTCGAGGATTTTTTCTCTTTCCTCCTCTATTAGGAGGTTGTAGGCTCTTATGGCTTCTCCGAGGGCGTATCTTCTCTTTATATAGTTGCTTCCGGAGGAAGCTGCCATTATTATTGCTACTGGGAAAGATGGAATCTCGATGTCTTCTTGGCGTTTGCGGTAGGATACTCTTGGGGGATTATTCTCTAGTGCCTCTCTTATACGGTTAGCTGCTCTCTTTATGATTGATTCTAGCTCTGGATTATCTAGGCTTTGAATCTCTAGATTTACTCTTCTAACTTCCTCGGCTGCATCTGCGAGGAAGGGATACTTCGCTATATCCTCTCTTGTAAGGGTCAACTCATCATCCTTTATTCTACTTCTATTCTCGGGGCGAGGTAGTAGACTAGTGTTCCGTCGTAGGGTTGTTTGAAGTCGAGGCGGATCGGCATGTCTGTTGAGAATTCAAGTGCGACTACATCTGATGTTGCTGATGCTGCCTTAACTATGTCTGAGAGGTAGCTGAGTGGGTATGTTGCTTTGGATGGTTCTTTAATCTCTAGGGATAATAGGGCTTCGCTTCCCTTCTTCAGCTCTATTGTTGCTCCCATTATTTCTCCTTTTGCGCTCATCATGAATTTTTCGCCGTCTGTCTCCATTCGTACGTGGTCGCTTACTAGGGCTACGTCTTCGAGTGATTGGCGGAGTCCATCTGCTGTGAGTGTTACTTTAGCGTTGAATGTGACTTTTGGAATTGGTATCTCCTCTTCAGTTACTTCTAGGGTTGGCATTCTAAATGTTCTTGTATATTTTCCTCTGATTCTAACTATGAGTTGACCTGTCTCTTCATCTAGGAGTATCTCTAGGATTTCGTCTCTCCCGGCTCTTTTGAGGAGCTTTAGGAGTTCACCTAGGTTTATGCATATCTTTTCGTTCTTGTCTGAGATGTATTCGTCGAATACTGTCTTCTGCATTGTGAAGTCGACCATTGCTACTCGTGATGGATCCATTGATCTAAGCTTTATTCCTTCTGGGCTTGTGTTGAATGTTCCTTCATCGATTAGTGTTGATATGGAGACTAGTATGTCTCTTAGTAGTTTTACGTCTGATATGCTGAATTTAAACAATTATTTCACCGTCGGTTAATTGATTTCTGTTCAGATACGAATTGTGTATCAGATGCTTTTAACGGTTTTGTCTCGGGTTAAGAGTCTACTCATAAAAGGATTTTGGAAGGGGAGGTTTACTCTTAGCTGTATTCTCTGAATGTGTATCCGCATTTTGTACATCGGAAGAATTGGGTTGATGATTCGTCTGCTCCTCTTGTCTGAACCTGCCAGACGTAGGCTTTGTTGTTTCCGCATCTTGGACATTCTATCGTTACTGTTGGTAGGGTTTGGAGGCTTAGTTCCTTCTTTCCTATTACGACTATCTGGTCTCCTGCTTCTTTCCTCATCTTTGAAAGTGGCATGGCTGACTTTACTTTCTTCTCGTAGCCGCATTTTGGGCAGACGAGGACTATTCCTTTATTCTTCTGCTTCCTTATCATTCGGGCGCCGCATTTTGGGCAGAACTCCATAGTTTTTTTCTCCCCAAATTATTATGTACCGCAAGATTTCTTCACGATCTCTCTTTTAAAGTTTTCTGGTTTATGCTATGATTGGAAGATAATGTTTTTATAGTTCTGTGTCGCCAAAGGGATTTGTGAATATGCTATGTTCATAGATATTCATGTTCATGTTCGGAGGATTCCTGGTCCTCCTCATAGGGGTCAATACTATCCGACTCCTGATCAGCTGATTGAGATCTATGATAGGTTGGAGATTGAGAAGGGTGTCTTGCTTCCCGAGGTTAATCCTGAATGCGCTTATGTCATTCAGTCTAATGAGGAGGTGATTGAGATTGCGGAGAAGTATCCTGGCCGGTTTATTCCGTTCTGTAATGTTGATCCGAGGTTTGTTTCTAATTCTCCGGATGCTCCCTTAGATAAGGTTTTAAAGTATTATTGTGATCATGGATGTAAGGGGGTTGGTGAGGTCTGTGCTAATCTTCCGTTTCTTCATCCTCTTGTTCAGAATCTTTTCAGGCATGTGCAGGATTTTGGTTTGCCGTTGACGTTTCATATTGCGCCTCAGATGGGAGGCGCTTATGGATTATATGATGATCCGGGTCTTCCTCAGCTTGAGCGTTCTCTGCAGCTTTTTCCGAAGCTTATCTTCCTCGGTCATTCTCAGCCGTTCTGGGCTGAGATTGGTAGGCTTGAGACTCCTGCTGACCGTTACGGGTATCCTGATTATCCGGTTGGGGAGGAGGGTGTTGTTCCTAAGCTTATGCGTCGCTACTCGAATCTTTATGGTGATCTTTCTGCTAATAGTGGATATAATGCTCTCGCTAGGGATCCTGAGTATGCTGTGAAGTTTCTTAATGAGTTTCAGGATAGGTTGCTTTTTGGAACTGATATAACTTCTCCGAGTGATCTTGTGCCTCTTAGAGATTTCCTCCTTAAGCTCTATAGGGAGGGGAGGATTAGCGAGAAGGTTTTCTGGAAGGTTTCTAGGGGAAACGCTATTAGGCTTCTAGGCTTGGATGATTAAGTGGGAATCTTCTGGGATGTCGGGTGGGGGGAAGGTTAAGGCTCTCGCATTATTCTCTGGAGGTCTTGACAGTCTACTTGCTATCAAGCTCGTTCTTGATCAGGGGATCAGTGTTGAGGCTGTTCATTTTGTGACTCCATTCTCTGTTGGTGATGAGTCTGTTGTTGATAGGTTTGGTGAGGAGTTGGGGATTAAGGTTCATAGGGTCTTTCTTGGGCAGGAGTTTTTGGATGTTGTGGCTGATCCTCCTCATGGTTATGGAAGTCAGATGAATCCATGTGTAGATTGTAGGATACTTATGCTTAGGAAGGCTAAGGAGATTGCTGAGGGGATTGGTGCGGATTTTCTGGTTACCGGTGAGGTTTTGGATGAGAGGCCTTTCTCGCAGAGGATGGAGGCTATGTTGTTGACTGAGAGGATGGCTGGTTTGGAGGGTAGGGTTTTGAGGCCTCTCTCGGCTAGGCTTATGCCTGAGACTGAGGCTGAGAGGTTGGGGCTTGTTGATAGGGGTGGGTTTTTGGCTATTAGGG
>PIYH01000068.1 GCA_003601695.1 Candidatus Bathyarchaeota archaeon
CTATGAGGGCTTCCTGTGTCAATTACAAATCTTATTGGTCTATAAATGTGAAATTGCGGTATTCTCAAAGTGGCATATAGAATAGGTTTTAGTCCCCAGCGATATTTTCAACTTTAAGGGGAACCCGCATCGAGAGCGCTCCAATAGCTATAAAATAAACATGGTTCCCTTTTCTGCAACAAACTCGATTAGTATTTCACTTAGGTTTTTTCCTTTTTTCTTCAATTCCTCTAGGAGCGCATCTAGTCGGGGATTATGAGCAATTATTTCGGCATCTTCTATGGCTATAAATTCATTTTTGTACTTTTCAACAATTTCTTTATAATGTGAACTAAACCAGCTACCGTTTTTCTCCATCTTCTCTAAGAGGATTAGATCCGAGGTCAAAGCACTCATCCCTATAATATTATACCACAATATCACGTATAAATAATAAATTTTTAAATTTTGTGAATTTTAGCAAAATTTAACGACCCCTCTATAATTACGTAACGAGTTACGTAAAAATGAAGTCAAGCGTCCTCTTCAATCTGCTTCATGGATAAATCGTATAGTGCAGGGGAGAACTCAAACCGGGCACCGATAATAAAATGCGCAGTTCTTCCTTATAAAAGTGGTGGACCGTTAAATTTTATTTATTTGGTAGCGGGGGGTCGATTTGAACGACCGATCTCTGGGTTATGAGCCCAGCGGGTTAACCTAGCTACCCCACCCCGCTTTCTAACAAGCGATTTTCATCTGTTTATTCTTGAATATTTTGCTGAAATAAAAAAGTTGCGAATTTTAATCCTAGCTCGTCTTATGCCTGAATTATTAATCTTATATGTCTCTCCATATGTTTAGAGATGGTCTGATAGTATTCTTCTTCATTGTCTATCAGAATTTTCTTTATTCGGTCACGGAAGAGCCATCGGCCATCTTCTGTTTTCGCCGTTAGAATAGAGCCATATGTGACATGTAATACTTGTCTTCCATAATTATTGTCAAGATAGGTCTTTTCGAGGTCTTCATCTGGTATTTCATCGATGAGTGGAATATCTGATAGATTGGTGCTCAAGTGATATGTCTTTCTATCTTCCTCGAAGTGCTTGATACTATAGTGCACGATTTCACGGAATAGCTGTGGGTCATGTCTTGCGATTATACGCAACGATTCTAGATAGCTCGTTCCAGAGGTCTTCAGATGGATCATCTCTCTGGCGTATTTGCCTAGAATTGGATAGATTGAAAACTTATCGCTTCCAGAGTGGATGCTGAGCTTGTATGGTCCAAACTTCCTCGCCATTAATACATGCTGTTTGAATGTCTCTTCAAATTCTTCAAGATCTCCGATGTAATCAACTGCTTTCTCAAATCTGCCTACAAATCTTAAGGCTAATCCTTGAATTCTCACATTAAGTCTCTTAAACTCTAAAGATATGAATAAGTGTTCGAGAAGTCTAGTCGGCGTATCCGTCTCATCTACAGATACCTCTAAGTCATACTGTTTACCACTAAATAGATCATCTAATAAGCGCTTCAGCCTTAAAGTGTGAGCAATCGCAGATGAGTATTTAACCGCCGCTCGGAGGAGATCTTCCTCTGAAAATACGAGTTTTAGGACGTGTTTCCCATCTTCTGATTCTATCATAAACTCTCTTCCAAGATACATATTCAAAAGATCTTTTCCACTACACTCTAGTTCTCTCCAGGGCAGATCATCAAATCTTCTTCTAAGCTCTTCTAGATCATACTTGTCCGCTTCATCATCAACATAGTCTGATGGGTCAATAGTGTACATTGTGAATCCAGCCTTAAAGGATACCTCCACATCCTCCTCAGTCTTTAGATGATCAGCGTCAGCAGCGAATCCATCACGGTATCCTTCTTGAAAGACAGCCCAAGAAACATCATTCATCACGTCTTCTGGAGATCTTAGAGTACGTTTCATTTCACGGATGGACTGCTGCGCTAGAACGGGGAAGACTCCAAATTTACGTGCAGCTCGTATATGCCCAGGAGTCGATAAACCTATGCGATCTCCCATCCCTATAGCGGGCGTCAGCCCCATCACACGCGGCTTTGTGAAAGGAAAGAGTCTACGCAGCTCAGCTGCATTTCTGTCATTGCAGGGACAGATTTTATAATTTAGATTATTATCTAGTGTTCCCTTCTCTTCGGCAACTAAGCCTTTAAATACCTCCTCATTGCTACTTGACGGATACACTATAACGAGTTTCTTGTCATATTCTTCACGGATCAGAAAGAAGACAGCGTTATCCTTCTCAGTTACGGATGATTCATAAATTTTTATTGATCGTCCTAAGCGATTAAAGTATTCCTTAAAGGCTTGCATAGCTTTCATTAATGATTCTCCTCCACATGAAGAATCCAAGGCTCCTAAAGAAGAGATGATTATAGTGCTCTATTATATTTTGTGTTAGCTGCATATTCATAGCCACGTACGAAAAGCCTTTTTATCATCATGTGGATAAGTAGGACTGTGAACTCGCTGGGTTGATTTGATGAGAGGAAAAATACTCATATTAATGGGCTCTAAAAGTGATCTTCAATTCGCAAAGAGGATAGGCGACTTCATAGATGGTGAGGGTTTCAATGTTAGGTATGAATACGCCGTCTCATCGGCTCATAGGACTCCGGACATCTTAGTGGAGAAGATTAGAGGACTAGAGGCGGATGGAAGCCGCGTAGTCATAGTAACCGTAGCTGGACTTTCAGATGCTCTTTCAGGAGTTGCCGCTGGACTTTCAACATATCCGGTTATAGCCTGTCCGCCCGATATTGACAGATACGGCTTTGCGAAGATATTCTCTTCGGTGATTACTCCGACAGGGGTTCCTGTGATGCTTGTTGCAAGGCCTGAAAATGCCGCTTTAGCGGCTGTTAAGATTTTAGCTCTCTCTGACTCTTCACTTCGGCGAGATATTCGTAGATATATTAATAAAAAGAGGCAGGAAGTTATTGAGGCTGATGAGGAAATAGGCAAAAAATAGAGTGGAGGTCTCCTTTGTATGAGGATAGACGTTAACGATGTTATTCTTCAGACGAATCTTTCATACCCGCTTGTTAAGAGGGGGAAAGTGAGGGATATATATGAGGTTGATGGGGATCTCTTGATAGTCTCAACTGATAGGATCTCAGCTTTTGATGTGGTTCTGCCGAATGGCATTCCATATAAGGGTGAAGCTCTCAACCTTCTTTCAGCTTATTGGTTTAATGAGACTAGGCATATATTTCCGAATCATCTCCTAGAGATAGTTGATTCGCGCTCCATACTTGTTAGGAAAACGGATCCAATAAAGATTGAATTTGTAGTTAGAGGCTATCTTTACGGGTCGGCTTGGGAAAAATATAGTAGAGGTAAAGATATTTGTGGCATAAAGCTCCCTGCAGGGCTGAGAAAGGCTGAAAAGCTTCCTGAGCCCATATTGACGCCGACTACAAAAGCTGAGGTTGGGCATGATGTTGAGATGACGCGTAATGAAGTGGTTGAGATGATCGGGAAAGACCTAGCTGAGGAGATTGAAGAGGCGAGCTTAAAAATATACGAGTCGGCGGCTGAGAAGGCTGATGCTAGAGGCATAATCATAGCTGATACAAAATTTGAGTTCGGCATAAGCGACGGTGAAGTCGTATTGATCGATGAGCTCTTAACTCCGGATTCTTCAAGATTCTGGCCTAAAGATAAATATGAAGTTGGTAAGAATCAACCGAGCTTTGATAAACAGTATGTTCGAGACTATCTCTTATCGATTAAATGGAATAAGAAACCTCCCGCCCCGTCTCTGCCGGAACATATAATTGTTGGAACATCCCGCAGGTATATAGAGGCTTATGAAAGGCTTACTGGTAGAGTTTTCGAGTCTGAGATTAGGAAGTATCGTAAATGAGCAAGTACGCTGAGACGGGTGTAGATGTTAAGAAGAAGGGAATAGAAGTCTTTCAGGAGATAATAAACAGCATATTTCCCGAAGCGTTCTGCGTCGTCACTCCGGATCCGGGTATGCCGGGATATGGAATCGTAACTCATGCGGATAGTGCTGGAAGCAAGCCTATTCAGGCATATTTGAACTGGAGAGAAACAGGGGATCTCTCGTGGTTTGAAGGATTGGCGCAAGATGTTTTGGCGATGAACCTTAATGATGTATCATGCGTCGGCGCTGAACCAATAAACTTCGTTGATTACATCGCCTTAAACCCCTTGAAGATACCTAAGAAAGAACTGTTGAAGATTCTAAGCGAAGGCTTCAGAAAGTCTCTAGAGAGGCTGGAGAATCTAGGATTGAGAGTTTATTTCTCTGGAGGGGAGACCGCTGATCTTCCAGACCAGCTCAGGACATTTGATATATCGGGAGTTGTTAATGGACGTGTAGATCTAGCTGAAGTAATCACCGGAGCAAGTATTGAACCGGGAGATATCATAATTGGGCTGAGAAGCGGCGGAAAAACAAAGTATGAGGATCGAGAGAACAGTGGAATAATGTGCAATGGACTCACGTTAGCTAGACATTGCCTGCTGAGAAGAGAGTATCAAGATAGGTATCCTGAAATAATGGCTCCTGAGGGGAAGAGCTACTATGGAAGATTCCGCGTTGACGATTACATTGACGAATTAGGAATGACTATCGGCGAGGCATTAACGTCGCCTATGAGATTCTTCGCTCCCATCGTAAAGAAGATTCTTGAGGAATGCTCAGAAATGGTGTCTGGAATGGTTCACAATATGGGCGGCGGGTTAACTAAGGGTCTCAGAATTGGATATAATGTAAAGTTTGTAAAAGACAAACTTTTCGAGCCGGATCCAATCTTCCACCTGATCCAGAGAGAATCAGGCGAATCTTGGAAGGATATGTTCATGGTTTATAATATGGGGGTTGGATTTGAGGTGATAGCTAGGCCGGAAGCTGAAGATGAGATAATCAGCATATGTGAGAACTTCGGGCTTGAAGCTAAGAGAATTGGAAGATGTGAAAGAAGCAGTGGAAGAAACGTGGTTGTTATAAAGAGCCGCTGGGGAACCTTCGTCTACGAGTAACCGTTTTGATCCTATGTCACTATTCTCTCAAGCATACTATTTTCCGCCGCATATTTTATTTCAAGCATCGGCAGATCCATCGGAGCATAAATCCTATCGAGTCCATACCTACTCAAGAGCTGCTTGTACTTTATAGTTAGTCTACGCATCTCAGGTGATGTAGGTCCGACGCAAGGGCATCCTGGAATCCTCGGACTGACATCGAATACATAAAAGGCCAGCCTCTTCTGAGCGGGGTCTTCCGGATCATATGCCACCGCTCCCTGCAGGGCGAAAAGTCCAATCATTCCAGGTGGATATTCCTTTTCACAGATTCTTCTAAATCTTTCAGCCGCATCGTAGACCATTGGTTTCTTTGATTCTCTCATTGTTAATCCGTAGTGTCCTATTTCCTCATTCTTTATTGGAACATTGAATGATAGCTGATCTCTGGCTGGTAGGCTTAATACTCCGTGAAGATTCGTCTGTTTTCTATCGTCAAACCCTACAAGGTCGAAGTCTCCGAAGATATCCATTAGCGCCCACCCCTGAAAATTTGCATTAAACTTTTGTCCTAAGACGTACTCTTCTATTCTAGCCTTCTCCAAGCCTTTCTCATCTATCACTTCCTTCCCGATCAACTCCTCAGCTTTTCTATAGTATTCCTCTGGAGAAGATGCATAAAAGAAAGCCCTCTCAAGCGGTTTATGCTTCTGTTGAACCTTGACGATTACAAGCCTATCAATCTCTTCGGGGCTATCAAATTTTTTTGGAATCTTTATGCCAGCTTTTTCTAGAAGCCAGTACTGATTTCTAGGTGTGTTCCTCTCCTCCGCTCTAAGCATCATTCTGTTTCCATAAAGGGGAATTCTAAGCTCATTCTCGATATTATCATATCCCACATATACAGAGAAGGATCTATTCGGAATGAATATTGTATTCAGCTCTCTAAGTCTTTCCTGAACTTCAGGATTCACCATATCTGAGAACTTATCGAGTACAAAAATGTGATTGAAAAGATGCTTGTTATACTTTGCGTAAAGCGTCTCCCTGCCTTTCTGACATATGACAGCCGTGGAGAATCCTATAGCCTTAGCTGAGACTCCGACTTCTTCAGCTGAATGAGATCCTAAAACGCCTATAGTTATGGAGTCAACATCATATGAAGAGGCTATCTTCTGCATCTCTTCTCTTTCGATAACCATGACTCAGCCTCCAAATCTTCGTATATTAGAGGGGTGAAATTCCTTAATAAAGAATGTTTTTCAATAGGCCGCGGCGGATTCCCTCTTTTATTTCCCACGCTATCCTCCTACCCATATACATTCCAGCTCCGTATTTTAGGTAAGCGTAAGGAGAAGTTCCTATACCAACATTGCTTCCAGCAACTATTCGAGCGGAGATCTCGAAGGTGTATATTTCACCCGTATCCGTTATTATTGCCTCCAGACAGAAGGGTCCTATGATCCCCGGTGGAGCAATCTCCTCGGAGACAGAGGCCACCCGATCGCCTATACTTAAGACCTCTGGAAGAAGCGACTCTCTAAGTGTTAATGGAATATTGCCGACGACCGTATATGTTGGGTTTAAGTCGACTTGAAGCTGATCTCTGGCTGGTATTCGTCCAAGCCCATCTACTGCTGACTCATATCGCCTATCCATACCCAATAGTTCAACATCATCTTCGATTATCGATCTGAAATACTGAAAGTATGCAGTTACGCCGAGAATATACTCTTGAAGCTGAACATGGCTTAAGTCGCTCTTCTTCAAGTGACCTCTCCCAATCATATCTTCAACCTTACTTCTGAAAGTCTTAGGAGAATCAGCTAGGAAATAGCCTTTTCCTCCCCTAGCACCTGGAAATTTAACTATTACAAGCTTATCTACGTCATTCGGGCTTTCATAGGTTTTTGGGAGACGAAGCCCAGCCCTTTTAAGCCATTCTCGCTGTTTCTCGCGGTTTATCTCCCATTGTAGAAGTCTCCGATTGCCGAACATCGGAACGTAAAGGTCGCTGAGTATACCTTCCATCCCTATGTACGCGTTAAATGAACCGTGAGGAACAAGTATTGTATTCAGCTCTCTAAGTCTTTCCTGAACCTCCTTGTTCAGCAAATCGCTGAATTTTTCAACAAAGATAAATTCGTCTACCAGCTGAAACTTTCTATAGACTATCTCTCGACTTCGAGTGCAGATGCAGACT
>PIYH01000006.1 GCA_003601695.1 Candidatus Bathyarchaeota archaeon
TACTTTTAAGATCGGATATAGGCCCTAACATCTTTATGATATCTGTTAGAGCCTTCTTAACCTCTGGGGCTGCAGGAGGAGTATAGCTAGCTGCGCCTTCCGCGATAAGTCTCTCAGCATTGTCTACTGGAATCCTTACAAATTCTCCTTCCTTAAACGGTCCATAGCTTTTTCCATCAGCGCCGATGAAGGCAGAGATATCCTTAATAACCCATACATGGGTGTATTCTACCGCAGGCGGCGGAGCTGTAACACTTCTAATCATCTGCAGTATTATGAGGAGCTCAGGATCACCGTTAACGTTTACACGTGGACCTGGATTGTCTTCGTTAGGCCATCCGACCCAATACTTGGTCTGATAGGAGACGGGATTATCCCAAGCCCATACTGGTAACATAGGAAGATCTCTGGCTAAGATCTTCTGAAGCTCGCCATACAGCCCTTTAAGTTCATCTTTAACAGTTGGGTCAAATGGATCCCAGTATTTAGCTATCTCATCTATTATCGGCCATACCTCTGTGTTGTTATAACGTGAGGATTTACCCGTAATCATAGGATACTGCGGCGTTCTAGAATCTAGGATATTTCTGTAGAAGTCCCATACCCCCGTCGCAGCCCAAGCGCTACCCTGCCAGTTGGTTATATCAAAGTCTCCCCCTCTGATAAGCTCCTTCCAGCTAGCTACATCCGGGTACACCGTTTCAACCTTAATACCTATGTCTTTGAGGTAGGAGGCGAGCATCTCTAACGCAATCATCCAGTCAGTCCAGCCCTCGGGAACACTAGCTTTAAAGATGAGCGGCGTGCCGTCAGGCATCTCTCTTATTCCATCCCCGTCTCTATCGATTATATCTGCCTCATTAAGTAGTTTTTTAGCATACTCAGGATCATACTTAAGATCCAGCATGGCGATAGCTTCATCGCTCCTCAGGAAGGCGAGTGGACTCTCCGGCTTTATACAGGTTATATCTACAGTGGTAGCATACATAGAGAATGCTCTCTCAGCTATGGTTGTACGGTCTAACGCGAATGCTATAGCCCTCCTAACAGTGGTGTCATTTATCGGATAACGCTTAAGATTGAATACATATCCGCCAGTTCTCTTAGGCGTAGGTCCTAAGAAAGGTGGCGACTTAAACCATGTAACTATACCTTCATCGAAATGCTCCCATACCCTTGGATAGAAGCATTGAGAAGCATCCATGTCGCCTGCTATTAACAACCTCGCACATTCTTCGTTACAAGTAACTCTTAGGCTGATAAGCCATTTAGGCTCAGGTAGTTTACCTAGATACGGATTCTCCGTGGAAGGGGAAACATCTTTACCCCACCAGTCATCGTATCTCTCTGATATGATCTTAGTGTCATCGTGGTAGATTACCTTGTAGGGACCGGAGCCTACAGGATAAATATTCTTGAACTCTGTGATATCTTCGTATTCTTCTTCGATTTTTTCCCATATGTGTTTAGGTAGGACCATGCAGTGGAGTAGGCTCTTCAGCGCTAGTTTAGCTGGATTCTCCTGTTTGAGATGAAATCTAAGCGTATAATCATCGACTAACTCTATTGAATCCACATAAACCCATATAACTCTGGGTTCAGCTAAGGCTATTCCCGGATATTTTTTACCGAGCTCGAACGTATACTTAACGTCTTCAGCTGTGAGAGGTTCACCGTCCTGCCAGTGAGCTTCTTTTCTAATCTTGACTTCAAGAGTCAATTCATCTATCCATTCGGAGCTCTCGGCTATCCAAGGTATCAGTTTGAGATTCACATCGTCAAATAAGAATAGCCATTCATAGGTATGGTGTAACGCCTGTCCTGCTCCGGGAGCTAAAGGATTGAAATGAGTAGGCACAGGCCACGCATTATGAATTACGGTTTCTTCTCTTTTAACTGCTGGAGGCTGAGCAACAACGGGAGATGGTAGCGCCAAGGATACCAGTATCGCCAGTAATAACAATGCTAATCTTTTCATTTTTTATTACAACCCCAAAAAATATTATAATATACGTACTTAAATTTTTATCGATGCTGATTTTATTGTTTTCTGGCCTCAGTATCTGAAGAATAAGGAAATAAATAATTAACATTATGACCTTCTCAGATGATATTTTTATGCCTATTAGATCTACCAGTTAGTTTCCGCTTTTTTCTTCAGATAACTTTTCACATATCTTTCGATTCATGATTACTGTCTGACGAATTCCTCCATAGCTCTTCTCGTTTCTCTAGCAGAATTCTTGAGTCGCAGTAATGAAGCGTGTAGTGGAAGGGCTTAACATTCACTATTCTGGCCATTTTTTCCTCCATATCTGAATATGTCTCTCATGAATGTTAAGTGAAGTTAAATTAGAGGCTTGCTTATAAAATAGTTTTCGGAGAATACAACAATTAATAGTTCGATATATAGTGGAAGGGAAAGTTTCATGCTCGTTATGTGCACGGGGATTCTACTAGTTGATTTAATAGCGGCTGATCTTCCTAAAATCTCATCTCCAGGCGAGATCACGTATGTTCCAAGAGGCATAGAAGTTCACATAGGAGGTCACTGCGCAAATGTGTCTATAGATTTAAGGAAGCTTGGAGTTCGTGAAGGTGACGTCAGCTCCACTGGAGCTGTTGGAGAAGATATTTTTGGGAATCTTATAGAGAGGCTTCTTAAGGAGAATGAGGTTAAGACTCATCTTCAAAGGGTGTCTGAAGCTGGAACCTCTAAAGATCTGATACTCGTTGTCTCCGGCGAGGATAGAAGATTTCATGTAGATATAGGGGCGAACCTTTATTTGAACCCAGAGTATATCATCGATGTTTTAGAGGAGGAGAAACCGAAAATCTTCTATGCTGGAGGCGTTGGAATAACGAAGAGACTTGACGAGCATCTCTTAAGAGTCCTTCAAAAAGCAAGAGATATAGGTTGCATAACATTCATAGATCCCGTGAGACCATACCTGCATGGATGGAGATTCATAAAGGAATCCATGAAATGGATCAATATCTTTCATTGTAACGCGGATGAATCGCTGGAGCTGACAGGTAGAAGAGACCCGCGTGAAGCTGCTGTTACATTGAGGGAGAAGGGGGCAGACATTGTTGTCGTGAGTCTCGGAGAAGAAGGCTTAGTCGCGGCTTCGAAAGAGGCAATCTTTGAGATGTCGGCTTTTAAGGTTCCAGTTGTGGATCCAACGGGAGCTGGAGACGCTTTGTCCGCGGGGATCATTTATGGGATCCTCAAAGTCACGGATCGGAAGAAACTAGAGGTCTCATCAATATCTGAAGAAGATCTAATTACAGTCTTGATGGAGGGGGAAGCCGCTGGCGCCTCCTGCGTCACCGGTATTGGAACAACAACAGCCGTAACTATGGAGAATGTATCACGCATTCTTAAAGAGCAGGGAGAGCATCTTAGATCTAAAGGTTTGAAGATTAGATCTCTAAGATAGCGTATCCCAAGACCCAGATATTCTTCTAAAAGGCGACTTTGACATGTGTGTTCCATCCATAGAAGAAGCCTATTCATTAAGGGTTCCCAAAAGAGATGGAGAGAAGGCAATTAAGCTAGTCTCTAAGATGGGCTTATTCAATAAGGAGCTAAAGATAGAATCTAAAGGAGAGTATCTGCATATCCCGCTGATTTGGAAGCCGTTACCCGATGAGATCGAGGAAATACGCAGGATACTTAAATACTTTAGGATCTATGTGAGAAATTTCCAGAGGCGGCGAAAAGCGCCGCGGAGAGCTTTCGAAGTTGCTGCTGAGAAGCTACCTCCTCATCTGCTTGCAAGTTTCCCACGATCGATGGACATAATCGGGGAGGTAGCTGTGGTTGAGATTCCTTCGGAGCTAGAGAAATATAAACGAGTAGTTGGAGAGTCCATACTCGAGTCGCATAAGCGTGTACATACTGTTCTCGCGAAGGCAAGCGCAGTCTCCGGAGTTAAGAGGCTAAGGGAATATGAGATCATAGCTGGCTTAGGAGAGACTGAGACTGTACATCGTGAACACGGCTGTGTATACCACCTCGACGTTAGGAAGGTCTATTTCTCACCTCGCCTCTCCTACGAGCATAAAAGGATCGCCTCTCAAGTTAGGGAGGGTGAAACTGTTATTGATATGTTCGCCGGAATCGGATCCTTCTCAATCTTAATCGCGAAGATGCATAATAGAGTGAAGATCTATGCAATAGACATCAACCCAGATGCCGTCAAGTATCTAAAAAGAAATATTGTTGCAAATGGAGTTTTGGATAAAGTTACTCCTCTCCTCGGAGATGCCGGAGAGATTATCAGAAGAAGCCTCAGAGAAACAGCGGATCGTATCATAATGAATCTTCCCGAGAAGGCATTGGAATATGTTAAAGTGGCATGCGAAGCAATCCGACCGGAGGGCGGGATCATACACTTCTATAGTTTTAATGGTGGGCAGGATCCGATTGATGAGGCTGAAGAAATGTTAAGGAGAGCGATAGCCGAGGCTGGGCGTAGATTGAGCCATGTGCTCTCAGCTAGGAGAGTACGTGAGGTTGCCCCTGGGAGATGGCAAGTTGTTGTTGATGCATCTGTTGATTAATCTGTAGTCTTCACGGTTATAGTGATCTTCACCGTACTGTTTGGGTCTCTGAGCTTCTCGACAAGTTTACGTGATAAATCCTTGGCGGCCTTATCCGCCTTCACCGCCAACGTTCGGCTACAGATATAGCTACTTCTTCTGATAACGATGTCCTTTGGATGCGTAAATGTTAGTCTCGGATCGCCTTCGGCTTTGACTTCTTCTCTTTCACCGTTAGCCTCGATCTTTATAGTTATCTTAGCTCCACGTTTAGCGGCGAGCTCCTTGAATTTTCGGCTTAGATCAGCAGCGGACTTATCTGCCTTCACCGCTATTATGCAGTCTCCCTTCGGAGTTAGCTTTTCATCTTTTGTGGCTTCAAAGGTTGTCTCATGAGTGGCTCGTATATTCTTGTGTCCATGTGCAATTATTACCTCAGTCTCCTCGTTGAGGGTGAAGATTCTCACCTCAGCTCCTCACATGGTCTTTGCAAACATATATAAAAAAGAGGAATGTATGAGTTTTTATAGTTCACTTGGTATCTGATCATGTTTGGGCTTAAAGATGTGCGACAACCTAGGGAGAGAAACGCTTTGATATCTAAGGAAATATTCCGAGCCTATGATATACGTGGAATTTATGGAAGGAATTTGACCGAGGAAGTCGCTGAGAGGATAGGGAGAGCCTTAGCATCTTACCTAGACGGTGAAGGAAAGGACGTGGTTGTGGGGAGAGATGTTCGCCGCGGCGGCGAATCATTAGCTCGAGCCCTGATCGAGGGAATGCTCTCCGGAGGACTGAATGTTGAAGATGTAGGCTTAGCTACAACGCCTCTGATCTACTTCGCCTCCATGCATTATGGCAAAACAGGAGGAGTCATGGTTACGGCTTCACATAACCCTCCTGAATGGAATGGATTCAAGATATGGCTGAAGACTGGCTTCTTAGGCATGGGCACGGGTTTGGAGAAGTTGAGAGACATAGCTCTTCGAGGAGTATTCAAACCTGCACCTCGTGGAAGTCTCAGAAGAAATCTAGATGCAATCAAGGATTATGAAAGATTCATCCTAGATAAAGTGAATATTGAAAAGAGTTTCTCAATAATAGTTGATTCTGGTAATGGTTCATGCTCTATCTTCACGCCTGATATCTTCGAGAAGGCTGGATTAAATGTCACAGCGATAAATGCGGAGCCGGATGGCTCCTTCCCAGCTCATCTGCCTGAGCCTTCGGAAGAGACCTTGACGGAGGTCAGGAAGCTCGTTATCGAGAAGAAGGCGGATTTCGGAGTTGGTTTCGACGGAGATGGAGACAGGGTTGTCTTCGTTGATGATAAGGGGCGGGTTGTACCCGAAACCATCATAATTTCGATATTGGCTGAGGAGTACCTCAAAAGGGATAAGGGAGCAGCTATCGTTTATGAGGTCAGCTGTTCAATGTTGATCGAGGAGGTTATTAGGGCTCACGGCGGAAGACCAGTAGTAAGCCGCACTGGACATCCATACATAATAGATAAGATGCTTAGAGAAAACGCGGTCTTCGGAGGGGAGACGAGTGGACACTTCTACTTTAAGGATCTCTACGGATTCGATGACGCTCTCTACGCAAGCCTAAAAATGGCAGAGATCCTCTCAAAGAGAGATGAGAGGCTCTCAGAGATAGTTGACTCCACACCTATCTATCCAAGAATACCTGGGAAAAAGTATGACTGCCCAGACGATGTTAAGTTTAGAGTCGTTAAGGAGCTAACGAGAGAGTTTAAGAGATCCAGATACAGAATTGCAACGATTGATGGTGTTAAAGTGATTGAGGATAACGGATGGTTCCTCATAAGAGCTTCGAATACCCAACCGCTCATTCGACTGACGATTGAAGCTAGGGATGAAGAGACCCTTAATAATATGCTGTTATTTGCTGAGAGGAAGATTCTCGAGAAGATAAAAGAGATTACATGAAGTTACTTTACTGGAAAACGCAGTAGGGCGGCTACTCCTCCAAGCGAGCTGAGCTTATCTCCGGCTTCATGCTCGGTGCTTACCATTATAACCTCGCCGCCTTTCTCCTCAACTTTCCTCATTAAATCCTCTAAAGCTCTTCTCTTCTCATCTGGTGCTTCGCGTAGACATGAATCTGTCAGCAGAAGCTTCTCAACGGCTCCAAACACGCAAGCTCTCTGAACATTCTCCACGCCGTAGGCTACATCTCTCCTGTCTTTTCCTAAACGTCTAAGAATCTCCTCAACAGACTCTATCTCCCTCATCATACGCATATGCTTCAAAGCCTTGCCTAGGATGCCTGATCGAAGAGCCTCGTAGATCCCGGCTCTCCCTGTATTATTAACACTCTTCACATCTATAACTCTCCTCTTAAGTTCCGGTTTCTTCTCCAAATACTTCATGAAGTAATCCTTTATGTATCCAAGTCCCAAGATCACTATAGGCGTTTCTTCCCCGGACCAGTTTTCCTCCATGGTATTAGTCGCGGACTTAAAGAGTTCCTGAAGTATTCGTCTTCTATCATCAGCTCTACTCTTCCCGGGAAGCGTGATGTGCTCTTCAGCTCTTATCTCAACCCCGAAGCCTCTGAGAATCCCTATACAGTAGCCTTCATCATCTATGGCGACTATGATCACAGGAGGCACTTTATGGACAGATGCACGCCTCAGCCGATTCAAGTGATGCTTCATCCATCTTTCCTTTATAATTTTCAATGGTCTGTTCAGTGATACATTGATCGTATGATGCGATCCCGCTCCAACCTCCTCCGGAGCATCGCAGATTATCCCGTGAATCCTTAAACGATTCATGCTGTTATCCCATGTGACATTCTTGACTATTATGCCCAGCGTCACGGAGACTCTCTTGCCTTTCTCAGGCCGATCGTATCTTTCGCCCATTCTAATTTCACGGCTTGTTCTGGCGTAAACTTTGTCTCCTTTCTCAACTATATTATAGAGTATCCAAAGGTCATCTAGAACTTCCGGCATCACCGTGACGACGCCATGCTTAACATCGCTGCGTAGAATCTTCATTCAAACCGTACATCCCTAAATGTTTCCTCATAAAGATGAGGAGACGAATCTGTTAAAAGTATCGAAAAACTTATAGCAGTCATCTCCTCCTTAAGTACTTCTTGGGAAGCCCAACCTGCTCCAAACCCCCTTCTTGTCTCCCAGCAGCTTGGGCTTCCCGCTCTACTTCTTTCAGAAGATGTTTCTGCATGAATTCTTACTCATCGGCTTACGTTTCAGCCTTGTTCCACAGTTCTCACAAATCTCGGATTCATAATCGGGAGGATACTCTCTATGGCATGCGGGACAGTAGAGAATCCATCTGAGCTGATACTTTATTCCATAAGTTATGACAGACGCGTATTTCACGTTGAGCTTCTTAGCAACATTTTGGATAGCATAATCATCAGTGATTATCTCTGGCATGTACCCCTCCTTCTTCAGCTGCACGGCTAAAGCGATTATCTTCATATCGGCTTCAGAGAGGGAGAGAAAATCACCCGTCTCAAGCGATGTCTCCCTAGCCTTGCTAAGAGCCTGACCGTCCGGTTCACGAAGCTTTAATCTTCCATCTTCAATCGCCATCTTAAGCCTAAGCTTCGAGATGGAATCTCCAATCAGCTCCCTCTCAACCTCAGGAACCGAGTAAACCTCGCCGTGAACGCTGTAAATGTTAAAGCCAGCTATGAACGCCGTAGTGTCAACTATTATGGCCTTCTGTCTGTACATCTAAATTTCCTCCCTAGAGAAGAGAAGCCTCGTCTTCAAGCGATTATAGAAGATACCCTCAAACCTTATGAAGGAGGATTCATATTCAGACTTCCTGATCTTTAGGAACGGATTCTCTTCATTAATCTCACATCTATAGTCGCCATCGATAACAACTGCCGCTGACTTGGGTCTGAGCAGCTCAATCGTCACTTCGGATGATGAAGGAAATACCACGGGACGTATGAACATGATTGGGCAGACCGGCGTCAAGACGAAAGCGTCAAGCTCCGGATCGATGATAGGCCCCCCGGCTGAGAATGCATATCCAGTTGAGCCTGCCTGCGACGCCACAATTACCCCGTCGGCTCTGCAGTTCATAACTGTCTCTCCGTTCTTTATCACTCTAACATACAAGAGCTTCGCTAAGTGACGCGAGGTTATGAAGACTTCATTCAAAGCGTCAGGAAGCCTTTTCTCCCCAATGAAAGAGGCTATTTTGCTACAACGCTCGATAAAATATTCCCCCTTAAGATATCTCTTCACCGCCTCAACCGTTCTTTCCGGGTTTATCTCGGTGAGGAAGCCTCGAACTCCCATATCAACAGCAAGTATCGGCGGTTCAGGCTTCGGGATTCTGAGGCATGTTCTCAGGATAGTTCCGTCCCCGCCGATTGTAACTATGAGATCCGCCTTCATCTTCTCAAGTGGAACAGCATCTTTTCGTCTATTCATAAGATCCGCTAGCTTAGGCTCAATTAACACATCAAATCCTTTATCCTCGAAGCATCTGGCTATCTCAGCGGCGACGGATATAGCGTCTTCACGATCCGTACGGGCGGATATGCCTACCTTCCTAGACAATATCTCACACGCCAAGGGATTTTAAAGACCTACTAAATAAGGGTACTCATAAATATACTTGTAACTCATCGTTTATATCTCTATTAGATCCTAACTCCCGCTGATGAAACATAAAAAAGTATAAAAGGATTTGATAAAAATATAATAAATTTGAAGGATGGTTTCTATGAGCAAACCAGTTGATGTTGGAAATCTCAAGACTGGTGGCTACGTAATCGTGGATAATGAGCCGTGCCGCATAGTCAGCTTGACAAAGTCGAAACCTGGAAAACACGGTTCGGCGAAGGCCCGCGTAGTCACTATTGGAGTCTTTGACGGTGTTAAAAGGAGCTTCGTTAAGCCTGTAGACGCAAAGGTTGAAGTTCCAATAATTGATAAAAGAACAGGCCAGGTAATATCGATTCTTCCCAGCGCTGTTCAGATAATGGACTTGGAGACTTATGAGATCTTCGAGGCTCCTATGTCCGATGATGAGTCGATTAAATCTAAGCTCTCAGAAGGTGTTGAGGTAGAGTATTGGAAGATCTTGGGGCGCACAAAGATCATGAGAGTGAAGTAGAAGCCTAGCGAAGGTTTTCTAACCTATTATTTTCAGCCCTAATTCTCCTCGCAACGCTCTCAATTATCGATAATGCTCTTTCTATACCTCGATGAGTTACGAATCTAACTTTCCTCTTGCTAACGCTGTTTACGAGTACTTTATTCTCCCTCAGCTCCTTAACGAACTTGTCAGCTAAGACTCCGAGGTCGTCAATGTCACATATAACTATATTCGTCTGTACTCTTCTTAAATTAACATGTAAACCGTCTATCCGCACTAATCCCTCAGCCAGTAAGCGGGCGTTTCTATGATCCTCCTCAAGCTGATCTATCATCTTTCCAGCGCCACTATTCCAGCCGCTGCTATTATTCCGGCTTGACGCATTCCTCCGCCTAGAATCTTCCGGTTTCTTCTAGCTCTCTCGATGAACTCTTTGCTTCTCCGCATTTCTTATTGCCTCAAGCATCTCCTCGGTAGCAAAGTGACGATATCGCTTCTCAGATCAATTTATTTGTCAGCGTCATCGGTTCCCATAATCGGCACCTTTTTTGCAAACCGCTCTTTTAAGTGTTTTTAAAGATTTTTATTTTTCGCTTAAGGCTATGAACATCGTCGGGGATATATTTAAAGGTGATCATGCTAGATTAGAAGATGACGCTTCCAAACTATCCTGTTCGGAGAGGCTGAATTGACACTAGAAAAACTCGGCTCTTCTCTATATAATTCTCTGAAGAAGATTCTCAGAGTTCCAACTGTCGATGAGGCGGCTGTGAAGGAACTTGTTAGAGATATTCAACGTGCTTTACTGATGGCCGATGTCAACGTCAAGCTAGTCTTAGATCTCTCAAGACGCGTAGAGGAGAGAGCCCTAAGAGAGAAGATCCCCCCAGGAATCTCGAGGAGAGAACACGTTGTCAAAGTTGTCTATGAGGAGCTGACACGCTTCCTTGGAGAGAAGCCTATTCCCTTAAAGGTAGATATGAAAAAGAGAAGTATCTTCATGTTCGTTGGAATTCAAGGATCTGGAAAAACCACCACGGCGGCGAAGCTCGCCCGTTATCTTCAGAAACGAGGATACAGGACAGCGCTGATCTGTGCGGATACGTATCGACCCGGAGCATACGCGCAACTTAAACAGCTGGCAAATCAAATAAATATTCCAGTATACGGCGATGAGAATGAGAAAGATGCAGTAAAGGTTGCTCTGGAAGGACTTAAGAGATTCAGCGGCTACGATGTGATTATAATAGACACGGCGGGCAGACATAAGGATGAAAAAAGCCTCATAGAGGAGATGAAGCATCTGGAGAAGGCGATACACCCAGACGAAGTAATACTCGTTGTGGATGGAACTATAGGTCAGCAAGCAGCTGTTCAAGCCGAGGCCTTTCACAAGGCAACTCCAATAGGCTCAATAATAGTTGCGAAGCTCGACGGTTCAGCAAGAGGAGGAGGCGCTCTCTCAGCCGTAGCCGCCACAGGGGCGCCCATCAAGTTCATAGGAGTAGGGGAGAAGATTGATGACTTGGAACCTTTCGATCCTCCTAGGTTCGCAAGCAGGCTTTTGGGCATGGGCGATCTTCAAGGCTTAATTCAGAAGGTACGTGAAGCCGAAGTTAAAATACCCCAGAGGAAGGCTAAGGCCTTCCTCACTGGCAGGTTCACTCTCGCAGATATGTATGAACAGTTCGAAGCTATGCGAAGCATGGGGCCTATCAGTAAGATTCTGAGAATGCTTCCAGGAATCGGATATGATATTCCAGATGAGATGATGGATATGGCTGAGGAGCATATGAAGAAGTGGAAGGCTATAATCCAGTCAATGACGCCAGAGGAGAGAGAGAGTCCCAGAATAATAAAGGCTTCAAGGATAAGGCGGATCGCTAGAGGCTCAGGAACATCAGAGAGAGACGTTAGGATGCTGATCCAACAGTATAATAGACTTAGGAAGATGATTAAGTCATTAAGAAGGAAGAGGCTTCCATTTTTTGACGCTAGACTCCACATATGAGATGAGAGCAAAGCTTTAATAGATAATCAAAGAGAAGATATAGTGAATTCAATTGGAAAAATTTCTTCCGGTATTATCGACAATCCAGAAGCGGCTAAGGGAGATTCTATCTAGAAATGAGGATTATATGTCATCTTGGGATCTAATGAAGATCGATGATACTGGCGAAGAGCTCATTAGACTTGCACGTGACATGTATCCGCAACTAGTCGAGGTTGAACATAGGATACTCTTCCAATCTCTCAGGGAAGCCGGTTTAGGAATAAAGTTTCGAGTAGTGGAGGTTCGGAAGGGAAAACTGAAGAAGGAGGATGAGGTATACTTCAGAAGCGTTCATGAAGCCCTTGGAGAAATCTGCGAAAAGATCGAGACTGGAGAGTATTATAGAGCTCTGCTTGATATAGCTGCTAGAAGAGAAAAGGAGCGTAGTTCCTCCAAATAGTATCCCTCCATAAATTTAGTTATTAGCCATTCACTATTCCCAACTCCGCCGCATTTTCTTCGGTTATCCTCTCTAACTCCAAAATGCAAGGGAGAATCTTCATATCTAGCTATGAATATTCTCTTCTTTGATTCTGGAGGAAAAGCGTTGCCTATAGTTCTGAAGGGAAGACCTATAATGGGAGGAAGAACTCGAGGAAGAGCCCTTGTATCTAAGGATCCATTAAGTTTTCTAGGTGGAGTTGATCCAGAAACTGGAAGAATAATTGAGAAGAATCATGACCTTAATGGAGAGAAGGTCGGAGGCGCTATTCTATGTTTTCCTCATGGACATGGATCAACAGTTGGAAGCTACGTCCTTTACTCGCTTGTAAGAAGGGGCATAGGTCCTAAGGCGATAGTGAATGAGAAGGCCGATCCCGTTGTGGTGGTCGGAGCTGTGATCGCTGATGTTCCCATGGTTGATGGAGTCGACATTTCCAAGATAAGAACAGGTGATCTCATTGAGGTTAACGGCGATGAAGGCATGGTTATAATACTTGAGGAGAGATCTTCATGTACCTAAGTAGGGAGGAGGAGAGAGTACTCAACGGTGAGGAAGGCTGGGCGTATCAAGTAGCCATGAGGATCCTTGTGAAGCTCGGCGACCTCTTTGAAGCGGATAAGCTGATACCGATAGAATCAGCTCATATCTCCGGCGTCTCCTATAAGACGATTGGGGATGCATCTATCGACTTCCTTGAGGCTCTAGGAGACTCAGGAGCGAAGGTGAAGGTTAGGTCAACGATGAACCCCGCGGGGATAGACTATAACCATCCAGAAGAGATGATAAGAGTTCCCGAAGTTATGGAAAAACAGGATAGAATAATCAATATATATGGGAACATGGGGATCGAAACTGTTCTAACATGTACACCCTACTATATTAATAAGCCTAAGGAAAATACGCATCTAGCATGGGCTGAATCCTCAACCGTAGTTTATGCAAACTCTATTCTGCACTCATGGACAAATAGGGAAGGCGGACCGAGCGCCTTAGCGGCCGCATTGATCGGTAAGACCCCGAACTATGGTGTTCACAAGCCTGAGAATCGCCTCGCAAATGTTCTAGTAAAGGTTGAGCCGCGCCTAAAGAGTGAGGCGGAGCATGGAGCGCTTGGAGCGCATGTTGGAAAGCTTCTGAAGGATGAAATTCCATGCTTCAGCGGACTGACACACACTAGAGAGACTGAACTGAAGCATCTAGGATCAGCTATGGCCTCCACGGGCATGACATCCATATTCTATCCGGATACTTCATGCCCGAGGATTTCCGGAGAGCTCGAGGTTGTGAGCGTTGACGTGAACGATTTGAAGAACGCTTTCGACTCGCTATCAACGACTAATGAGTCTCCAGACATGGTTTACATAGGTTGTCCACACTGCTCAGCTGAGGAAGTCAAACGTGTAGCATTAAAAATTGAGGGTAGAAGGGTTAGGAGAGACGTCAAGCTTTGGATCTGCACCTCCAGATATGTTAGAAAGAAGGCTGAGAGGTACGTTGGGATTATAGAGGCAGCTGGCGGGAAAGTTCTATCAGATACGTGTGCTGTTGTCACGTGGCTTAAGGAGATCGGCATCGATGTTTTAATGACGAACTCGGCTAAGACTGCGTATTATGCTCCTACAATGAATAGAGTTGAAACCGTCTTCTCATCTCTTGATAGGTGCATAGAGGAGGCTTGTGAGTAGCGGCTTCTCACTATTTCATCTTTCTCCTAAGTCTATTAATTAATTCAGCGGTTTTTCGAGTGGATAGGATACGTGCCTTCTTAAAGTTCTCCACCGGAACATTCAGCGGTCGAGTGGCATCTATTCCCATCTTCGAGGTTAAGCCACGCTTCTGATCCGCTGAGGGATCAAGCGTTGAACCCCTAGCATTAGGCACAACTATCAAGTCCTCGCTTGCTTGAAATCGTAGCGCTATAGCCCACTCAACTTCCTGCGGATCAAACACGTCAATATCCGAATCGACAACCACCGCATGTTTAAGACTTGGATGAGCCGCAAAGGCGGCTAGAAGGGCATTCTTACCATCACCTTCAGTCTGCTTCTCTATCGAGATCACAGCGTGAAGCCAACCGCAACCCCCATCGGAGAGATTCACAGCTTTAACTCCCGGAACCACCTTTGACGCTGCCTCATATATTGCGGCTTCCCTAGGCAGCCCCATCAGCAAGCGGTGCTCAGGACCGCCGGGGAGAAGAGCCTGATAAATATAGTCTTTTCTATGCATGATATTGACTATCTCTACCACTGGTTGCATCCGCTTTATATCATATGTGCAAGTTATGTCTACGAAAGGCCCTTCCTCAGCCTTCCTCTCAAACGAGACTCTCCCCTCAAGTACGAGCTCGGCCTCGGCAGGTGCATATGCATCTATCTCCATGCATTTAACGAGTTTAAGAGATCCGCCAAGCAGCCTGTTCGCTACGGCGTACTCACTTACGCCGAATGGAGGGGAGGAAGCAGCTGCTAGTAGTACAGATGGGTGAAGCCCTATCGAGATCGCGACTTCCAGATCTTTCTTTCTCTTCTTAGCGACGCTCCAGAGCTTAAATAGGTGACGGGGAACTAGCCGTATGACCAGATGGTTCTTATCAAGCACAAGAAGCCTATGAACAGAAACGTTCTCAACTTTTCCATCTAGACTCCGCGCTGAGACCGCTGCAGCCGTTATGTAGGGCCCCGCATCTTTCTCGAAATGAAGTAGTATTGGAATCCTGCTTAAGTCCGGTTTTTCATGAACATCCATCACAGGGGCTTCCTCAACGATCTCCGGCTTAAGAGGGTTCTTTTGAGCATCAGATAGCCTTGTGTATAATTCATTCAGAGAAGTCTTCAAGGCTGAGCAGATTCTATCCCTCGTTCCGCAGAGATTCGCCACAACCTTTACATCGTAACCTTCAACTTTCTCGAAGAACAAAACTGGCCCATCTGCTAATTCCTGGATTATGGAGGCCGTCTCGAATATTGGAGAAACTTTTTCATGTATATGAAGAACTTCTCCCTTTTCCTCAAGCTCATTCAGAAAACTTCTAAGGCTCATCTCCAGTCTCCGCTTTCTTCAATAGTTTGTCTATTAGACTTAAAAATATATGTGAGACTTCCCTACTTGCCTCCTGCCTCGTGAAGATTGATAGGAGAATGATCTTCCCGAGTCTTCTGGCGAGGCTCTCTGCCAACATTCGACTAAGTAGGGAGTTCCTCTCCCCAAGCAATACTGAGGATAGGGGAGGCCCCGCCATGCCGGGTCTTTGAGGCACAGACACGGCGAGTGTCCCAAATCTTTCTTCTTCTTCGCTTAAGAGGAAAATGTAGGCATTCTTAACCTTAATCATTGTGGCTAGATATGTTTTTCCTTCCTCCTTAATCATCTCTCTAAAAATCTTTGTCTTTAGCAATTAAGAACCCTTCAAACAATTAAGTGCCTAAAGCAAAAAGCGGAGGAACTCTGTTTTAACCTTTTCCCCTAAATCTTTGAGAGTATCTTTTTAAGATTCTCTCCGTTCTGTTTCCACCAGCTATATAGAATATTCGCATCCGTTCCCAAGCTGAAGTGCCGCACTCCAAGCTTCAAGTATCTCTCTGCATCTTTAGGATTATTTATCTCAGCTCTGGGAGCTACATCCATCTTTAAGGCCACCTTTATAGTCTTCAACTCAGCCTCCCTAACTTTCGAATGATTATACTGTCCGGGTAGCCCTATACTCAGCGAGTAATCTGCAGGCCCAAACTGAACCATATCTACTCCGTCGACGGAAAGTATCTCCTCAAGATTCTCAACGGCTGATCTCTTCTCTATCATAAACGCCACAACTGCATCCTCGCACATTTTAACGACATCCTCAGCTGAGGCTATGCGGGCTCCGTATCCCACTCTCCTATCCATTCTGAATCCATTTACACCTTTAGGTTCAGCTCTAACCGCGCGGACAGCTAATTCAGCATCCTCCACCGTTCTAATATCTGCAAAGAGTACATTCTGGATACCCGCCATTAAGGCTCTCTCAGCCAGGTATACTCTGGGCTCTTGATCTATTTTTATCATCGAGGAGATTCCGACGAGCTCAGCCGCCCTAGCCAGATTGTCGAAGTCATATAGGGTGTAGGGACCATACTCGCTTAGGAACTCAACGTAATCATAGACTCTTGTATAGCCAATCATCTCGACAAGTCCAGGCCACGCCGCAACTATGCGCGTGCCGATGCTCGGCTTACCTTTTCTGAGTAGTTCCCGAAGCCTATTCTCCATCAACATGTTTCCCTCCAGAAGATAAATGCGCTGTTCCGCTTATAAAAAAGACGGAGAATAAACTAGATCTGAATATAGATGAAGATACTTATATTTGGCATGAAGAATCCTTAATTCTAATAGAGATGTTTAAGGAAGAGAATAGGGCTAGAGCCAAGCTCGTATTAGAGACGATAGAGTCCAGATTTAAGGTTCCAAGCATCTCGAAGGTTGCTGGAGACCCTTTTAAGGTTCTGGTAAGGACGATAATAAGCCAGTCTACGGCTGAGATTAACACCAGGAGAGCTTATGAGAATCTCTCCAAAAAGGTAATTTTGACGCCCAAGGGTCTAGCAGAAGCAGACGTTGAGGAAATCGAGGAAGCCCTATTTGTCGCGGGACTATATAGAAACAAGTCGCGGATCATTAAGAGGGTTTCTGAGGCTATCCTGAAGGATATGGGTGGCTCTCTCGACTTTATATATTCAGATCCGCTTGAGAAGGCTAGAAGGAAGCTCTTAAGACTTCCCGGGGTTGGACCTAAAACAGCTGATATTCTGCTTCTCTTCTGCGCTGGAAAACCAGTTCTCCCAGTTGACACTCATGTTAACCGAGTCTCCAAGAGGCTTGGCTTCGTCCCCGAGAAAGCTGGATATGAAGAAGTCAGGAAAACTCTTGAGACGCTTTACGCGCCCAAGGAATACTTCAAGGTTCACATGCTCTTCATCTCGTTAGGAAGAAGGTTCTGTAAAGCCGTGAATCCAAGACATGATAAGTGTCCCGTTCGTCACTTATGTCCTTCTAAGCCCTAAAGCCTCGGGAGTATCTCCTTCTCGTTTCCCTTAGAATCAAGCCTTATCCTGCCTAATTTGATTCTGGAAACAGGCTTATTCACAGGTGTGCGTATCTTAATTACTTCATTTCTGAAGTCTATGCTCTCGATTGTTCCTATGCCAAGCATCTTTCCATCTTTATCCTCAAGAGATACGAGTATTCCCTTCTCATTTCCCTTCTGAAGAGCAATTATCTTTTTTCCAATCTCCGCCTCCGTCATTCTCAACCGTTCCACGTCTAGACACGTATCTTTCTCAGTCACTATAAGTAAGCACTCCGACTTTTCTTCGCAGTACAGAATTTCTTCTCCAAGTATCTCCTCAACTCTCTCCTTGAGATGCTCAGTTACTTGACCGCTTAGATTTATGGACCCCTCAACTTGAATCCATTTTAGGGGGAATATGCGTGTTCTGGATCCTTTGAGATGCTTTTTGTAGGCGAATCCTCTCAGAAACCTTCTTGTCTCCTTATCTCTCCTTCTAGTCTTCTCGGGAGGCTTCACTAAGATGACCTTTCGCTCCTCAACTGAGGATATTATCGGCTCTAGCTCGCCGCTTGCTTGAATAGCAACTATGTAATCTGGATTCAAAGCTTCTATAAGTTTGACTTTGTATTCTACAGCGTCTTCTCCTTCAACCCATCCGTCAGTGTTAGTTATAAGCAGATATTTCCCATTGCTGAAGGCTACGTTCTTCAACTTCGCAGCGGCCTTAATAACTTCATCTGTGACTTCGCTGGGGCTTGTAATCCCTACGAAGATCGATTCATCTGGAAAGAGCGTGAAAAGATCTGTGAATGGTTTATTGACGAAGGATAGACCGATGGTTCCCGGAGGACCCAAATCCGACTGTCCAAGGTCGCAATCTAGGATAGAGATTTTCCAGCCTTTCCTCAATGCCACATTTGCTAGGTAAACCGAGAAACTCGTCTTTCCGGAGTCTATACCTCCTAGGATAAGAATCGACTTGATATCCTTCTCTGAGAGTATCTTTTGGACGGCCGCTCGCCACGATGACGGTATTGCCGGAGTATTCGTTTCAATGTATGATCCTCCTTCACTTATGCATACTTCAGCTTCACATTCCGAAAGAGCTTCGAAAGGCATTCTCTTGCCACGTCGCACAACCACTTTCATCCCAGATTTTATTTCTGCTCCTAAAATCTCAGCTTTCCCGGAGATAAGATATACGGAAGCAGGGCCATCTATGAGAAGAATCTTCCTCTCGCTAACTCGCCGTTTCATCTCTCATCCTTCTAAAAATTCTCAGATGCCTTCCTTCCTAGCTATATTAACAGCCGCATCTGCATCGCTTACCTTCTTTCCGGAACTACGGCCTTTCACGTTGCTCGTCCCCGCCTCGCTGACGATCTCTATCACCGTGTCTTCAGGGATAGCTATCTGAAGCCGACTTGCGACTTCCTCAGCTATCTCTGGAACACCGTTTCCGATCTTTATCCTTCGCTTTTTAGCAGAATGCCTTTTTAGAGCGGTTAAAACCATATCTATTGCCATCTCTAAGGTTAACCGTCCCTTTTTCTCCAAGACATTTCCGTCTCCAAGAACGGCTACTCCGAAATTCTTCCCCGGATCTATCCCCACAACTAGCTCATCATAGATTTTCTTACCCTCAATTATTCGCATAGCTTCATCTATGATTATGGAGGGCTTCTCCTCTGGATCATATATCAAGACTGATGGATGATCAATATGCTTGCTCTCCCCCTTCGTTGTTATAACCACTCTTATAGACGGCGGAATACTCTCTCCGGGAATCACGCTTAGGAATGGAATTCTCCTCTTGCTCAACTCATTCACGAGCCAGTAATAGGCTTTCCCCGAAACTGTAGCCACAGCTATCTTCCGCCTCATATAAACACTCTGCCTCTTGCTAGAAAAGAGAATGGGGAGATCAACAATTTAAATCTTAAAAGATCTACGGGAATTTCTTTATATTCCCAATGCTTATCCTCCTCTTAGGAAGATGAAGGCTCCGCATGAACTAACTAGCTAAGGATGGCGAAGATGTTTCGCTGAGGCGCATGAGACATGGAGAGATGAAATATTGAAAGAGCATATATCCACGGGAAGCATATTCGTAGATAGAGTCTTAGGTGGAGGTCTACTTCGGAGAGAAGTGACGCTTCTATACGGTGAGGCTGAAACTGGAAAAACCAGCTTGGCGATTCAATGTGCAGTTAATTCGGCCCGTATGGGATTTAAAACTCTTTATGTCGACTGTGAAGGCACATTTACTCCTCAACGTCTCAAGCAAATAGCATCTAGAGACATCGAAGAAGTCTCAAGCATGATTATACTTTTGACTCCCTCAACGTTTCAAGAGCAAGCTGAGATAATTGATAGCCTTGAAAGATTTATCAACAAGAGATTTGGACTCATAGTTTTCGATACTATTACCTCCCTTTACCGCTCAGAACTCGCAGAGAGAAACAAAACCTTCAGTCTAAATCGGGAGCTGAACCGTCAAGTTGCGATTCTCACGGAGATAGCGAAGACGATTCCATTATCTGTTCTATTGCTCAGCCAAGTGAGAAGTTCAATGGAAGGATCCGATTTCATACCCGTGGCCACGAGAATATTGAAGTTCTGGTCTAATAGCGTTATAAGGCTCTCAAAAACTGACGCAGGAAATGTGATCAAGGTTTCAGTTGAGAAGGTTGGAGGCGCTGAAGCTAAAGCATCCTTCCTGCTCATCATAAGGAACGATGGGATACGTGACTATCAGCTCATGGAGAGATAGCTGAGCGTGAAGTAGGAGATCCAGCCGATAAACTTTTAATTAACACTATTAAGTAGGAAACAAGATATTTTTTATGTATATTCTCATCTAGGCATAGAACATGACTACCTGGAATCCCGTGACCGGTTGTCTGCATAACTGTATATATTGCTGGGCTAGAAGATACTCTAGAACACTAGCTAAAATGGGAATCGAACCCTACAAAACTCATGATTTCAAACCAGCATTCGCAGAGTGGAGGCTTAGGCAGAGATTCCCGAAGCATGATGTGGTATTCGTCTCGAGTATGGGGGATATGTGGGGAGATTGGGTTCGGAAGGAGTGGATAGAGTGTGTTCTCCGCGTTGCTAGGACTAAAAGAGACTCGCTCTTCTTCTTCCTAACAAAGAATCCGAAGAGATATCATGAGTTTAGGCATATGTTCTCCAGTAACATGATTCTAGGGGCAACTATAGAGAGTAACAGGCCATACAAGGTTACGTGTGCTCCTTCCCCAAAAGAACGTTTTGAGGCGATGCGAGATCTAGATTGGGAATATAAAGTTGTAGTTGTAGAGCCTATTCTGGACTTCGACTTTGAATTCGTCGACTGGATAAGAAAGATGAATCCGATGCGAATCCGCATAGGCTATGACAATTACGGAAACAGGCTTCCGGAGCCACCGCTTGCTAAGACTATAACTCTCAAGGAGAAGCTAAATGGAATAGCGGAGGTCGAACTAGGCACGATCAGGAAAGCCTGGTACGAATAGTTTCTTAAAGCTTTGATGCTTGCTTTCCATGTAAGCCCCAATTCGCCTTCGGGACGTCGTGGATGATTATGTTAAGCGCCTCGGCTGGAACGCCTATCCTCTCGAAAGCCTCAGTTATGCCCTTTATTAATTCCTCCTTTTGCTCGTCTGTTCTCCCCTTCCACATTTCAACTATGACTACTGGCATCTCTCCTCATAGAAATAGTATCATTTCATGCAATTATGGTTTTTGTAGCTATCACGATAAATTTAAGAATTTAGAAAAAGTAAATTCTGAGAAGACGATGGAAGCCTAGAAGATGCAGGTATTAAACAACTTACTCATTGAAGTTTTCGATGCTCTCTACTATATCTTCCCAGCGTACTGTGCGAATGGAGCTCCAGTGATCTTTGGAGGCGGGAGATCAATCGATTCTGGGAAGCTCTTCATAGATGGAAGACCTCTCTTCGGATCGCATAAAACCATACGGGGTTTCATAGCTGGGCTCGTCATAGGAACATTTGTGGGATGGCTTCAGGAGGCTATAGCTCCAGCTATTGGCTTTCCGAAAGGCAGCGTTCTATTAGGCTTCATGCTCTCGCTCGGAGCTATGATAGGCGATCTCCTAGGTTCCTTCATAAAGAGAAGGTTAAGATTGGATCCTGGAGTTCCTCTTCCAATAGTCGACCAGATAGACTTTACTCTTATGGCATTGTTAATGGCCACTCTGGTTAAGCCTCCAACTCTTCTCATGGCAATAATAATATTTGTCTTAACTGTTCCTATTCATCTAACAGTTAATGCGATGGCGTATCTACTTGGATTAAAGAAGACACCTTGGTAGTTAAAAATCAAGTAATCAAGAAATACTTTCAATATGGACGTGAGACAAGTCATAAATTTGATAGATTATCTTCGTCCATATCTTTTGTGTGAGAGTTTATGTTTTGGATTTAGAGATTAAGCTTTTACGATAGCGCCTTAACATCTGATGCTTGCTACTTGAAAGTTCCCTATTTGATATTAATCTAGAAATATTAGTTTTTAAATTTAGGTAGCGAACCATTTACTTTTTTATCTAGTTTACTGTCATGTGAACTTTTATCCAGCAGAATTTAGAGTTACGTAGACTAGACTATCTGACATGACAGTGCTCGACGCTTTATATTTATCTCAAAAGCTTCTCCTAGATGGTTCAAGTATTTATTTGTCGCTTATTTTTCGGATTACGAGCTCGACGCCTTGCGTTAAGCCGTAGGGCACAAGCTGATAATTGTCTGTCCAGTTTTTCTCGTCAGTAAATGATGACGGCTCAACCATGTAGAGATCTCCAGCTTTATGATGTAGAGGGCCGAAGGTATTCCTCAAGGAGCCGACGACGTCTATCGTTATCCCATTCAAGCCTTTTCTAACGTCGTCTGTTACATCTGCCTCAAGAGGTCTCCAACATATAGGTTTAGGTTCTGAGCCGTTAACGCTTACAAGGAACAAGACGCCTCTCGCCTCTGGAAGCCGTATCAAGACTCGTTCATCCTGCTCTGGCTTCTTATCCATGATAAAGGTGGACTTGTACCTCATGATCCCCGTATAGAATGGATATCCCTGCTCAACCCAGCTGCCATCTCTCAGCCTTGCAGGTTCATCTGTGATCACATATTCTGTGCTTGATATCTTCTTAACTCCAAACCTCCCTACAACGTATAGATTCTCTATGGGTAGGTTCCAGTCAAATGTTGATAGTAGCTCAATGATGTTCTCGCCAATCTTAATATGATCAGTTATGTTAATCTTCTTGAACTGTTTATCCCAATGCCACTCTGAGGTCTCCGTTGAGACTTGAACTCCATTAACCTTGACGCTCCAGGCGGATGCTTTTTCAATAACTAGGAATATTTGCTTAGGCTTTACTTCCGACCTGAAATGTGCGCGGAGATCGATCTTTAGGGACCTAGGCGGCCTTATATTTCTCTTCTTCAGAACCCAAGGTTGTATTCCAATATATTCTCCGAGTCCAGATTCCATCCAAGCTCTGCGTCGAATCTTCCATATTGATGTTTTTGGCCTCCATTCTTCATCGTTGAAACGGTACTCGCATGAGTCGATAACGAAGGAGTTTAAGTCTAGGGGCTCAAATTCCCACTCCTCTGGAATCTTCTCAGTCTTCTCTAGAACTTTATGTATGGGTAGAGGTTCCTCTGGAGCTTGAGGTTTAGAGGCGTCAATCACGAAGACGTGGCTTCCCGCAGGATAGAAAGTAGTCTTCACGAGTGTCTTCCCATTTCTCGATGCAGCCTTAACACGAAATATCTTCCCGTTGAAGAGATCCCATTCAGTAACCTCTCCGATCTGCGAGAACTTTATAGCCGCGTCGTATGTGCTCCTTCGGCTTGTATTAGTCATGAAGTAGATATGCTTCATGTCTTCTATCCTATGATGAACAAGGATATCCCTAATCTCTCTGCCCTTTTCATCTATTATGCTCACCGCTCTATCTAGAACAGCATTCAAAGCCTTAGATACAGCTTCAGCTTCATTCTCTGTCTTCTTTACGTTTGGATGTGTAAGAATTCTCTTCCACCTCTCTTCGGCGGGCTCGGCGTCTATGAGTCTCGGCGTCTCGCCGACGAATATTATTCTACCTCCGGATTCGAGGAACTTCTCAAGCAGATTTATCGTTGAGCTAAACCAAGTCAGTGAAGGTGGAACGATTACAACTCTATAGGCGCTTTTGTTTACGATGAATCTTCCATTCTCAACATATCCATGCTTAGAAATTATAATCTCATCTCCATAATCGAAGTCCCAATGCAGTCCCAAAAGAATCTCTTGGAGCTTAATAAGTTCTTGATTATAGCGCCACAGATCAGGATTCGGCTTTCCGCTTAATGGATCGAAGGTGGCCCAAGCGCTGCTTATCGGATGGAGAAGAAGTATATAAGCCTGAAACTCTCCTCGGGAGCACACGTAACTCGCCCGAGCGAAATAATCGTTTATGAATTTGAAGTATCTCCAGTAGGGCTGATGATAACTGAAGGTCGGCGGATAATCCCTCTTCGCTTCTCCCTTCATCGTGTAGAGCGTCAAGTGAGGGCAGAAGAAAGTTATTCCCAATGCCAGATGGAAGTCTCCGATCCATTTTTGATCTTCAAAAGTCATGCTATGCCCACTGCATCCAAAAAGTTCTGAGAGAATCCTAGTTCGGCCAAACTGATGAGCCACGCTGGAGCATTGCTTAAGAGTTAATGGATTATCAATGTTCCTTCCTAAATGATCGATTCCTGGAATCTGCATGTACTCATAATGTGGCATAGCGGCGCCTATTCTTCTAATCTGAATATCAAGGTTGTCCTCACATAGCACATGACCAGTAAGCTCCAA
>PIYH01000069.1 GCA_003601695.1 Candidatus Bathyarchaeota archaeon
AACGTTTTCGATCTTAAAGTTCTTAGCTATGAGGAAGTAGTGAATGCTATTAGAAGCAATGATCCGCATCGCTTTCTGTTCACGATTGAAACGTATCCTGAATATGGAAAGTATCACTGGACCGGACATAGATCATGCCATGTTTCGCTTCCCCCAGAGGAGGCCAGAAGGATTGGGAATATCTGCCCCGTCTGCCACAAGAAACTTACGAAGGGTGTTGACCAGAGAGTTGATGAATTAGCTGATAGGCCGAAGGGATTTAGGCCTGAAGGAGTTCCAGGCTATAAACATCTATTGCCCTTAAGCGAGATTATCCAGACGGTTCTCGGAGTAAGCTATCCCGGAGCTCAGAGCATCTGGAAAGTTTATAATAGTCTGATCCGCAGATTTGGGAATGAATATACTGTTCTGCTGGAAGCTCCGTTGAGTGAGCTAGCTAAAGTCGTGGATGTGAGCATAGTTGATGCTGTAATAAGGGTTCGAGAGGAGAGAGTTAAGGTCATTCCAGGATACGATGGAATATATGGTGAAATAAGGCTTCACGATGAAGAAAGAAAGAATATAAGGGAAGATTTACGCCACAAGCTGAAGGGGAATCGTAGGGAGCAGAGAAGCTTAGCGGATTATATGTGAATTTGTCTATTTCTCTTTACCGCTAGCTGAGCGGCCTTAACTATGTCTTCGACGCTCATTCTATAATGATCTAGGAGAGCGTCATAGCTACGCGAAGTCTCCGTAAATGTATCGCGTATCCCTATTCTTTCAAGAACCGTGGGTTTCGTTTCCCCCAGTGCTTCAGCGATGGCTCCGCCTAATCCTCCAATCACGGAGTGATCCTCAGCGGTGACTATGGCTCCAGTATCAGCCGCCACCTTTTGCACAACGTTAAGATCTAAAGGTTTAATAGTCGACATATTCACGACATACGCGTCTATCCCCATTCTTGCAAGGTTCTCAGCGGCTTTTAGACATCTATAGACCATCACTCCGCTTGCTATAAGCGCCACATCGCTTCCGTCACGTATGATTGCAGCCTTACCGATCTTCGGCTCATAGTTCTCATCAAATATAACGGGAGCTTCAGATCGACTGAGCCGCAGATAAACAGGTCCATCATACTCCGCCACTTCAGGAACCATCTTCTCAGCCTCCACAGCATCTGCTACCTCGACCACCGCTATATTTGGTATGGATCGCATCACAGCAATGTCGCATTCAACATTATGCGTCGGTCCATCCTTATAGTCTGAGAGGCCTGAGTATGACCCTACGAGCTTCACATTTGTTTTTGCATATGCAACGGATGTTCGTATCTGCTCCGCAGCTCTCAGGAAGAGAACAGCGAATGTGTTTGCGAATGGAATCATGCCGCCTAAGGCGAGTCCAGCTGCGAAGTCGACAAGCGCCTGCTCTGTGATGCCCACGTTGAAGAATCTCTCTGGAAACTTCTCAGCGAAGAATCTTGTCTGGACTGAGGCTGATACATCGGCGACTACCACTGCGACATCAGTGTTTTCAGCGCCGTAATCCGCTAAAGCGTATCCATATGCTTTTCTAATCGATTTCTTCTCCATAGCTGCGAATCCTCCTTCTTAATTCCTCAGATGCCTTAGCAAATTCTTCTTTGTTCGGCGGCTTTCCGTGCCATTTAGCCTCGCCCTCCATGAACGAGACTCCCTTCCCCTTAACTGTGTGTGCTATTATCACGGTTGGTTTATCACGTATTTTATCAGCTATGTCCAAAGCGTCTAAAACTTGCCTCATATTATTCCCATCGATCTCTATAGTTGCGAAGTTAAATGCCTTCCATTTATCCACAAGCGGATCTATGGGGAGAATCTCATGCGTCGGCCCGTCGAGCTGAACATAGTTTCGATCTACAATAACTGTTAGCTCTGAAAGATGATACTTGCTCGCTATCATAGCTCCCTCCCAGAGGACGCCGCATTGACACTCACCATCCCCAACAAGCACATAAACTCTGAAGTTAAGATTCTTCCTTCTCGCTGCTAGGCAGAGGCCAGCCCCAACGGCAATTCCATGTCCCTCCATCCCCGTCGTCATATCTATGCCCGGCGTCTTCAGCCTATCCGGATGTCCTTGAAACCGACTTCCTATCTCCCCCCAAGTCTTAAGTTCCTCTACAGGGAAGAATCCGCGCCTCGCGAGGGCGGCGTAAAGAAGCGAGCATGCATGTCCTTTGCTCAGTATGAAGCGATCACGTTCTTCCCAATTCGGCCTTTTAGGATCGATTCTTAAGTGATGAAAAACAAGAGCAGTTATTATTTCAGATGCAGACAGCGATCCGCCGGGGTGTCCCGCTCCCCTCCTATGAATCATCTCTAAAGCGTCAAGCCGGAGGATCTGTGCAATCTTATCGAGTTCTCTTACTAGACTATCCGGATGATACGCCAAATTATCTTCCCTCATCTCAAAGTAAAGAAGACACTAAAGATAAATATTACATGCTTTCCGGAGGATCTATGATACGCTAGAAATGAGAAGAGCATCTTAACCAAGCGACGAGAACTCTAATCGTCAAGCACTTTCCTAATTACTTTATCTTATAAACGTATATGCTGTGAGTATGTAGTGGCCCTCCCGGTAATCTGATAATATTGTCAGGCTTGATATTCTTTAATGGATAATCATGAATCAGTACTCTCGTCCCTTTAACACATTCATTCACTATCTTCCTTGAGAGTCTCTCAATAACTAGGGGGCTTGGATAAACATAGATAACGTTGAATCTGGAGAGATCTGCAGTGAAGAGGTCTGAATGAATTATCTCGATTAGATTCTTTAAACCAGCTAGCTTAGCTCTTCTTTTAGCTATTTTAACCAAGGTGGGGTTGATCTCGAATCCAATGCTGAAAACGCGGAATCTTTCAACAGTTCTCAGAAGTACTGTTCCATCTCCGCATCCAAGATCGACGAAGAGATCATCACGGCTCAGATCCGCAGTTTCTAATGCTTTGTCAATCACTTCTAAGGGACTGCGGAGATACGGAAATTCGGATAGAATCTTCATGAGGGCGAGCTGCAACCTTCTATCCTCCGCTACTGAAGGGTTTAGCTAGCCCTTAGAAGAGGGGTATCTTCTTATTATTTAAAGCCGGCTACGGGCTAAAAAAGCTTGCTATGTATGAGATAGCTACTTGTCTATGTATGTTTTATGGATTCTCTTGAGAGGATTCTCCTCGTCTCCTTCTTGTATTTTTCTACAGCCGACTGATCAAATGGATTAACATTTAAAAGTCGCCCAAGATATACGGTCTCAATCATCTTGAGATGCATGAATTGGCCTATAGATGACTCGGTCTTATCTGGAAGGGAAATATCGATGAATGGACGCTTACCCCTCCTAAATGCTTCCTTCGCTCCCTCAAGTATTGCATTTAAGATCTCATCTAGTCTTCTCCCATTTATCTCAGGAATGAGATAAGAGTATTCATTATCTTTCGAGATCTGAAGTCGGGGGGCAGAATCCTCTACACTTATGAAAGTTACGAGCTTATCGTATGGTCCTCCAAGATAGAGCTGAGCGATGGAGTGAAGATCGGTTGAGCCGATTGAGACTGTAGGGGTCATGCCTACATTTACTCTTTCACCGCTCCTATTGAATTCCTTCCCTAAACTCTCAGCGATGAGCTGTCTACACCATTTTCCTAAAGATTCTAGATCGCTTGAGAAAAAGAATAGGGTGGATATGTTCTTTCCCTCAATGTAATGGTTATATTGAATACTTGCTATGACCGCGGCGGGGTTCTTATTTAGATCCATTGTTAAGCAGAGATCCCTCATCTTCCTCGCGCCTTCAAGTAGGCTCTCTATCTTTACGCCTAAAATGCCGAGGGGAAATAAGCCCACGGATGAGAAGACAGAGTATCTTCCAACTATCTTCGCGGGTATTTCAAGCGTTGTGAAGCCCTCTCTAACCGCTAGGCTCCATAGCTTTGATCCCTTATCGGAAGTCGCAATGATGTATTCTTCATATCTCCTTTTATACTTTCTCAGCATTCCCGCAAGTATTCTGAAGTTAGCTATAGTTTCGGTTGTCGTTCCGGATTTGCTTATTACGTTCAGTAGTACGTTTCCTTCATTCTCAAGTGTTGTCTTCATGATTCCTACAATATCTCTGATAAGATATGGATCTGTAGTGTCAGCGTAGAGAACCCTGATTCCTGGATCCGAAAGATTATATAGTCTTCCCAAGATAGCTTCCTGAACAGCTATCGTTCCTAGATTGCTTCCGCCGATTCCTACAACCACGAGGAGACGCGGATCTAAGGCGAGCTTCTCTCTTACAAGTTCTTTTACAATATTAAGATGCTTCTTGTCGTCTGGCAAGTTTATGAATGAGAAGTTATCAACATATCCCGTTGATAGAAGGCTCCGAGCCTTCTCAATTTCCGGAATTATTCTCTCGGCTGTTTCTAAAATTCGGCTCTCCGGAATTAAAGCATCATCATATGAGATTTTCAGCATTTCCATTAAATATCATCTCTCTAGGCTATTAATCTAGACAAGCATCTTCTCAATCTCCGTTAAAAGAGTACCTTAAATATATCGTTTTCATAGCTGATGAGACAATTCATTCTATTTAGAATCTAAACGTTGAAAGCATAAATCAACAATCTCAGCGTAGTTCCTTTTAAATTTCCATCTAAACCTATTCCAAAGGGTCTTAGCTTCATGAGTTGACCCTTCACTTAAAAGCCTGCATACAGAGGCTAGACTGTTCAATATGACGTTGATCTGAGCTTCGCGGCATATAGACTCCGCCTTCACCGCCATTTTTGAAGCTAAATCCTTTCTGCCTGCAAGTATAAAGTGAAAGCATGAGAGGCAGTAGCGCCATGCTGACTCGAAAAATTCTTGGCATTCATAATATAGACTGGCTGATCTGGCGTAGTTCTCTGCCGCCAACCCGTATATGTTAAGCCTAGAGTAACATTCTCCCAATATTCCATATAAGCTTCCTGAAAGGCGGAGTTTTCCATCCTTAAGGGCTTTCTCCGCGGCTTTCCCGTAGCATTCAGCGGCTTTTCTAACGTTTCGGCTGACGAAGTAGTCTCCAACATTCTTTAAGTTGTATGCATCCTCACAAGAGTCTATTCTTCCATCTTTGACAATAGATTCATAAATATTTTCGATTATAATATTGCATTGGCTTGCTTTCTCTTTTTCATCGCCTTCTCTAAAACATCTTAACGCTTTAATATAGAATTGAATAGCCTTTAATGGATCCTTGTCTTGAAGGGTTCTTCCAGCTTTAAAGTAGCATTCCCCCGCCTTTACGGAGAATCTCTTCATATTCATAGCATCGTTCAGAAGCCCGAAATGTACGGTTACATACCTATAGAGGTGAGCAGCTCGTTCATAGTCTTTATTCTCCGCTGCTAAATCAGCCATTTTAATCCATTCTGAATAGTCATCTTGTTTCCTTACAAACATTCTTTTCTCATCATTATGATTAGGGGTTCTGTTAACTTATTGTTGGTGAAGATAAAAAAATAAAAATTATTGTTTTCATCTTTGCTCCATTAGAAACAAACCTTGTCAACTTGGTTTGACGATAAGTAGCCTCTCTTATCAAATCTTCCCACAAGCTTCAGCAGGCGTTTTACCTTTTAACCTCAGATGAGGTCTTAAGAAATTATAGTAAACAAACCAACCATCTACTCATACTTTGGCTGTTTCCTCACTTTTCAAACCCTTAAAGGTTTCAACCTATCCTTTAAAGTTCCAGATGGAGCTTGGAAAATAATCGAAAAAGAACTTAAAGGAAAAATTGGAGAAAGAGATTCAGAGATAATAAGGAATATCGTTTCGGCTTACTTGTCTGAGAAAGGTTATTTGAAGAAGAAAGGGTGAATGAAAATGACAAAAGAAAAGGAGATTAAGGAATTAAAAGAGGAAATGGAGTTATTAGACGATATGATTTCTGCATTAGTTGAATTGCTTGAAGAAAAGGGAGTTTTGAAATATGAAGAATAGGAAATGAAGATTAAGGAGAAAATAAAAGAGGGTAAAAGTTGAAAAAGCTCGACTAATATCTTAATTTCTTTTTCAAGTTTTCTGGTAATTTTTTAGAACCTTCTTTCACTATCCATTTTGTATTTTTGTCCTTGGAAGCGATATACCTTTGTAAAAATTCGTAAACAACTTTTGGATTCTTTTTTGATATTTCTCTCAAAGCCCAAGCAACAGCTTTTTTAACATCTCTATCTTTTGCTCTCATTAGTTTTTCAATTACTTCTAAACAAGGTTTAACCTCACTCGGCTTAGCCCTTATATAAGGTGCAATAGTTGCCATAGCAAGCCTTCTTATCCATTTATTCTTTGAATTAGTCCATTCTCTAAGCAATAAGAAAACCTCTCCTCTATTTTGTTTTGCTAAATTTACAACAACTCTTAATGCTAAAATGTCAACAGTTTCCCAATCACTTAAATCGCTTAAAATATCTAGCATAAACTTCTTTGAATTTTCATAATCTCTTTTGGATATCTCTCCTAAAGCATTGATAACTACAAATCTTATTTCTCTTCCTGTAGTTAGGCCATATTCTAATCTTTCAGCATTCTTAAAAGATAGTTTCCAAAGTTTGAGCAATCGTTCAAACTTCCAATCTTCTTTAGCAATGAGCTTTCCAAGTTCTTCACCTATAGAGTTCAAAATAGGAGTTTTGACTATTTTGAGCTTTCCAGTTCTTTCCTTTTCCAAGTTTTTTAAAAGCGGGTCTTTAAACTTGATCAACTCATTTTTCTTCATTAATTCATAAAGCAGGTGTGCTATTTTCCTTATCTCCTCTTTCTCCATTTTCATCACAAAATCTTGTATCTTATTTTATATTTTTCACAAAATTCTTTTGCTTTCCTCTCGAGACCTAACTGATATGCTTTATTTGGTTGGTTGAAGATTCTGAAAAGGTGCTTATATCTTGGCAATAACTCTGGAAAATGTTTCTCAAGAATTTTATAGTAAAGTTTTTTCCAATACCAGATAAAGTTAAAGCACCAACAAAAACATAATCCGCTCCGAATTCTTTAGCTGTTTTTACCATTTCTTCTATTTGCTCAGCTGAATCTGAAATAAAAGGCAAAACTGGGATGAAAG
>PIYH01000070.1 GCA_003601695.1 Candidatus Bathyarchaeota archaeon
TACCAAAACTACGATACTTTTCTTCAGTTTATATCGTGCAAATACGATTATCAAGACCCTTAGACTGTGCCGCTCAACATAGCTCTAAAAAGACTAGAAGAAGAGGGATTTCTGAAAATATCAAAATAGCCAATAAAGCCTGAGTCTAGTCGAGTCTATTCAAGTTTAAAGCCATAATTCCTGTAAACCTCATTTATTCTGGAGATTGATGGTGAAGTGATGACTGGGATTTCTGTCGCTTTATTGAATATCTTTATAATTTCTTGTGCGTTTCCAAGAGGGGCAGTCTGTAATGTAGGTATCTTTCCTTCCTTAACGGCTTCGAGGAGCCATTCAAAAGCACCTATATAGAATCACCTCCAAAAAATAAAGGCGCCTCGAAGCCACAAAAACCTTATCTTAACAGTATCTGTTGATTATGGGGTGGGGGTTGGTGATGGTGGAGGTTCCTGACTGGAGACCTGAGAGGTGGAGGGATTTCCCTCAGAACCCCCTGATAGAACCCCCTCATGATGTGATAGGGGATCCTCAGCTGATACTGCCAGAAGAGTACGACGGGAGGTGGCATATGTACGCCTACGGTAAGGGTGTGATCTACCGTTATGTTTCTGACGACGGGGTGGCGTGGGAGCTGGAGCAGACCATAAATTATTTTGCCAAGTGGGCTGGGCTCGTGTACCTACACCATGAGGGAGGAACATGGTACATGTTCTATACGAAGGCTGACGGGAGAGGAAACACAACCATATGCGTTAGGGAGAGCAGAGACTTGGACGAGTGGTCGGGTGAGAGGGAAATCCTAAAGCCTGAACTAGGCTGGGAAAGGGAGGGGAGACGCACCCAAGTGAGGAACCCGTGTCTCTTAAAAATCGGGAATGTATACCGCCTATATTATTCGGGGGGCACGGTGTGGTTCGACGACTGTGGGTATGAGGAGCCAAAATATGTGAGCTTCGCCGAAGCGGATGACATATACGGTCCATACGAGAAGCATGGTGAGCCGATAATAAAACCGGATAAGAGAATACCCTACAGAAGCTTCGGCGCGGGGGCTCTCAAGGTCTTCATGTGGGATGAAGGGTTTCTAGGATTCAATAACGGGTTATACAAAGACGGGGAGGGCAGGAGCAGATCAGCTATAAGCCTTATGGTGTCGGTTGACGGTATTGAATGGTTAAACGCCCCCTACAATCCAATAATCGCTCCGACTGAGGGTTGGAAGAGAGCGATGGTCTACCAGCTAGACATGGTCTTCAACCACGATGGAAAACACATAATCTACTATAATGCAAGGGATGGGTGGCGTGGGGGTGTGGAGAGGATAGGAGCGTCCTTCATCGAGCTATAAAAAACCCGAATGGATAATGAAAGCATGGATGAGAGTTTGAACCCGAGAATGCGGCTTCCATTTCATCCGACAATCCAATACTACAATAGCATGTAGCCTATTCCTTTTTAAATCCGTTCGTATTCTTGATTCTTTATGGGCGTCTGGAGCTGGTAAAGAGGTTGCAGGAGACACGATCATCATCTACGCAGAGGATCCGGATGAAGCATTGCAGCTTATATCCCACGGCTTTGCAGAGTGGTTGCTGAACAAGCATACGAGAAAGTATAGACTGCTCATAAACAAATTTATAGAGCTATTTGAAGAGATACAATACTGGGAAAAGGAAAAACTTGTTCAGGCATTAGAAAGACTCTTGAAGAAATAAAGTATTAACGGCTATGGGCCGGTAGTTCAGTCTGGAATGAACGCCTGACTTGCACTCAGGAGGTCGGGGGTTCAAATCCCCCCCGGTCCACCAGCCCGCATTGCGATGTTCGGAAGAAGAACCTTCCGATATATAAGAATGGAGAATATTAGGTTTGTTTTGCGCTCCTCTGAATAGGCTTCATAATATTCGCCAGAACGGATTCGCTTACTTGGTTTATTCTGATGCAAAAACTTGCAGATTTGAACAATTAATATCGGTTAAAGAGAAAGGCGTAACGGTCTTGTTTGCAAGTGTTGGATCACCTATTCTATTCAAGGAACTTGACTGAAGAAGTTTTGAAGGGGATGAAAGAAGGGAGCAGTATAGGATTCATCTTACATGTGAAAAGGCAACTTCTCGCTATGAGGAACCTTGCTGCCAGATCTAAAATTTGCTTTTTCCGAGAAATTTAAACGGAAGAAGTGATCTTCGTTCACCAAATCCGTATCGTTTTAGGCTCATTTTTGACTTATTGTTGAAAATCTTGTTTAGAAACAGCGCGCTGGATTCCGACTTACAATTGTTGAAGAATTTCCGTTGTTAAAGATTGAAGTTTTTGTTTAAAGCATCATCTAATCGAAAAGCTTGATATGCTGGGTTTATTAATAAGAATCATGGATGTCTCGGCGCAAAATAATGGAGAATCTGCAGAATCAGATGGGAATGAAATATTCTTCATCATTCTATGCGTGATGGGCACGTTTGCTATTCTCAGCTCTACGATGTCTAAGAATCCTATTCTAAATCCCTTCGCGGAGAGTCTTGAAACTCCTGAAGCTTTTATGGGGTTTATTGCAGCTGCATCGACTCTCCCAGGAGTTCTAATAAGCTTTCCGGCAGGTTCGCTCTCAGATATTATTGGAAGAAAAAAGATTCTCTTAGCGTCAAGCATGGTATTCGCATCGGCGCCCTTCCTCTACATATTCATAAATTCTTGGTGGCAGTTGATTCTTGTTCGTTTCTATCATGGATTCGCAACGGCAATCTTTGTTCCAGTTGCAAGGGCGGCCTTGGCTGAATATTACCCTTCAAGAAGAGGCGAGAAGATCTCGGTGTTCACGTCGGCTACGATTGTTGGGCGAAGCATCGCGCCTTTCCTCGGAGGCTTCATACTCTCTCTTACTTTATGGAATTACCGCATGGTCTATCTCGCTGTAGGTCTATTCGGCATATTAACCCTCGTAACTGGCTTGACGCTTTTTAGGTGGATTGCAGATAAGCCGATCAGCAGTTCGGAGAGGAGAAGAAACGTTAGGAAGCTTGAAGGTTTTCGGGTGGTTCTGCGGAATCGCAACATTTTCATCGCAAGCACAACGGAGGCCGCGGCGAGATATGTATATGGAGCCTTAGAATTCTTCCTCGTAGGCTACTTGAAGAACATAGCGAAGCTAGATCCCTCATTGATAGGTGTAATCATGGGGATGCAGCTGATTCTGATTCCTATAGTCAACCCGTTTATGGGACGGTTCTCCGACAGGGTTGGCAGGAAGATGCCGATCATTGGAGGTCTAGCGTTGGGAGGAATATCAATAATTGTAATTCCATATAATATCCAGTTTATCCCGCTCCTACTTATCTCCGTCATATTTGGACTATCTTTCTCAATGATTATCTCATCTGCACCTGCGCTTGTTGGAGATCTCGCAGATAAGAAATCCTACGGTGCAGCTATGGGTTTCCTAGCGACGATAATGGATATCGGCCAGATGGCTGGACCTATATTCACAGGCTTCATAATGGCCTCTTTCGGATACACGGGCTCATTCTTCTCTCTAGGAGCAGTGCTAGTATCTGTATGTGTGGCTTTCAGCATCTATACATCTGTCCAGGCGAGACGAGGCGTTCAAAGCCTTATAGATATCTAAAGATTTCTTCCCATTAACCTCATTTGAACGAGATTCCTCGAGCATAGATATGTCGCCGAGTGGAGCTGATGTGAAACCGACAACGCCTGGTTTCTCCCTAGCTACGTAATTGGTTCACGAAGAGCGTTTCTCCTCCAAGCAGGGAGACCTTAATAGTTCTCCATATACCTCCCTATTCCTCGTATGAGTCTTAACCTCTATATTGCTGGACACGTAGATCATTACGCCTGCTTCAGCTCTTATGGCATCCTCAGGGAACAGATGCATCTCCAAAAGGGAATATGCACGCCTATACTTGTAATCTATTTTCTTCTCTGCTTTCTGGACGTGGAGCCTACCAGATATCTCTTTATGAATATTTTAGCTCTTTAAATATGCTAGTTAATTTTTCAGGATTTATGAAGCCTCAAAATAAATATTGCCGCACGGAGTTAAAATGACGAAGATATGGGAAAATTTGGATGAGGGAAGGAGATACTCTGTTAGGCCCCCAGAGGATACGTCAGAGGATACGTGTAAAACCTAATTAGACTCTTAAAATAGAACATTTTTGAAGAACAGCAATTTCTAGATGCTTTAGGAGTCGTAGGATGGAACAAGCTTATCTCTCTTTAAGACTTCCATAGCCTTCCTCATGGCATTCTCAGTTCTCTTCAAGTCTTCATCTGAATGCTTAACACATGGTACGAACCTTCCAGTTCTATATGGAAAGATGCCGTTATTCGTCATTGAAAGGTAGAATGCATATGCGGCTAGGGGACTGGATCCCTCTGCGAACTTCGGATGGATGTAAGCCATCGGCCTCTCAGGCGGCGTACCTCCAACAGATACCCTTATACCAGCTTCCTCCGCGCATTTAACGATAGAATCCACTAATCTCTCGCATATCTTATAGAGACGGGGGTAAATCTCATTGCGTTCCTTATCTATAATCTTCATAGCCTCTAAACCAGCACTTATGCAGATTGGCTGAGCATTCCACGTTCCTCCAATCGAGATCCTCACAAAGCGGTTCCAATACTCATCGTCTCTGAACTCGTAGTACTGGAGTAATTCTCGACTTCCGCATATTGCTCCTATAGGTGCACCTCCACCGACAATCTTACCTAAGACTGCTAAATCCGGCGTAACCCCATAGTATTCTTGGGCGCCTCCAGCCGCGTATCTAAATCCCGAGACAACTTCATCAAGTATGAAGACAACCCCATACTTCTCGGTGAGTTCCCTTAGTTCCTTCATATACTCTTTCGTATAAGGCGCGTTTCCCTGCAAAATTATGCATGCCACATCCCCGGTAGCGAATACTTTCTCGACGATTTCGGGCTTATTATATGGTATGATGATCGTGTTTTCGCCTACGGATTTCGGTATTCCTCGAGTATTACATAAACCATATGGTGGACCGTTATGGGCAAGAATGACTGACTCCCATTTTCCATGATAACATCCTTCGTGGACTACTATCTTATCCCTCCCAGTATGTATTCTTGCGAGTCTAACGGCCATTGCTATCGCTTCGCTTCCACAAGCACACGCCCTCACGAATCCATCTCTAGCACATGGGACGAGCTTCTTTATCATCTCAGCCCACTCTATCTCGAGCTCCGTACATGAACCCATATGAATATTTGAAAGAACCGATTCGACAGCTCTTCTCAGTCTTTTATCATTATATCCAAAGAGTAATGCACCATGTCCCATAACGTAATCTACATACTCATTTCCATCGACATCCCACTTCTTAACTCCATCAGCCTTGACCATATATATGGGGAAAGGCTTAACGTATCTTCCGTCATGGGTAACCCCACTTGCGAAACACTTCAGAGCTCGGCTATAGAGATTCCTTGATCTTGGATGTTTCTTCATGTACTCTTCTTCTAAAATCTTCATGAGAGACATACAAATCATTCTCCATCATTCACTTAATGATATATTCGAAATTTTCTAATGACTTAAAACGCTTATGTAATGGAAAAGGCTTATAAGATTTCCTAATGTTCACGTTGCATCATAAAGGCCTCCCCTACATTGAAGAGGATTTAGGAAGCTTCGTGTTGGCGATGTTGAAAAAACCGCTGATGCGGATAAGACTTTAATATTTTTCGAGCGGATGGTTTTAGGGAGGCGCTTCGTGATGAAGTATGGTATAGCCGTAGATCTTGGAGCAACAAACGTGAGGGTTATAGCTGGATGTAGAGATGGGAGAATAATAGCTAGAATTATGGAGAGAACAAACCTTATGGGCGGCCCTGAAGCAGTAAGTAGGCAGATAATTAGGCTCATAAAAAGGATTTGTAGAGAGAATACTCTAAAACTTGAGGACGCCGATGGTATAGGGGTTGGAGCCTTCGGTCCGCAAGACCCCATTAGAGGGGGAATATCTAGACCCGCGAACGCTCCTTACGAATTCATACCGATAAGAGAACCCTTAACTGAAGAGTTTAAAGTTCCGGTTGAGGTTATGAACGATTGCCTCGTCGCAGCTATAGGTGAAAGATTCTATGGAGCCGGCAGAGGCATTGATAACTTCGTTTACATAACTATAAGTACGGGTATCGGAGCGGGCGTCTACGTCGACGGACACGTTCTCCTAGGTAAAGATGGAAATGCCCATGAAATCGGACATATAGTAGTCGATTACGAGGGCCGCCTCCTCTGCGGATGTGGAAAGAGAGGACACTGGGAAGCCTACTGTTCCGGCAAGAACATACCAAACTATGCACGGTTAATCATTGAGGAGGAGAACCTAAAAGATAAGTTTAGACATAGCTACCTGTATAAGGCATCGTATGGAAAGATGGAAAGAGTAACAGCAAAGGCTATCTATGACGGAGCTAAGATTGGCGATTTCCTCTGCGAGCATCTGGTTAATCGCGTAGGTGAGATAAATGCGATGGGCGTCGCCTCCGCTATAAACGTGTATGACCCATCAGTTGTGATTCTAGGCGGAGCTGTGGTGTTGAATAATGTGGAGCAAGTGCTAACTCCAATAAGGATGCAGTTTAAAGATTATATAGTTAACAGGGAAGCTGAAGTGAAAGTAACCCCATTGAAGGGCGACGTGGTCTTATATGGAGCATTAGCTATGGCCTTCGGCCTTCATAAGAAGGGCTGAGATACGTTCCTAAGAAAGGTCTCACCTTATCATTTTTCGCCTTGCATCGACCTTCGCGTACTAGTAGATGAGAAAGATATAGTTATCCCTCAGAGTGAACCTTTATTAATGATATCATTAAAAATTCTAAGCTATAGCTTTCCTAAAGACTACAGGGGTGCTATGCTTTGATAATGGATCTCCTCGAGGAGAGAGCTAAGAAGAAGCCTATGAGAATAGTTCTTCCTGAGGGTGAAGAGGACAGAATAATAAGGGCCTCAGTAAAGGCAGCTGCGGAGGGTCTAGCTAAGCCTATACTTCTAGGCGATGAAGATGCAATAAACAAGAGAATGAGAGATTCTGGATTAAGCCTCAGAAATATTAAGATTCTTAATCCGGAATATAGCCCAAAGATGAATGAGTACATTGAGAAGTATCTTGAGATAAGAAGAGGCAAGAGAGTAAGCGAGGCTATGGCTAAGAGGATATTAAGGCGGCCTCTCTACTATGGGGCTATGATGGTTAGAATGGGTGATGCAGACGGCATGGTTGCTGGAGCTGTATCTATTACTGCAAGTGTGATAAGGGCAAGTCTCCTTCTAATAGGGCTACAGAGGGATATTACTGTACCATCAAGTTTCTTCATAATGGAGACAAAAAATGAGAGGATAGGAGAAGATGGGACGCTTATATTCGCAGATGCGGCTGTGAATCCTGACCCAACTCCCGAGCAGCTAGCTGATATAGCGATAGCCTCAGCTAGAAGTGCTAGAGCTCTGCTCGGATGGACGCCTCGAGTAGCGATGTTATCTTTCTCAACTAAGGGAAGCGCAGCACATTCATTAGTCGACAAGGTCAAAGAAGCAACTAAGATAGCTAGGTTGAAGGCTCCCGATGTAGCGATAGATGGCGAGTTGCAAGCGGATGCCGCCTTGTTGCCAAGCGTCGCTGAGAAGAAGATCAAAGGTGACGTTGGACCAGTTGCTGGTAGAGCGAATATACTGATATTTCCAGATCTGGATGCTGGGAATATAGCTTACAAGCTTGTTCAGCACGTTTGCGGAGCTGGAGCTTATGGTCCAATACTTCAAGGATTCAAGAAACCTGTCAGCGACTTATCTAGAGGAGCCAAGGCTGAGGAGATAGTAGGGGTAATAACGATCGTTAATATATTGGCTCAAGGATTCTAGGGGTGGGTATGATGGTGAAAGTGCTCGTCGTAAATTGTGGAAGCTCAACTATAAAATACAAGGTCTATGACGCTGAGGGAAGGGAGCTCCGGGAATTAGCATCTGGTCTTCTAGACAAGGTTGAAGCCGAAGAATCTATGCTAATCCATAGACGCTGCGGAGAAGTATCTAAACTGAAACTAAGAGCTGGAAGCTACAGAGAAGGGTTAAGAGCGATTCTAAAGATTCTAACAGATGAGAAGCATGGCGTGGTAAGAGATCTCTCGGAGATACGTGCCGTTGGCCATAGAGTTGTTCATGGAGGAGATTCCTTCTTCGAGTCGACGCTGGTAACTAAGGAGGTTCTGGAGGTTATTAAGCAATGGTCCGAAATGGCTCCGTTGCACAATCCAGCAAATATAGCCGGAATAGAAGCAGCTATGTCTCTTATGCCAGGGATCTCTCAAGTAGCTGTTTTCGATACGGCCTTCCACCAGACAATGCCCATCGAAGCTTATCTTTACGCTATACCGTATGAGTTGTATGAACGCTATAAGATACGACGCTATGGCTTTCATGGAACATCTCATCGTTATGTGGCTCAAAAAGCAGCGGAGGTCTTAGGCGTCGACCTTTCAGGTCTTAAGATAGTGACGTGTCATCTAGGAGCCGGATGTAGCATAACAGCTGTTAAGGAGGGAAAATCTATAGATACAAGTATGGGCTTTACTCCTCTTGAAGGACTCGTTATGGCTACGAGATCAGGGGATATAGATCCTTCTATAATTTTCTTCTTAGCTAGGAAACGTGGCATGAGCCTCGAGAAGATTGAGAATTTATTGAATCGTGAAAGCGGTTTGAAGGGATTATCTGGGATTAGCGGTGATGTTCGCGACTTGAGAAGGGAGCTAGAGAAGGGGAATGAGAGAGCCGAAATAACCCTTAAGGTCTTTGCGTATAGAGTTAAAAAGTACATAGGCGCTTACATGGCTGTGATGGGCGGGTTAGACGCAATAGTCTTCACGGCTGGAATAGGCGAGAACGACTGGAGAATGAGAGAGTCAATATGTGAAGGATTAGAGGCGCTGGGCGTTGAGATCGATAAAGAGAAAAATAGGACAGAATCTAGGGAGCCGAGAATTATAAGCCGCGACTCCTCGAAGGTCAAGGTTTTAGTTGTACCGACCGATGAAGAGTTGGCAATAGCTCTGGAAACATTATCGGTCCTAAGCATATCTAAAAATTAAATTGTCTCAAGATAATATCATGTTAGGAGGAGATGTATTTGAAGATATGCATATTCGAGGATCAAAAATGTGACAACTTTTATCCCATGACGATGACGAGGCCAGTGTTTGAACTTAGATGCGGTAAGACTACGCTTATGGAAAAGATAAAGAGGGAGCTCTCTGGAGCTGAAACTATTTATTTCCTCAGAGAGCACTTAGCAAGCGTCTTCAAAGAAAGCGTCAAGGATGGACTCGTAAATAACCTTAAAGCCTTGAAGGATGATATATTCATAGTGAACGGCCGTCTTCTGCCCAAGAAGGATGACTTAAAGCTTGAGGGAGACGAAGAAGTAGCCATAAAAGGTAAGGACATAGTTTACGCTAGAGTTAAGAAGGCTACTATGGAGAAGATGCTCGCTGGAAGTCTAGAAGAGACATTGAAGAATCTCAGAGATGAGCTGAGCCCTAAAGAGACGGATTTAACCCTGATAGAGTATCCGTGGGATTTAATAAATGAGAATTCCGAAACAATAAAGGAAGACTTTAAAGCCTTAGGTAACGGGATACATGGCGACGTTCATCCCAAATGCATAATATTGGGCGATAAAGAGAATCTGTACATCGCGAAGACGGCTAAGATACACCCATATGTGGTGCTCGATGCAGAGAACGGACCGATAATCATTGATGAGGGAGCGGTGGTTCATCCCTTCAGCCGAATAGAAGGACCAAGCGTCATAGGTGAGAATTGCTTGATATTAGGTGGAAAGATAAGGAGCGGCTCAAGCTTCGGTCCAGTCTGCAGGGTCGGCGGAGAGACTGAGGAGTGCATAATCCACGGATACTCTAACAAGTATCATACGGGCTTCCTAGGTCATTCCTATGTTGGCGAATGGGTTAATATTGGAGCATTAACTACCAATAGCGACATAAAGAATGATTACATGCCGGTTCAAGTATATTTCAAAGGAGAATTTGTAGATACAAAGACTCAAAAACTTGGATCCTTCATTGGTGATCATTGTAAGTTCAGCATAGGATGCATTCTCAACACAGGAAGCGTCATAGGAGTAGCGTGTAACATAGTAGCCTCAGGAGAGCCTACGCCGAAGTATATACCAAGCTTCTGCTGGTACTTCAGAGGAAGACTGAGCAGGGGCGCTGGCTTCAGAAGAACGATCATAACTGAGAAGAGAATGATGGCGCGGAGAGGAATCAAGATGACGGAAGCCTACGAGAAGCTTCTGAGACAAATATATGACGATACTAAAGAGGAGAGGGAAAAACTAATTAGAAGGAGCAGAGCTAAGGCGCTTTTAAGAGGGAGGTATATGTAATAGGATGGTGGTGATGCGATTGGCTGAGGATGTGGAGACTAGATCTAAAAGAATAATCGCTGAACAGTTCGGCATCAACCCTGAAGACCTAACGTACGATACACATCTAGTTCGCGACTTACTGATGGAATCTCTAGATAGGATAGAGCTCATAGCGGCCTTTGAGGAGGAGTTCGATTTAGAGATACCCGAGGAAGAAGCGGAGCAGAACGTAACTGTTGGACAAGTGATAGAGTATATTAAGAAGAAGATATCCAGCAAGGAATCAACCTAAAATAGCCGATTTTTCTCAAATTCCCTTTATTTTCAAAATACAGCTTAGGTGTTTTGATGATTAAGGGCATAGGCGTCGATATAGTGAAGATTGAAAGGTTTAGACGTGCCGTTGAGAGGAGGGGACGTAAATTCTTGGAGAAGATCTTTACTGAGGAGGAGGTGGAATATTGCTTCTCTATGAAGAATCCATATCCACACCTGGCGGGTAGATTCTGCGTGAAAGAGGCCGTTCTGAAGTCGCTTGGTTTAGGAATAGGCATGGGTGTGAAGCTAAAGGATATAATTGTATGTTTGGATAAGTCTGGGAAACCATATATTAATGCTGGAGATTCATTAAGGAGATTCATGAACGGAATCTCATGTAGCCGCGTATTTGTAAGCATTAGTCACAGCGGAGAATATGCCGTGGCTGTGGCTATACTTATCTAAAGAAGCGGTGAAAATTCTGAGTTATGCAGGTTTCCTAATAAGGATGAGATCGTCTATGATG
>PIYH01000071.1 GCA_003601695.1 Candidatus Bathyarchaeota archaeon
ATCCTTAAAGGATAAGCCTACCAAGCCCAAGGCAAGCTTTGTCGTCGTCGTCGACCCAACAACCGAGCCTACATCTCCTATAGTATCTATCAATGCTGGATAAAGTATGTAGATTTCAGGTCTCCTACCTACTACTCTACTAATCTTTCCAAGCAGGTTTCCCGTTAGATTCACAATTAACGTTACGATAAGCAATGTTAAAGAGAATTCTCTTAGCGTTCGAGTGAACTGCTCAGTCTTTCTATATTTCGCTAGAAGAAGCATGGCGATGAATGCGAAAGCAATGTCAAAAATCCATGCTATTAATGAGCCTAGAAAGCCTGAAAATAGAAGCTTAAGGGAGAAAACAAAACATAGAGTGACAAGAATATCTCCAAGCGTAGACATAATCGGATAAACAATTATGTCTGGATCTAATCCGCGCTTGAATGATAAGATTGAGATCTCGATAGTTACAGGTGAGACAAAAAGCAGAGAAAGACCCATCGTAGTCATTATTGCCGATAGGATATCTAGAGACTCTGCTAGATGCGCTCCCCATAAGAAGATATTCACAAAGCAGGCTAGAGCTCCCATCATTAGGCTGCTTTCAATAGTCAGTATGATAGTTGAGCATACTAAAAGTAGGAATGTTGTAGTGTTATTCAGAAACGACGGTTTCACTATTCCTAAATGAAGAGAAGTTGATAGCCTGCCGCTGAAGAATCCGCCTATTACACCACGCATGCTAATGATGCTGGGATAAATTATGATGATCCAGGGGGCATATGAGAAAACATTCATAAAGAAAAGCAGAATCGAGCCAGCTAAAAGCCCGCCTAGGTCAAATGAGAAGGCGAGAAAGGATTGTTTAAGAGTTTCGATAAATCGATTCACTGCGTTGATCGAAAGTCCATGCTCGAAAGTCTGCGGGTACGCTTTGTTGAAGCCGTTGGTCATCATCGCCACTTCCTTTCATCTATCCCTCCCCCATCCAAGGATCTTTATTGACAGCCTATTTCACGAATCACCTATTTAGGATTTACTTTTGCTACAATAATCCTAAAAAAGGAATTTCTTCACGATGATATAAGACTGAAAATGTAAATTAGATGCAATTTTAAGACATCTTAAAAATCATTTATTACTTCTTAGTGTATTTAAGGATCTCTTTGGCTAAGCTGGATTTAATCTTTCCTGCCTTTAGAAGGTAGCTGATTACTTCGGAGATCGTAGTTAGAGATATGAGGTTGTATCCTCGCCTTTCAAGCTCTTCTTTTCCTCCCTGCTCTCTATCAACCACTACAAGAATACTTTCAATTTTTCCTCCAGCTTTCTCTATGGGCTTTACTCCCTCAATCTTCGAATCTCCCTTTGTAATTACATCATCAAAGAAGATAAATCGGTCTCCGGGCTTAACTATGCCTCCGGCTATTCTTCCAGTAAGTCCATACGATTTTGATTCTTTCCTTACTATGATGCATGGCATTCTCAGCTTATGTGCGATCGTGGGTAGTAGCAATGCGCCTTTCAGCTCAATGGAGGCCAGCTTGTTAACTTTTATTTCATACAATATTTTCTTGATCTCTTGAGTTGCTAAATTCACAACGGTGGCGAAGCTCTCTGGTGATGAAAGAAGCCATGAAAGGTCAATGTAGTACGGGCTTATAATACCTGATTTCAGCTTAAACTTTCCAAATTTCAAAGCTTCGGAACGAATCAGAGCCTCTGCAATCATAGAAGCTTTATCCAGCATGCTAACTCACAACCATGAAAAAATATGCTTCGATATTCTAAAGAGTTTTTATCCTATATGGGAAAATTTGGATTTTCTCAAAAATTGCTGTTCGTATATCCATCTCACTCTCTTAATCGTGTCGGCTTCTTCAGGGCTCTTATCATCTCTGATTCGAGTAATACGAGCAAAGCGAAGAGCCATTCTGCTCTTATATTTGGGGCTCTCCTGTATCTCATTATATGCTACTTCAACGACTATTTTCGGCTTAACTATTACGATGTGTCCCTTTTCCTCTACAACAATCCGCTTAAGCCTTTCAGTCATCTCCTCTATTTCACGATCAGTTAATCCCTTAAACGTTTTTCCGATCGTTAGAAACTCACCTGTCTTCTCATCTCTAGCCGCCAAATAATAATCTGAAAGCCATCCATGTCTTCTTCCAGTTCCATACTCAGCTGCAACGATCACCAAGTCGAGGGGCTCCAGGGTCCTCTTAATTTTCAGCCAATGTTTTCCACGTATACCAGGGATATACGGACTATTTAGTCTCTTAGCCATCAATCCTTCATGGCCATTATTTATCGCCTCTTCCAGAAAGTGTTCAGCTTCCTTAGGGCTGCTGGTGATCATCTGCTTCGTTAAGGATATGTTGCTCACCGCTCCACTGAGTTTTCTTCTCCTCTCAACATAGGGGAGGTTTATCAGGCTTTCTCCATTCATATAGATTATGTCAAATAGATAAAGCTCCACAGGTATCTCCTCAACCATCTTTTCTATGCTGCATACTCTGCGGAAGCGGCGCATCAAATGCTGGAATGGAAGGGGATTTCCATTCTTCCCAATAGCTATGACCTCTCCCTCAAGTATGGCTTCGTCAAGTTTGACTCTTCGCTTAATTATCTCTACAATATCCGGAAGGCTCTTGGTGACGTCGGTGAGTCTTCGACTGAAGATCCTAACTTTCCCTCCAGACTTATGGATCTGTATTCGCGCGCCATCAAGCTTATACTCAAACGCCGTCTTTCCTCCATGTTCCTTTAATGCTTCTTCGGGATTTTCAGCCATTTGAGCAAGCATAGGCTTAACTGGCCTGAAGATCTTGAATCCCAATTTCAGCAATCCTTCAGCTCCCTCCCTTGCACATATAGCCGCCGTCTCAGCGATATCTCCAGTGAGCATAGAAGCTACCCGAATTTTTTCAATAGGGATAGAAAATGCCTTTGAGACCGCCGTTTCCATTAATCCTTCCTGCAGTCCTGTTCTCATCTCACCAACCATTATCTTTACGAGATACTTAACTTCTATAGGAAGAGCTCTTCCCAGAAGAGATTCAATCAGCCTCTCTTTTCGCTCTCTTGACCCCTGTCCTGAAGCTTCAGCTACGGCTTCAAGAATGTTTCTAACTTCAAGAATCGACAGAGGCCTCTCGAATAGCGTCGTCTGCCGCTGCTTCTTGCGATTCTCAAATATTATCTTTGCCGCTACTCCCAAATCTCCAGTATTTCTGAAAGCTGCTGCTGAAAGATCCCTCCAGTCTGTGCCGGTTAGGCGCAGGATTATCTTGCTAAGCGTTGCCCAACTAACATCTAATTTTCTTGGATCCCATTTAGGGAACGGGCGGCCGAGCATCATTGAAATTACCGGTTCAACCTCTTCTTTACTGAGATGTTTGAGAAAGTCAGCAACAATGCTGACCATGAAGTTACGTTTAGTAGTAGCTTCAAGACGCTCGCAGAGATATGCTAAATCCCTGAATTTCATTGAATTACTCTTCTCCGTTAAGCTATAGAAACCTATTTAGGAAAGTTTCCTGATGAGACTGGAATGTTCACATCTTGAAGAGGCTACTCCCAAATCTTAGCGATCTCAGACTGTATTTCACGTTTTCTTCTTTCGTATTCCTCTATCGAGAGTTCACTTAGCTTATATCTTGTCTGAAGAGTCTCAAGTTCTTCTCGTAGCTTCTTCTCTTTCTCCTTTCGATCCTTTATCAGAGAGTCTAGGAAACCAGCCATTTTCTCAACATCGGAGATGACAAATTTAAGAGTCTCCTGCGCTATTTTACCTTCCTTACCCATCTTTTCCAGCGCTGACTTAGTCCTCCTAAGTTTTCTTTCTAATTCGTAAATTTCTCCAGGCTTCTTGTCGCCTAAAATATTTTCTAGAGCTTTTATGTCAGCATTAAGTGAGTTCAGAGTCTCGTTTAATCCACGTTCCTCTATCCTTAGCTTCTCAGCTTGCCTATTATAAGTGGCTGGATCTATCTCTCCAACCTTAGTTCTAACCTCAAGTTCCTCAAGCTGCATCTTAATATTACTCAGAGCATTCCGCTTATCTTCAAGAGAACTTTTCAGTTCATCCATCTTTGCGGATCGGGCTTTCAAGTATTCATTAAGCTTCCCACAGTACTCTCTGTAGAGTTTCAGAAATACTCTTTCAGAGACCTCGCCAGACTGGAAGAGATCCAGCAAAGAGATTTTTCTTTCATAGAGAACAGTGATTCCAGACATTAACTGCTCAATCTCGCTTTTCGCGCCGGGAAAGAAGGGTTTCCTAACCTTTATGGTTGGAGGTAAAGGAGCTTGCTTGGGTGAAGGAGGCGAGACTTCAGGTGCACCTATAAGGGGAGCCTGAGGAAGTCTGGCTCCGCAGTATATGCAATACCTCATCGCTGGAACCATTTTTCCACAGTTTGGACATCGCACACGTCGTTCCTCAAGTGTTGACAATAAACCATCTCCCAGAAAGTATTAGAATTCATGCAAATTATTTATATTTGATCCATTAAAATCTTTGCCTCTTGCTTTATGATAAGTCAAGGACCGAAACATATATTTTCAACCTGTCTGGAGTTGCAAACTCCAATTTGTGATAGCTTCATTTTTAATTTACTTCTCAACATGATACTTGCCCACTTGTCTCATGCACTAGCATTTTCCTACTTAACTTAAAGTTACTGTTAGTACTAGTTAAGTGAGCTAGTATGCACAAAATCTTATCTAGCAGATTCTGCTATTTTTTTAGTTGATAAGCCAGTTAGGAAATCCGGAGGAAGCCTTAATCTCTAGAATTTAGGGCATTATCAAATCCTATATAAGGCAAGAGAAAGGCTTCAGCCACATCTTATGGAGAAGCAATAGTGAGTTTGTATCGAAAGGAGCATGCACTAAATGTGATTCTAGAGTCATTTATCTCAACAGATGATGATCTATCAGGTGATCCTCAACTTCCATGTGGCTAATTGGGTGGTGTTGGATAGGAAGCTTAGAACCTTTAGGGCTGCTATGGAGTATGAGCTTAGGAGGCTTTATTCCTAGGAGGAGGTCACGTTGGTGGATGCCGCCAGCAGCTATAGGGATAAGATGCTCGCTTGATCCTCAAACTTCATTGCCGCCACCTCACGCAATTAACATAGATAGCAAGATTTTTTAAAATTCAATAATCAGGTTTATTCGTTTACGGCTGGAGATGGAGCTGGAAACACATTATTTATATAAAAATTTTCGTAACTCTTCCTTGGTTAAGTCTCAGAGGCCGGTCGATGTGAATGAGATGGGAAACGCTGGTTCTTCACTAGAGTTTCGAGAAATTCTTTATCGTCAAGGCTACCGAATAGTGGGAAATCATTGTCACAGTGCTGTTAAGATCTGCCAATGGACTAAAGAAAGCCTACGAAATAACCGTGTTTGCTACAAGGAGCTCTGGTATCCTCCTGTTGAAAGTCATAGATGCATGATGATGACGCCGTACTTGGGATGCAATCTTCACTGTCTTCACTGTTGGAGGCTTCACTCAGGAGATAGACCAGGCCTCGTATGGAAAGAGTTTCCATTAGAGATCGAGGATCTGGATGAACCTGCACAGATAATTGATGAGGCAATAGAGCAGAGGAAGCTCCTTCTTTCAGGCTGGAAGGGAAATCCGAGAGTTGATAAGAAAAAGTTTGAGGAGGCACTAAACCCATCAATGATGACTATGAGCCTAACTGGGGAGCCAACTCTTTATCCAATGATCTCAGAGATGGTTGATGAGGCTAGAAAGAGGGGAATGATCACCTTTCTAGTGACTAATGGAACTATGCCTGAAGCTCTTGAACGTATGGAGAATCTTCCATTTCAGCTCTACATTAGTATTCTTGCAACGAGCAAGAAGGATTTCATTCGACTTGCTAGGCCTCTTATTAGGGATGCCTGGGAAAGACTAAACGAAACAATCGATCTGCTTCCAAGCTTGGATACACGGAGAGTCTTGAGACTGACGATGATGAAGGGATATAACATGATGGATCATGAGGGATATGCTGAGATTATTGAGAGAGCTCAGCCGGACTTCGTAGAGGTTAAGGCATACGAGTGGGTTGGAGAGAGTCAGAGAAGACTTCCTAGAAGCGCCATGCCATACATGAATGATATAGAAGAATTTGCTGAAAAACTATCTGTACTCACCGGATATGTAATAAAAGGAAGATTTAAACCGAGTGGGGCTGTTCTTTTAGTCGGATAACTGAGAGAATTCCTTAAATAATTGCATCTTAATTATTCGCTTCAGTAGGTGTATCATAAGTGACTAAGACTATCATGCTTAAAGCACGATCCGGATCGGTTCCTGAAGAGCTTAAGACGATATCTAAGCAAGAAGGCATAAGTCCGGAGAAGCTGAGAACTAGGCTTGCCAAGGGTAGAATAATAGTTGTTCGAAACCTCCGCAGAGCTGACAATGTAAGAATTTTCGGAATCGGAGAGGGCTTATCAACAAAGGTCAATGTGAATATAGGAACAAGCGCGACCGTATGTAACTTGGAGATGGAAAAAGAAAAAGCGAATATCGCTGTCAAATATGGTGCAGACACAATAATGGATCTGAGCACCGGAGGGAATATAGATAAAATCCGCTCTGAGCTGATGAAGACCTCAGAGCCTCTTCCATTAGGAACCGTTCCAACATACCAAGTGTGGATAGAAGGAGTGCAGAAGCATGGTGGACTTCCATCCGAGGATTTATTCTTCGATATAATTGAAAGACAACTTAAAGACGGCGTAGACTTTATGACGATTCACGCTGGAATAACGCGGCGGCTTGCGCAAAGGATGGTTAAGAGTAGCCGTGTAGCACCAACTGTAAGTCGAGGAGGAGCAATGCTTGCGGCGTGGATGCTTGAGAACGAAAAAGAGAATCCATACTATGAAAATTGGGATTATCTACTCGAGATGTTTGCAAAGTATGACGCCACTATCAGCTTAGGAGATGCTTTAAGACCCGGAGCGATAGTTGATGCACATGACGACCTCCAGATATCTGAGTTGGTAAACTCGGCGACTCTCCTCGAAACCGCCAGAGAAAAAGGCGTTCAAGTCATGATTGAGGGACCCGGGCACATGCCGATGGATAAGATACCCGCTGATATTAGACTCATGAAATCCCTAACTAAGGGAGCTCCATACTACGTGCTCGGACCACTAGTAACCGATCTCGCTGTGGGATATGATCATATAGCGGCAGCTATAGGCGCCGCTATAGCCGCTGCTGAGGGCGCTGATCTTCTCTGCTACCTAACTCCAGCTGAACACCTAAGCCTTCCAAACCCAGATCAGGTTAAGGAGGGGTTGATAGCCTCAAAGATAGCTGCTCATGCAGGAGACCTGATAAAGCTAGGAGAGAAAGCCCTAGAGGCAGATAGAAGGGTAAGTATAGCCCGAGCGAATCTAGACTGGGAATCTGTCTTTAAAATGAGCTTCGACTTGGATAAGGCTAGAAAAGGCTATCAACAATTCGGCGCTAAGGTGAAATCTTGTAATATGTGTGGACCCTACTGTGTCTTTCTAATTCTTGACAAATATCTAAAGAAGAGAACAACATAGCTTCTTGTTAGATGCTTAAATTTTTCGAAAATTTTATGTAAAAATTCATTGTAGGTTTAAATCTATCTAATAGGAGGATGAGTGATGAGAATTGTGATGCTAGGTCCACCGGGCGCTGGAAAAGGTACATATGCCTCTAGACTGACCGAAATTCTAGGGATTCCCCACATATCAACTGGTGATATGGTCAGGGAAGAAATAAAGAAGCAAACTCCTCTTGGAAAGAGGATAAAAGAGTATAGTGATAGAGGAATACTTGTTCCAGACGAAATCATAATCAAACTTCTTGCAGAGAGGCTGAAGAAACAAGACTGTAAAGATGGATTCATACTTGACGGTTTTCCCCGCACTATAAATCAAGCTGAAGCCTTAGAGAAGATCGCTAAGATAGACTTGGTTATAAATCTAGAAGTTCCAGATGAAATCATAATTACGCGTCTGTCTAACCGTCTCATCTGCGGTAAATGCGGCGCCATATACAACTTGCTTACATTAAAGCCTAAAAAAGAGGGTATATGCGACAAGTGCGGCGGGAAACTGTATCAAAGAAAAGATGACAGGCCGGAAGTAATTAGGGAGAGACTAAAAGTTTACAGAAAACAGACTGAGCCCCTAATAGAGTACTATACTAAGAGAGGATTGTTAAGAAATGTTAGATGCGATGATCTAATGATCCCGCCAGAAGTCATGGTTAAGAAAATAGTTGAGATAATCAAACAACAAAAAGAGATTAAATCTTCATAACCACTAACTCCTCTTTCTTGTTGTCGTCTTAAACCTTTTCTTCGTAACATGTAGAAGATACTTCGTACATTACAAAATATGCGTGGCTACATATATGCCAACTATTGAGAGCATTATAAGAAGGAACGCATGCTTAAAGCCCGCCGATATTCTTCCGGAGACTATTTTCCCGCTCACTATCCCAAGCGTGAATGAATGTAAAATAAGCGGTGTTATCAACGTTTCTGTAAGATTCTTCACCGCTATCTGAACCCCACTGGCTGAGCTCATGCTTGTAAATAGCTGAAGAAGCATAGTCGTAGTTAATGTCAAAATAACCGCTCCCATATAGGGAACTATAAACAAAGGGATAAGACGGGCCCTACGTTCATATTCAAGATTTTTAGTCTCCTCAGCGAATTCAGCAAGAGTTTCAAGGCTTCTCTCCGTCCCGCCTCCAGCCTCTATCGTGTCTATTAGAAGATATAGATTTATCAGACATATCCAGTTTTTGACTCTGTTCCTGAAGTCTCTAAATATCTTTCTGAGAGGGATCCCCCAGCTGATCTCGGCGCTCATCAATCTCAAATACTTAGAAAATTTTCCATAATCTCTCTCTGCCAATAACTGGATGCTTTTTTCCGGGCTTAAACCAGTTTTTCTATTCTCAACTAAATCTCTAAGAAATCTTGTCATACCATCTAAGATTCCCTTCTCCTCTTCTGAGAAGACCCTATCAGATACTATTACTGGAAGAGAGACCACGATGAGGCTTATAGCTAATCCTAAAGCAGGTTCACATCCCTCTCTAAGAGCGAGCATCTCTCTGAGAAACATAGGTATTCTAGAGAGAACTGGAATATGAGGAAAAACGTCTACGAAGTAGGGAATTACCATCTGTAGCATCATAAATACGCCGAGAGGAATGGACCCCAATAATGCAAGATATGTCTCCCACTGCGAGATTGGATAATTAATCTGCATAGTCTCCGTAAGATATAGGAAAAGCACGGAGATACTAGGTAGTAAAATGAACGAGAAGAAAAAGAAGATTTCTGGAGGTAAAGCTTGAAATTTGGGGAAACTCAAAGAGATTATGAACATCACATAAATCCCTAATGCTCCTAGAATCGCTATGATTGTGTATCCTTCCATAAGAAGCGACATGCGGTCGCCCATGACTTTTATTCTCAGAGCCATCCTCCTAAACATGGATTCAGTCTGGCTATAGAGGTAGTGAAGAACATCCCCTCCCGTCTTCGTAGTCGATGCATAGCCCAACAGAAGCTGAGAATACTCTTTAAGCTTTAAATCCTTAGCAGCCTTAGCCAAGGCTGAGACCGGATCGATCCCGGTGGAGAGAGTTACCCTTATAATTCTGTTAATCTCCTCTTTCAACCTTGGGAGGAGATCAGTATTTCTTAATCTTAACAAACTAGCATACGGTGAAAGACCTCCGCTCGTCATAACGCTTAGATACATTGATGCGTACGGAATCTCATTTTTAAGTCCAGATATCTTGTTAGATGCTATTAATCTGGGAATCAAGACTCCCAGAGTTAAAGTTATGGGTGGCGGAAGGACTAATACTAGAAAGACTAAAATGGGTATTTTAAGCGGGAGAATCTCGAGAAACCAGAGAAGAAAGAAAGAGAAGGAAAAAAGCGAGGTTAAAAATGTAAGGAAACCCACTATGCTCAGATAAACTTCAGGGTGAAGACGAATATTTGCAGCTTCCATATCTCTTTCTACAGATTTGAAGATTCTCAATAATCCCTTCCCTATGCTTCCGAAGTATGCGTAGCAGACAT
>PIYH01000072.1 GCA_003601695.1 Candidatus Bathyarchaeota archaeon
CTGGGATGGACGTGACACATTCTGGGCTGCAGCATGGGCATCCCAGTATCTAGGCGTATTCAACAACTGGATACCTTCAGGAACAGTTGCACTTGTGCTCAGAATAACGTATGCTGGTGCAAATCGTGAACCAGAAGGATTCACAATTGTGAAGGCTCTTGGAACGATAACGGAGTTAGGTGACAACGCCTTCAAAACTACACCGGGATACGACTTTGACAAAAATGTAGATTGGACGGGATCATTCAGACCTCCATCGACTCCAGCAGGGACTTACCGCGTTTGGTGGTATGAAAAACTCGAAACGACAACTACGGCAGAAGTGCAATTTGATATATAAACCTGAAAACTTCCCTTTTTCTTTTTCAGTTTACTTTTAAATTCTATTCTCTCACATTTTAAGCGGAGAAGTATAAGATGACGTTTAAGACTTCACGTTTATCTTTCCTAATAGTGCTGACGTTACTGCTGTTTCATTTTCGAACTCCAGCTCTAATAGCGCAGGATTTACTGATGCATAGGGGTCTCACTCTCTCCTATAAAGCGTTCAGGGGGTCAACGGTATCAGGGGTCTATCAAACATCAGAAATTACAGATATCATTATGAAATTTAACGAATCCACGATCATATATCAACGTTACTATGCAACCCCCATTGAAGCTGGAAAGATGAATATAACGATAAAATACAGCCAGGGTGTTCCCGTCTTTGTAAGTTATCTTCCAGCCTTAATCTATCTGCCCCCTAAATGCATAGAAAAGGCTCTAAATCATGATCTAGAATGGATCCGAAATATCACCACAAGTCAGAAATGGGTTAAAATAGCATCCGGCACCGCTCAGACATTAAACTTTACTGTTGAAGCTGGAACCTTCCAATGTTTAAACGTAACCTTGAAGGTTGCGGGGTGGGAGACGGGAACTCTAACCCTCATCTATGATATATCCTCAGGAGTACTGATATATGAAGCTTGGATAACGGAATATGGAGAATATATAACTCAAGAGCTCATCTCCTTCATCATCAGAATTGAAAAGCCTCCAATAATACTTAATATAGGCATGTTCGCCGCAACAATCTTCACTCCAACCGCTACTCTAGTCGGCCAGCTGAGAAGAAAGATGCGGAAAGGCAGAGAAGCGGAAAAGATCCAAGCTGACCAGTCGAATCTAAAAAGTCTTTTTCCTCCAAAAGCCTTCTACATATCCCTAGCCGGAGCGCTGCTGTCTTTAATCTCAACACTTCTTCCATGGGGACAGTTTTCAGCTTGGCAGATATTCCTCCCATTAAGCCTAGCCTCAATCTTCATCGAGGCTCCCCCAATATTAAAGGCTCAGTTACTTCTTCAAATCATAAGCTTGACAGCTCATGCTACAGCGATAATCGCTTGGATAAGCATCGCGATGCACCTTTATACATATAGGGAATATGCGCCTCAACTAGTGGGAATAGCTGCAGGCATACTCGCCCTAGCCTCAGCAGCTCTATTCGTGCAGACGGGATTAACGTCATCATGGGGTCTACCAATCAATGTAATCGCTGGAATATTAATGATAACAAGCATACTGGCGGCGAACATAAAGATTGAAATAGAGATATCGACTGAAGAGACGGAAGAATGAACACGGCGAAAATAGTTCTCAAACCCGGAAGATAATCAAAAAGCGCTCCTCACTCTAGAATTTTCCTCTTTATCATTTTCTCCTCCTCTTAAATAATCGACGAATAAGCCAATTATACCCACTACTAGGAAATAGTAGACCCAAACAGCAGCTCTATCCGCGGTCTTCTCACATCCACCTATCAACAGCATTGCGCATGTAAGTAATGAAAAAATCGCCGCTCCAACAAATATTTGGGCATCATACCTCCTCCAAACATAGACGATTAAAGATGCAATGTAGATGGGGAAAACAATCAATTCCGACTCAATAAACCTTGCCGAGGCAACGCGGATAACGACTAATACATAGGGAAGAACCTTATCGATAACCTCTAAACTAGACCGTTTATTTTTAACTTTGACAACATAGCCTTCTCCACGCCAAGAATAATATGCATCCAATAAACGTAATTGCGCTGGAAACATAGAGAGGAAACAAAACATAAAACTTTTGATAGCGAATCCTCACGGTTCCAGAATGCTCTATACGAAAAGCATTTGTTAATCCTAAATTAGCAAGAGGCTTCTCATCATTAACAGTCCACCCCTCATCATAAGGCTCGGCGAAGACTAAATATCCACATGGACTCGGAACCTCAACCTCAACATCTAAGGGAGAGATAACAGCGTAGCTTAAGGGCTTAAAGGATTCCCCATTGAATCCAGCCTCATTCACGTCGCCAACCAGATACACCGAGTTGAGAAGATTCTCAGCGGAAACGATTCCTAAGATTTGACCCCAATCATTCATCCTCCTCACGTTTCTAACAAGATAAACTCTAGCCACGCTATTTTGATTCTTAAAAATCACAATCTTCCCATTCTCGAAAACGATCTTTAAATCTCTCTGGTCATAAATAAATTCATAATTCCCATAATCAGCCTCCTTAAGCAGAATAATATACTTAATGTTCAGCGGAGCTAGGAGCCCGCCGAAATTCCTTATCTCCCCTCTATTATCAAGAAGAAAATGCATGTAATGCTGCTCAGGCTTTCTAGAATAGGTCTCAATCCCCATCCAATCTATGTTCTCCCCAGCTAAAAATGGCTTCTCAAAAAAGAGCGGGGCGGGATTAGCAGTTATCCTGCCTATCCATGACTGACGCATATACAAATGCCAGGGCAGATAGAGAACTCTGTAATCAGAAATATCCAAGTCAAGGAACTCTTTAGCCTCATACCACTCATCCGGATACTCCAGATTCCCTATCTGACCGTAAAAGCCAAAGAGCTGCCTATAAGAGTAGATGAATGGTGAAGATAAAGCCGCAGCCAAAAATATGACCGGAAAGAATTTCACAGCAATACCATGCTTCAACTTTCCAGTAAACTTTCTAAGAAAAATGTGATGCTCGGATAATCCATACCCGCCGAGAAACGAATAGGCAAGCGTAAGCACAGCCAAGAATTTTTGAGGCTCCCTCATGCCTGAAAAGAATGGCAGATAAACAAACAAGGCCTCAAATAGCGGCGCCGTAATTGTAGATGAGATCCCCGCAGCCAATATGAGGCTTAACACTCCGGCTGTAGCCATCCCATTCGAGATCCATCTCCTCGAACGATCATCCCGAAAAGTCATGAATCCATAAACGGAGAGGTAAAGAATCAAGAGATATATCATCTGCCATCCCGGAAGAGTCTCGCTGACATAGCGGTAGCCCTCCGGTACACGCCAGAACCCATAAAGAGCCGCCAGTGAGAAGAATATGCTAGCCCCCGTGCCCCAGGCTTTAGAAGCGAAGGCTAATAGATCCCTATAGCTGAAGACGCTTACATACGTCTCCCCTCCGAAAAGAAATGTTGATGCAAGCCAGTAAATGTTTAAGCCAGCGAAGATTGCAGCTAAAAAGATGACACCGCGCATTAATCTATGTAATCTTTGAACGTCTCCTTTTAGGCTTAAGATTTTAAATATGAAAAGTGTGAGAAGAGCCAAACCGGCAACGTAAACGTAATGTACATCTAAGACTAAAATCAACGTTAAAAGTAATGCGGATTTAACTCCACAGTCAAGCCTCGGCTCATCAAGAAAACCTATAAAAGACTTTACTAGAAACGGTAGGATGGAATATCCCAAGAGAAGATTTAAATGGCCAACCATAAACCTGACATACACGAAGGGATTCAAAACATACATGAAGCCGGCATACAGCTTCCCTAGATCGCTCTCAGCCTCGCAGAGATAATAAGCGCCCAAACCAGAAACTAGGAAAACAGCGAATAATAGGATCTTCTGTATGAGCCAGGAAGGAAAGACCAGATTTAAAGCCCACAATCCTAAACGGTAAGGTAACCTAACAATCTTCACGGGATCAGCATAGAATCCATAAAATTCCCTTGGAAAAGAAATCTTCGGAGTAAAAACCATATCCAATGTTAGAACGTATCCTGGAAGAAGCAGATTCCAAAGCACAATAATTCCCAAAACTAAGTAAATAATGAACGGTAAGACCCGCCTGAAAAGTTCTAAATGGCAAATCCTAAACATGTAAGTTCTCATTCAACTATAAAAATAGGGATTTCTAATTAGCTTTTTGTTGTTTTCACATGGTCATTAAGTGGTTGGGTCTCAGCATATTTATAAACAGAGATGGATTCGTCAAACCCGCTCCAGACGATGCCGTTGAAGCTACTAAGCGGAGAGATTGTTAATATGCTTAGCAAGGAAACATCATTTTTATGGAGGAGGATAATTCAACAGTAGCCGTAAGACACCTCCCGTATCCTCAGCTATTTTATCAAAAAACCAGCTGAGGCACCATCTTCAGTTCCTATAATTGTTGAATGGTCTTTCAAGGGAAGAGGCATCAGACCTATTCACTCATATTCTACGCGATTGACAATCCTCCCACGGTTAATACGCTTAACTCATAGTTATAATTCTCTAAGAAAATCTGGGCTGGGAAGGAGTTCACCCTACCTTATAAGTCATTCATTAACAAATTCCAATCCATTAATACCGGCATTCACAAAAACAACGTGAAAGGAAAACAGAAAAACTTAATTACTCCATAAAGTGTTTATTAGACCTTTTAGAAGAAGAGGCTACTTAAACGGCTCTGTATCGGCGGAAGACGCATGGAAGATATACTACTACTAATCGTTATTACTTATAGCGTTTCATTAGTCCTCGGCTTCTTTCTAGATAAGTATCTAAAGATACCCTGGATGTTCGCATCTTTATTCTTCGGTATTATTCTCTCTTTTTTCGGCTTCTTCGAATCCTCTATCAAAAGCGAATCTTTCCAACTTCTAGCGAAGCTAGGGATGCTTATCATTCTTTTCATGATTGGCTTCAATTTAGATTTGAAGGAGATAAAGAGGCTGGGAAAACAGATCATCATGGGCAGTATTTTAATAATTTCTTTAGAAGGCCTTTCGGGAAGTTTGCTTTTCTACTTAGGATTTCCAGATCATGTAAGTAATTCTTATCTCGTTGCATTATTAACAGCGGTCTCCTTTGCAACGGTCGGTGAGGCAGTACTCTTACCTATTCTTCACGAATTTAACCTGCTTGGCACAACCTTCGGCCAACTAACGTTAGGAATAGGAACCTTCGATGACATTATCGAAGTTCTCACGCTTGCAGCTATTGCAGTTCTGCCAGCGCTTTTGCCGAAAGCTCAAGTTCAGGGCGTCCCAAACCCGTTGTCAATTCTTTTCGTACTGGGCTGCCTACTCTTTCTTACATTCGTAATGATAAAGCTAGCAGGCAAAGTCAGGAATATTCTGGCGAAGAATTCAAATACACCTTATGTGCATACCCTCCTTGTCTTACTTGTATTCTTCTCTTTCGCTGCTCTAGGAGGATTTGTTTTTGAAGATTTAGCTGCGGTTGGTGTAATTCTAGGCGGCATAGTTGCAAGGCAATTATTACCCGAGGAAATGCTGATTGAAGATGAGAAAGCTGTAAATTTTCTAGGCTATATCTTTCTTTCCCCGCTCTTCTTTCTAAGCATAGGTGCAGATGTTTCTCTGCCATCTGTTCTAATTCAACCCTCGTTGATTATATGTATTTTGATTATTGCAAATACTTCAAAGTATTTAGTATCGTTTCTGCTTTACAGAAAAATGCTTGGAACCAAATACTCTTTATTGCTAGGCGTAGGGCTCGGTGTGAGATTTAGCACAAGCCTAATTGTCCAGCATATTCTATTCAGTTCTGGTTTTATATCCCTCGCTCTATACTCCTCGCTCATAGCATCGGCTATAATCCTGAAGCCTATAATAATAAGTATATATTCTTGGGGTCTATCTAGTGGAAATCCTCCATAGATCTTGACGGGAAACGTAAAAAAGGCGAAGATCTGTTAGAGATCAATCTTTTCCACATGGTTTTAGCCTCGAAGAACAGGTGAGAATCAAAAATTCTTGAATGCGTTAATCGCAAAACATACTTAGAAATTAATCCTTAACATGCTAACAATTAAAAAAATTTATTTGATGTCGAGTAACAGTAAATTGTGGTATGTATGAGGAAAAAAATGAAAATTTTGGTTGGAATTGACGGCTCAGAACACTCCAAACGGGCACTCATAGAAGCGGTAAATATTGCTAGAAAATTTTCAGGATCTGTAAAGGTTATCACAGTATACAAGAAGGGGATGGATGAAAAAGCAAAAGAAATCCTTGAAGAAGCGGGGCAATCTCTTAAAAAAGAGAAAATCAATCATAGCCTATTATCAATTCTCGGATCTAATCCTTCAAGAGCCTTAGTAAACATAGCTAAGAACGAAAATTTCGATCTTATCGTAGTTGGAAGTAGAGGTTTAGGCAGCGCAGCATCCTTTCTGCTTGGAAGCGTCTCCAAGAGTGTAGTCTCTCAAGCTCCCTGCGATGTTCTTGTTGTAAAAAAATGAAACTCTCCTTTCTTTCTCCATTAAGACCCTAGTTTACAATAATTTATGCTAGACCTCATAATTTTGCGATTAGATTCAATGAATCATTACAGATGCCTCAGCCACTCGCCTCTCTATCCAATCCCTTTTCGCTAAACAAGATTTTTAAATTAAATCACAGTTTACATGGATCATCCAGCATAGAAAAACATATATATGGCTAATATGCTTCTCTGACGTGATTCATGATGGATCTATTCCTGATTCTAATCGCAGTGTTTCTAGCAGCCTTTGCCACCGGTTTAATCCTCTATTTTGTCTTCACATATAACAGGCTTTTCCGTTTAAGGAACTC
>PIYH01000073.1 GCA_003601695.1 Candidatus Bathyarchaeota archaeon
AGCCCTGTATGACCATTCTAGAAGATCTCGAATGAATTTGGGATATTCCTCCCTCGGAACCTCAACGTATAATAAGGCATCTGGCTTCCGATGATATGACTTTAAGTTTCCCCTAAAATCTATTCCGAAGGGAGGATCGGCGAAGACTAGATCAACTGGGCTCTCTGGCTTAACGTTTCTGAAATCATCGAATATGATAATGTGGTCATCATTTATCCTCAATATGCGATGTGACTGACGCTTTTCCATAACCTATCATCCTTAACGAATATGTGGCTGAAGTCTATTTTACTTCTCCATGAACAACTCGCGGTATTGAGGAACAACATCATCCATGAATCTTCTCATGCCCTCAGAGGTCTTGTAATGCTTTATCATATCCTTTAAGACGTTGAAAGGCACAGTAGCTATGTGAACCCCAAGCTCCGCCATCTCCCTAACCTGCCTCGAATTCCTAATGCTTGCGGCGATAACTTCAGTCTTGAAATTGTACGCGCGGAATATTCGGAGGATTCTCGTCACCAAGTCGACGCCGCTGTAAATTCCATTATCATGACTTCGATCAGCAGCCGAATGGACGAGACTACTCTTGTAGATCTCCCTGATGGAGGTGGCTGAAGCCATCGCGTCGCTGAGAACTTTATTCCTAGCGCTCCTAAGGAGCTCGTGGTCAAGATAGTCTCCCTTCTGGAAATCCTTACCTATCTTCATGCCCATATTGGCGCGTATGTAATCGTCTATTCTCCCCGCGAAGGGACTTACATAGGTGGCTCCAGCCTTAGCTGCCAGCAAAGCCTGCTCCGGGGTCATAACCAAAGTCGTATTCACAGATATTCCCTCACTGCTTAGGTGCCTTATGGCCTTAAGCCCATCGAAATCGAGATTCTCATCACCATTCACACTCGGGTTGATTGGAATCTTAATTGCAACCTCACCAAAAGGGCTGAACTTCTCATGCAGCAGCATGCCCTGCTTGATCATCTCATCCGCCCTTCGCCCTATAACCTCCAAGCTAACAGGACCCGGAGAGACTTTAACAATCTCTTTTATATAGTCCTCCATGCTGATCTTGCCTTTTCTTCTATCAACAGCCTTCTTTATTAGTGATGGATTGGTTGTTACGCCGTCAACTATCCCCCAAGAAACCGCCTGTTTTATCTCCTCTAACTCCGCAGTATCTATAAAGATCTTCATCTGAAACTTTCTCCTGCAACACTTTTTGTTCCTACGTCAGCTCATAAAAAATTTTTCAATCCTAGCTATCTCATCGGAAGTTGGTTTGCGGGGAAAATTGTATAATGGTCCACCCGGCCTCTCGTTATAGTAGGGCCTATTGCATCCGGGGCATCCCGAGGTCATGAATGCCCTTCCTCTCCTTATCGCGGATTTAAGTTGTTCATTAGATACGCCGAAGTCTATGAGGCAGCCGCTCCTGAATGTCATATTCTCATATCTGCTTACTCCCTTAGTTATCAAGTAATGGGCGAGTTGAAGTCTCCTGTAGGAGGCTAGCGGCGGAGGAGGATTATTCGAGAGAAGGGTTCCGGGAATCGGCGTAAATGCGAATAGAGCCGGATAAGCTCCCATATCAACACATGTTTGAAGGATCTTGACGAACTCTTCTTCCGTCTCCCCCAACCCTACAATGAGATGGGTAGTCACGTTTCCCCTTCCGAAGACTCTAATAGCCTCTCTGAGAGCCTTGAAATGTCCGTTCCACGTGTAAGGGCCGCCTACGCCGGAGCCTTTAACTCTGTTAAATATCTCCTCCGTGGCGGCGTCTAGGGATACGCTGACCCGCTGAACTCCCGCATAAAAGAGTCTTTCAAGATCACTTCTGCTAAGCGGCTGACATGAAATGGATATCGGAACATCAGAATGTTCCTTTACAAGCTCTGCTAAAGCCGTTAAATCATCCACTACAGATGGATAATTCAAGGCTTGAATGCATACCCTCAATATTTTTTTCAAGCGAAAAGTCTTGTCTACCCGACGGATAACTTCCCTCGTTAAGAATGCAGGCCACGTAATTCTGGAAAGCATATCTGCTCTCCCACTGGATCTTTTAGATTGAGGACAGAAGGCACAGGACGCTTGACACTTTCCCTTCCTGTAAGTGAGTAAGTAGGCAGTGGTCGGCTCAGCGTCGATTTTACCATGTGTTAAGCCCAGAACGATAGCTGTTCCTATAGAGGCTCTAATCTTCTCCGGAGGCTCCATCCCGTTTCTCATGACACTTAATGAAAGAAAAATCTTTTGTAGATGGACGAAGAGATCACATGAAGGAAAACTGACGATTAATGGAGATGATCTAAAAACGTACATTGTTTATTCCGAGAAGTGTTTAGAGTATTTATCCCCTCATATTCCCGAAACTCCGGAGAGAGTTTACCAAGCATACAAGCTATTGAAGAAGAGAGGATTCAAATTCGTTAAGCCAGAAGCATGCTCTGAGGAAGACTTAAAACTTGTACATAATGAGGAATTTGTCGCAAGAATCAAGTCTGGAGACTTCTTTGATGCAGATTCTCCAAGTCTTCCAGGAATATATGACTACGCTAGGCTCTCGGTTGGAGGAGCCGTAAAGAGTATGAAGATAGCTCTGACAGGTGAGAAGGCCTTCTCACTCATGAGGCCTCCAGGCCACCATGTGGGCGTTAATGGAGCCGCCCTCGGAGCTGCCTCAATGGGGTTCTGCTACTTCAATAACATCGCCGTAGCCTGCATAAAGGCTCTTAAGCATGTTAATAAGATCGCCATCCTAGATATAGACTGCCATCACGGCAATGGAACACAGGAGATCTTCCTCGGAGATCCCCACGTGCTATTCGTATCCCTTCATAGATATGGATTCTTCTATCCTGGAACAGGAGGATCATCCGAAGGAAACTGCATAAATTATCCGTTCAGGCATCCAGTAGATGATGAGAGATACTTACAAGTTCTTGGCGAAGCATTAGATAGGATCCGCGAGTTTAACCCGAGCCTAATAGCAGTATCAGCTGGATTTGACGCTCACAGATACGATCCGGTTGGAGGATTGGGACTCAGCGAGGAGGCATACATGCAGATCGGAGGCATGATTGCGGATATGAGATGTAAAACGTTCGCCGTCCTCGAAGGCGGATATGGACGCTACTTTCCGGAATGCGTCCTAAACTTTCTCCGCGGGCTCGACTCATCATAAACGTACTTCTCATCTTCCAGAAGTAACAATTAATACGGCTCAAAAAGGTATTATGAGGTGAATCTCTGGAGGATAAGTGATGATAGAAGATGCTGATGCTATAAGGGACTATCGCCTTTATCCCGGGATAACAGTCGCTGAATTTTTGAGGCAGATGAAAGAGGCTTGGGGCTTCACAGCTGCTAAGATCGCTACAGGAGTTGAAATACTTAAGAAGATGATCTCGGATGAGAAATGTGTGAAATTCCTCTCATTTCCAGCCTGCATAGTTGCAACTGGCACACGCGGAGTTATCCGAGAGATGGTTAAAAGACATCTCGTAGATGTCATAATAACTACATGCGGAACTCTCGATCATGACCTAGCTAGAAGTTGGAGAAGATACTACCATGGATTCTTTGAGATGGATGATATTTCCCTTCACAGAAAAGGAATAAATAGACTTGGGAATGTTCTGGTGCCGAATGAGAGCTACGGGATGATAATCGAGGAGAAGATGCAGGAGCTATTGGAAGCCATCTGGAGGGATGGTGTCAGAGAGATTTCAAGCAGAGAGCTCTGCCAAGAAATCGGGAGAAGAATCTGCCGTGAAGACTCCATACTTTACTGGGCATCTAAGAATAATATCCCCATTTATATTCCCGGATTAACTGATGGAGCCGTCGGCTACCAGCTATGGCTCTTCTCACAGGACCATAACCTCAGAGTTAACATCTTAAAGGATGAACAGGAACTCAACGATATTATCTTCGAGTCTGAGAGAACGGGAGCTCTGATCGTAGGCGGCGGAATCTCAAAGCATCATCTAATCTGGTGGAATCAGTTCAAAGGAGGACTAGACTATGCCGTCTACATAACAACGGCCGTGGAATGGGACGGTAGCCTGTCAGGCGCCAGGCTTAAAGAGGCAATTTCTTGGGGGAAGATTAAGGAATCTGCAAGAAGAGTTACGATTGAGGGAGATGCAACAGTGATCCTCCCTTTAATGATCGCTTCGCTACTCTAGCGTTTTAAGGATAGAAACGCTTACAAGGTGATCAATAATTAATGATTTAGAAAGTATTCTTGAGAGATCTCGTGAATTAAGCTGGGAAAGATTTGGACGGAGAATCTACTTTTATGCTCCGAGCTTCCTATATTATCGAAATGAGTATTTTGAGCCTCCGAGATATTCCTTTCCTTCAATCTCCGTAACTGGGAGAAAATGCTTTCTAAAATGTAAGCACTGCGGCGGGGTAATTCTCAGATCGATGATCCCAGCTGAAACGCCCAGAAGACTCGTTAAAACTCTGCGTAGAATAAAGAATAAAGGCGCCGTGGGATGCCTAATAAGCGGCGGATGCCTACGGGACGGATCTGTGCCGCTTAGCAGATTCATAAGCGCGATCGCTGAGGCTAGAAGAATAGGCTTAAAGACGGTTGTGCATACAGGTCTTGTAAGTTTCGAAATCGCGAAGAAGCTAAAAAAGGCTGGAGTAAGCTCAGTATCAATTGACATCATAGGGTCCGATGAGACGATAAGAGAGATCTACAATCTAAAGGCTACCATCCGAGACTATGAAGACTCCCTTAGAGCTCTTAAAGAAGCCAGAATTAACTTCACCCCCCACATCCTAGTCGGGCTTCATTACGGTGAATTAAAAGGAGAACTAAACGCTCTAAAAATTATCTCAAAATATAATCCATCAGCCCTAATAATCATAGTCTTCTTTCCAATCAGAGGAACAGTCATGGAGAAGATCAATCCTCCCCATCCGAGGAAAGTAGCAGAGATAATCGCGCAAGCAAGGTTCATGATGCCTGACATTCCAATAGTCTTAGGATGCGCTAGGCCTAAGAGGAAGCATAGAGCTGAAATGGATGTTCTAGCCATTAAGGCAGGCGTGAATGGAATAGCTTTTCCTGAGAAACAGGCAATAAAAACGGCTTTAGAGTTCGGATTGCAAATATCATTCTCGCCTATATGCTGTTCTCAGATATACGAGGATATCGCCCGCAAATCTTGAGGAGGATTTTTCTCATGAAAGATCCGACTTGATTCTCAAGTATATTGAAGACCCCGCTTATTTTCCGAGATTCCCTTCAGGAAAAAACCAGCCATTACTAATTCCCACTCAGGAGACCTCCGATCTTTCTTCACGTTCCATTTTATAATGACCTAGACAAAGACGAGGAAGAAAGTCATCTTGAAATTAACCATGTGATCCACAATGTGCTTAAAATGCGATGATATCTTTAGACCCTAAAAATAATACTGGAGTTTTCACTGTTCTATTATCCTTTTCCTTTTTCAATCTCTCCTCTAGAGTCTTAGAGATTACTTCCACCAATTCCTTCCCTATTTTCCCTGAGAAGCATCCTTTATGGCTCATGACCTCGCTAATCTTCACTTTGTAAGCGTCACTCATACATCCGCGATCATAAAGGCGAAGCATTAACATTCCATCTCCAAACTAAGAAAAAAGAGAACACGTTAGATGCGGATATATGCTTCATCAGCCTTCTATAGACTTCTGATCTTCAGAGCGTTCCTTGTAGCTCTTCCTTTATATTCCCGCGCAACTATCATAGTAGACGTCAATACTATGCTTGGGATATTTCTGATATTTTCAGAGAGGAAGTTCTCTAAAGTCTTGAGATCACCAACTTTAACCTTTGCGATAACGTCAAACTCCCCATAAACTATGCTTGCGTCCATAACCTCGTTGAACTCGATTATTTTTTTGCAGATATCCCTTTCGCTTCCAGAGCTAACTTTCATCATCACGTAGGCCTTAATCGCCATCAGATCACCCTCAATCAGATCTTGAGGGATTAACTCAACGCCTAATTTAATTCTTTCTTTTTTAGACTCTATTAAGAGTAAGATATTTCTCATCCATAAAAAAGACGGTATAGATCAATATTGAGAAGATTTATAGGTTTCTTTATATCTAAACTGATATGGCGATAATATGAACTGGGAGAAAAAGCAAATGAAATATGAATTCATTGAACCTCTACAGGAGAGGCCTAAAGTAAAGAAGAAGATACGCTATAAGTCTACGATAGCTGAAAAAATACTGAATGAATTCAAAGAATCTGATGCCAAATACGCAAAGGTTAGCTTTGAAAAGCTTAAAGGAATCTATAAGTCCCCAGCGTTTACAAGTAGAGCTCTGGGAAGAATAGCTAAAAGACTTGGATTAAAAGAGAAGATATCCATATACTCGGATGAAAACAACATCTACTTAGAGAAGCTCTAAGAGATTCATAGAATGAAAATAACTCTGAGATTGTAATGTTGATCTTCCTCAATTGAATGAATAGTGATAATTATAAAGAAGAGAATTCAAGATTAAAAAAACTTTAAGAGACATTATCAATAAAAAGGTTACCTAATATTTTAATCTTAAAATCTCCAATATCAATCCATTCCCTTTTTCTAAAAGGAATGACAATTATATTATCGTTAGGTCAAGATAGGCTTTAACATACTTTATTCTCTTACTGAACTTCGAACCATAATACCCGTTGCTTTGAAGCACAGTTTTAGCCTATCGAAAGAAGGCTGATGTTATGCTTTTTCAGAAGTCTCAAGTATGCTTTTCATCTTCAATAAGTCTTTCAGAAGATCATCTCTAAGATTCACATTGTAGAGGGCGGCTGCTGGATGAAACG
>PIYH01000074.1 GCA_003601695.1 Candidatus Bathyarchaeota archaeon
GGATAGGCTGAGTGAAAAGTTAATCTCGGCGCTTGATACGCCTAATCTGTTCTTTCCCCAATATATCCATAGTCCGGAAGAGTATGGCGAATCTTCACATAGCTCATAGCTTAAATGGCATTTCCCCATGTAGTAATAAGATTCAACGAAGGATCTTCATCTTTAAAGATTAATTCTTAAGGTCTCGTTTGTTTCTTCATTGGAAATATTTGCAAGGCTTCCAATTATAAGATTTCGCGAGCCTATCTTAACATTCCTGATGAAGTCATTAAGCCTTGATGATCGGTCAGCAGAGACTATGCTCTGTCTTGTCTCATAAACGTAAAGTGTCAAAGAAGATATGATAAGAGCTATCGCTAGAGCAGCTATGAGAAGAACCTGACCCGAATTATTCCTTAACATCCCTATCACTTCATCCATGCTAATTGTAGCTTGACTATGTAGAAATGAAAAGTTGAACGATCGACAAGTATGTATTGGATTGAGACAATGTATCTACTATCGGTCATCCCGCTGGAAATTGGCCGGTCATTAAGCATATTTGATTCTTCATCATAAACTGTGAGGTTGAAAGATACGCCGAGAGGTAGCATTATTGAGAGCCTGCTTGCAATTTCAGTCCAGTTCCTCTCACCGATAAGTCTTCCGAGATCTCCATTCTTATCAAGATGTGTGAGGGTATTTAAGCCCACGGCATATAGAACTTCGTAGTCGTTTAAGTTATTGTAGGATATGTAGATGGGCTTCGTTAGCAGCAGAGCGGCAAATACAACGGCAACTGCGAGGAGAGCTTCTAAAGTGTGCACTTGCCCCCCTTTATTCGTAAGGAGATTCATGATCTCCAAAGGATCACCTCGCATTCATAGATTGCAGAGTTAATTGTGACAAGAAAGCGAAATGAGAAGGAATCCGCCAGCTGATATATGTTAGTGAAGCCTAACCCGAAGTCTAGGGGGATTTGGGGATAAGAAACCCACTCCGCGAAGTACTCCGAGGAGCTTGTATTCAGTCCTGCTCCAACAAGGATCATGGGACTCTCATCTAGAATCCTCGGAATAATGAAGTGCTGAGTTACCGGGTTTCTTTCAACCTCCGTTAGATTAAATACGTAATTGTATGTGAAAACTCTGGCATATAGAATCCTATCAGAAGAGTTTAGGTCGACTCTTAACGTATAATTTAGTGGGCTGAGTGACGCGTATCTTTCCTCAGAACCCGGTGAATTTACCGAGTTATGAGCAAATCGATGAACCGTATATGAGAGCATTCTTGGCTCTGCCTCAGCGAAGATTATCAATAAAGCAGTTCCGCTCAGGCTCTTCGGCAATGCAAACTCGATTAATCCTTCACCTGAGTTTGAAGTCTGAGAGGAACAACTGACGACGTAATCCCCTATCATAACGTAACACTTTAGAGATGCTTCAACTGGGAAATTGAATCTTTTAGCTGAGATGTTGAAGCGGTAGGTTATGTTGGAATAATCTTCCTCTCTTGACGCTAGATTCGCGATGACATTAAATAAAGGTTTGATTATTATCCTAAATGGCTTGTCTTTTATGTTTAGCGAGTTAAACGCTTCCAAGAAGCTCAAGTTATATATATTTCTCTTGTTCAGACGCGTAACTTTGTCGATGTCAAGTTCAAAAGGCATCTGAGAATTCTCCTTAGCCAATCCGAAGAGAGCTAAGGATTCAGTAGCATTTGAGCCCCAAGAAGCGGGTGCTCCAGTATCGATAAGCAGATATTCCGCTAGACTTAGATCCGCTCCCACTTCATGATGAGAATCTTGATATTTGAGAAAAGGCTGAATAGCCGCGAATATGCTAGCCATCGAGGCTAAGACTAAACAGATCATGATTGACGATGCGAGTAAGGTATCAAGCGAAGTAAGTGGCATTTCACAGCATCCCCATTATCAAATCAATAATATTCTGTGAAAGTAGGAGAGATGTAAGAGCGGTGAGGGATAGGAGGATCGAGTATTTAAATCCGGCTGCGAAGGTTCCCTGAGTAACTTTACCTATGAAGAATCCTGAAAGCCATGACTGAAAGATTATTGCGCATGAAAAAAGAGCCATTTGCGACTTAAGTGCTGGCAATGTAATTACACTTATACCTATAGTCGGAAGATGTGTAATTACATAGAAGGTAAACATGAACGTTAATGCCATAAGAATGGTCCATATGAAAGGCAGAACTATGTAGGGCCTCAGCATCTCTCTTTTATTCTTCTCAACATCTCGGGTCTTCTCGCTGTATGATGCTAAAAGATCAAGAGCTTCAGCTGGTCCGCCGCCCACCTCTATCGTCTCAATTAATATTAGAAAATTCATTAGGACATGCCAGCTTCTGAGACGGCTTTTCAGATCAGTAAAGATATCTCTTAGAGGGACTCCCCATTCAATCTGATTTACTATTCGCTTCAGAATCTCTCCGAAGACTCCGTAACCCTTTCTTGTGGCTGCTTGAAACATGCTCTTCTCGGGGGACATTCCAGTCTTTCTGTTCTCACTTACGTCACGAAGGAAACTTGGCATTGATTCTTCGGCTTTAAGATTGATCTTCAGTATCCTTGAGTATTCAACTGCGGGGAGAATGGAGATCAAAGAAAGAGAGAGCGTGGTTATGATTGGCACTACATAATCCAGTAGAGATCCTATATGAATGAAAGGTAACGCGGCGTTAATTGTCTTTCGGATTGAAGAGATTGAAGAGATGAAAGCTTCTCTTACTTCTGGAACTAAGAAGACTCCCAGTAGTATAGCCAATCCTATAATCGCGGATGGAATACTTTTCAAGTAGATGCGCTTTATATTAATCAGCGTTCCTCTTCGAGATAGATGTGCGAAAGCCATAAAGATGATGGAAGCTAGAGGCATAAAAAAGAATAGCACAAGATATATGAGTATTTGTCCATTAAAGACGAACCCTAAAGTAGCTGAGAAAGATGACAAAGAGATAACGGCGACGAGAATATAGACGCTCATTAAAACCAGCAATACAGCCATGTATGCTTCTACAAGGGTCTCCAGTCTCTCAATAGAACGAGTCGCGGCGGCCACTCGGATATCAAAGGTCGACCTTAGTTTGCTTTTCAGATAATTTGTTATGCTTCCGCCGCTTTTAACAGTAGAGACATAGCCTCTCAAGAAGTCTCCATAATCCTCTAAGCTCGTCTCTTCCGCCCTTTCCTGCATTGCGGATAAGGGATCAGCGTCTAATACCTCAACTCGTCTGACTATCTCATTTGATTCCTTCTGTACGAATGGAAGAAGATCAACAAACCTTAACCTCTTAAAGCTTTCATAAGGAGAGAGACCGCATGAAGCCATGAGAGTAATGAGCATGAATGCGAAGGGAAGCTCTTCATTCTCTGGCTTTTCAGATCTAAGCTGAAGCTTCATTCAAGCTTCCCCCTCAGACTCATAGCTTCTTCGTAGACCACTTCGGGATTGTTGTAAAATCTTATGAGAAACTTTGCGATTTCCCTGCAGCTTCTTATGTTCTTCGCTAATAAGTATCGAAGTACATTCTTCCGCCGTTTAAACTCCTCATGAACATACTCTATTGGAAGATTCCATTTATCAGCTATCTTGGCAAATAGATAGCTATTTTGAAGATCGTCGATATATTCGTCGGATGAACTATTCCATATAAAGACATCGTGAATCCGCCTGGCATCTATAATCTCCGAGACCTTGACGAATTTTCTTTTTGAACGGCGGTGCTGGTAACCAACTAAGATGGGAGCCTTAACATGCTTAACTGAGATCACACAGTTCATCAATGGAATGATGTTGTCCGGTATATTCATAGGGGGCTGCGTCAATCTTTTTATCGCTGTCTCAGCGTCTTCAGCATGCATAGTGCAGAGCCCGCCGTGTCCAGTGGCTAAGGCTTGAAAGAGAACATATGCCTCCTCACCTCGAACCTCACCTACAATGATCCAGTCAGGTCTGTGCCGAACAGCCGCCTTTATTAGGCTATATAAAGAAATTTCTCCCGTGCCTTCCACACCGAAGCCTGCGCGCGCAATCGTTGAGACCCAGTTATCCCTTAAAAGATTTATTTCAGCAACTTCTTCTACCGTTATTATCTTCTGTTCTGGATGAATTAAGCTGGCAATAGCGTTCAGCGCCGTTGTCTTGCCCGCGCCAGTGGCGCCTATTATCATGGATGAAAACTTGTTCTCGCATAGAAGCCAAAGATATGCTGCAACCTCTAAGCTGATGGTCTCATTATTGATCAGGTCGATGATTGATAATGGATCTTCTCTGAACTTTCTTATCGTAAAGCTCGTTCCTAATGGAGTGACTTCATTCCTATAATAAACGGCGAGTCTATGCTTTCCAGGCAGAGTAGCATCGACAGTTGGATATGCTATGCTGACATGCTTCCCCGCCCTATGAACGAGCTTCATGACATAATTGTCTAACTCTTCCTTATCGTCAAAGTATATATTTGTCTTTATGTTCTCGTATTTTCTATGCCAGAGATATATGGGTCTACCGACGCCACTACAGCTTATATCTTCTATATTAGGATCAGCCATTAATGGATCGATCTTGCCATATCCAGCTATGTTTCTCTTCAAGTAATACTCGGTCTTTCTTATGCTAATGCTCGATAGACTTCTCAGCAAGTTCTTGTGTTTCTCGAGGATCTCGGGAAATTGTCTCCTGAATGACTCCGAAGGACTTTCTCCTTCTAATGGAGCTTCAAGATTCCTCTCAAGAATCTCCTTTATCTTTGCATACATTTCCTTCTCTTGATCATCGAGTGGAATCTCATCTACAATATAGACGATATCACCAGTATTTTTCTCCTTGATTATCAGAGCGTAAGAAAACGGTGGCTTTAAAGGATAATTGTCTAGAACTTGAACATCGTCGGAGACTGATTCCCGCTTAACTCTCAACGCAGCTATTAGATCCTCTACTGAAAGATCTTCACGCAATTTCTTTCCTTTCTTCCTCTTCTTATGCTTCAGCATTATTTTTTCTCCCCCAACATTATCTGAGGAACGCCGTCCTTAATCGAACAGTTAAGCTGGGCTATTACGTATCGACTCTCAAATGTTCCGGAGGCAAACGTCCTGCGAGGTAAATAGACGTGGCATTCCCCTCCCTTCATTCTAGAATTTATGCCAAATCCACCCTCAATCCACGCTGAGGAGGAATCATTAACTATTCGAATCCAATAGTACCGGTTTCCAATCTTTGATGGCATCTGAAACTTCAGAGTTAATGTGGAGTTGTTTTCCGTGAGAAGAAGCAATGAATAGTCAACCTTAGACTTGACTCTCTCTAGCACATTTTTTAGTTCTCTTATCTCGGATGACCGCTTTATTAATTCACAGTATGAACTTATTGACGCCGTTAATATTATGCCAACGATGGATAATGCCAATAAGGAATGAAGATGATCAATAGAGTTTGAGGGCACTATATATTCACCTCCTCAACCTTCACGTTGCAAACAAATACCTCAAGTCTAGCAAGAGTGAAAGTTTCTTCACTTGAAAGCGGCAGAGTAACACATCTAGTTTCTCCATCAATCGTTACTTTGATGCTAGCCGAAGAAACCGATTCTGTCAAGTTATAGGTCTTAACGCAACTTGTAATATTCAAGCAGCGGATTCTTAATCGGAATCCGCCAGTAAAAAGAAGATTCTCTGAAGAGTTCAGATTTATAATGAAGATTCTGATAATGTTTATTTGATTATTCTGCAGAGAACTCGTGAAAGAAGCTATGAGAGGACGATAACCCAAATAGATTTCTTGGGAGCCATTATAAACTCGTATATACATTTGAGTTGTTCCTAGGAAGCTCTGATTCACGACAGGTTCAGCATCGCCACGTAAGTACAATCCAACTTCATTAATGTCGGTCGGCGGAGCTTCATATCCCAAGTAGCCGATTGAAGAGTTAAAGACGATCTCTGACAAGGATCCCATTGAAAAATTTATTGTTAGTATGCGATCATCGGGATGCGTCTCGAATTTTCCTCCGTAGCCGCGAAATTCTTTAACAATGGAGGATCCGGGAGACCAGCTTATCGAGTGGATCGCGCTTTCTAGAGACAGCACGTCCTGTTTAGCCGCGACATATCTGATCCTGCTTGATTTTACACTTACAGAAGAAAAGGAAACATAATATGTTGCCACCGTTAGAATAGTAAATGAGAATATCAGAAACGAAAGTGAAACAGGAGTCGCGAGACCTTTATCTAAATTCTTTCCTCTCATAGCCCTCACCATTAGGATTGAGGATATAAAAAGGGGAAGGAGAGAAGAAGTAATGTTCATCAATGACCGTCTATGCAGTCTCCGCCGCTTTGATGTTGCATTCCACGTAATATTGAGCATTCTCTGTAAAGACAGTGATGCCCGTAGTTGTCCCTATGTCATTTAGACCTATGCTGTCTGGACTTGTAATGTAAATCACAAGAGTATCTCCCGAAGCTAATGGAACGTCCTGACTAGCCTGCGTGAAGTTTCCCTCAGTAGACCCAGTATATTGAAAGTTAGTCCAGGAAGGAGTTTCTGCGGGGCAGTTAAGCGATGTGGAGAACGTTGATCCCAACCTTAAGTAGTAGACATTTGACCAGGAAGCTTCAACGCCTCTAACCTGTATCTTGTCTATAACGACGTCTCTCCCTCCAACATTATCTACGACAAGCGCTGCATATGCCGTTCCGGAAGAGTAAACCCAGATCTTCTGCTTTGATAACCTCAGATCTTCTTGTTGTGTTCTTGTTGATGTGATGTTTATCGCGTACATCGTTACGACTCCTGCTA
>PIYH01000075.1 GCA_003601695.1 Candidatus Bathyarchaeota archaeon
CTTTCAATTCCCTATTTGGGATTTTCTGTCTTGAAACCGATACGTATTTTTGCTTATTTTCTTAATTCGCGTTCTTTTCGTTACTCTCTGAAAGGACTTCTTCGATTATCTCTCTATTGCATTCCGCCTTATAAATATAATCGAAACTCTTGGTGTAGGTCTCTTTCTTCCATGCCTGTTGGATTTGATTTATTAGACATTATCGTAGGGGATATGCGTTATGGAGTATATGGGAATGAAGCCTATGTTTGGAGTTCATTTTCCAATAATGGACTGTGTGGCTACGATGCCTTTTTAGAGACCGCGGTTTAGCAGGCGTTTATTCCTAAAAATCATTCACCGCCATAAATGGGACTTTATAAATAAAAATTATCGTTGAGAGAGACTTGTAGCCTAAGCTGGATATGTCAGCTCTCCCTCAACTATCTTGGCGAATCCTGTGAGCTTATGCCTTCTAGATTCCCCATGATCTATTATGTGGGTTACCTGATGGCCTTTAGCAACAAGGTAGTCGGAAATTATTCTCCTATGACATCTCCAATAAAACTTCTCGGCGCACATATACGCAACTCTCCATCTTTCCCCGTAGCTCAACAGGCGGCTTATTCCCCTTCTAAACTCTTCAGTCAACGTATAGTCTGCATAGTTTCTGAAGCCTAGGCTCCTCCAAGCCTTGTTGGGCGAAGATTCCCCCAACCCCTCCTTAACGTATCCGCCGAGCTCTTCTCCAAGCCAGAAGTATCTTATGTCATTTCTCCTCAAAGCCTCATCTAAGCATTCCCTGTTGAAGTGTGGAAATCTCTTGGAACTCGGCCATCTGCGGACGTCAACGAGAGCCTCTATACTGTACTCTCTGAGGAGACTTATCAGCTCATCTAAGCTTCTATTCGAATGTCCAATCGTAAAGAAATGCATGGCTTCAGAACTTATCTGTAGAGACTATCTCTTCAAGCGGTTTGCGGTCTGTTGTCTCCCTAAATACGCCTTCACCTCCAGCTGGATATCCAAGCGGGGTGAGAGCAGCGACATTCCATCCTTTCGGAACTTCAAGTATCTCCTTTACACGTTCATTATCGAACGATCCAATCCAGCATGTTCCAAGCCCTTCAGTCCTAGCCGCTAGTATTAGATGCGTGAACGCTATAGCAGCATCCATCACGCCGCTTAACTTGCCCATGTATCCTCCCCTGTTATAATCAAGCTCCCTTGCGCATGCAACTATGATGACGGGCGCATCAGCGATCCAAGACTGATTGTGGCATGCAGGGACAAGCTTCTTCTTCGTCTCCTCATCCTTGACAACAATGAATTTCCAAGGTTGACGATTCGAGCCTGATGGGGCTATTCGAGCAGCATCCAAGACTCTTTCCAGAACATCTTCGGGGATCGGGTCGGGCTTGTATGATCGAACGCTTCTCCTAGTCTTTATAACCTCGTAAAACTCCATGCCCAATCACCACTCAAATTATTGCCACCATCCTCTATATTAGTGCTTTCCAGAAATCCCTAGAAAATTTGTGTATAGACTAGAGCTACGCACATCTTTTTTTATCTTTAATATTTCGAACTATTGATCAGTGTCCAGAATGATCAGTAAAAGGTCACGGGTAGAAATCTATATTGACGTTCTCAACGCAATCCGGCATGGAGTCCATAAACCCACACGAATAATGTATAAAACGAACCTCAGTTGGAAGCCTCTGATGAAGATTCTGAATTCAATGATGGAGCAGGGATTAATAAGGGCTGAAGAAGAGGGGAACAGAACAACCTACTGGATAACTGAGAGGGGCAGAAATGTGCTGAATTACTTCAAGGAGGCGATGAGTCTCATAGAGATCAAGTAGGGATGGATCTGACTAGGAATCTTTTCTCTATAGAAAAAGGGATACCCTCAAATCCTCCTCCAGCTGGAATTAAAGTTTTTCAGAACGCGAGTCCTTTAAGCGGAATAATTAAATTTTCTCATCACACTCGCAGCATTCTTATCAGTTAATCCCAGATGTTCCTAGCGATCTCTAAATGAGAACTTGACGAGACCATGATAACCAACGCTCCAGCTCCCAGTCATGTGGATTAGAGGATGCCATGAGAAGAGTTTTCTGTTCACTGCGGATATGAATATCACATGCTTTTTCGTCAGCTGAGAAAGAACGGCTGGACGGGCTAACGTAACATCCTAGAGATCTGTATTGAACTATATGCGATTGTCAGAAGATTTTCTTCAACGCGGATGCTAGGAGGAACGTAACTACGGAGACTAACACTATGGTTGCTCCGGATGGTATATTAAAGATGTAGGAGAGCCATAGACCCTCAACGGTGAAGATTATGCTTAGAATAGATGATAGAAGCATTATCTCATTGAGCCTGCGGCTGAACTGCCACGCAGTCACCGCTGGAACGGTGAGCATCGCTATCACGAGAATCACACCTACAACTCTTATCAGTATTACAACGGTTAATGCTACGAGGGAGAGAAGTATCAGATAGACGCGTTCAGTAGGCACTCCAGAGGCTTTAGCGAAGTCTTCATCAAATGAGACTGCTAGGAACTCCTCATAGAGAAAGTAAACGACAACTAGGATCACAGCGTCCAGAACCGCCATAACTATCAAGTCAGATGAGGGAACGGCGAGTATGCTTCCAAAGAGATAGCTGAATAAATCAGGTGCGTATCCCGGGCTTAAACCTATGAGGATCACGCCGAGAGACATACCCGTAACCCAGATAATCCCGATAGCGGAGTCTTCGCTTATTCCCATTCTTTCACGGATAAACCCCATTATCACAGCTGAGGCAGTCGTGAACGCTAGAGCTCCATAGAGAGGGTCGAAGCCTAAAAGGTATCCGAGTCCTATCCCGCCGAAGGCTGCGTGAGAGATCCCGCCGCTTATCATCGACATCTTTCTCACAACAACTAATGCGCCGACTATGCCGCATGCTATGCTCGCTAGGATGCCCGCTAACAGCGCGTTTCTCATGAACTCGTATTGGAGGGCCTCCCACAAGATCATTTGCTCCTCTTATGCTTCTTCAGGACTCTATGGGGGAAACCGTGCGCTATAAGATATATTGGACACTGATAGGTTTCCTCTACAGCTCTGCCTTCCATCTCTGGGGAGCCGTGATAGAAAAGCCTTCTATTAAGACATGCTATCTTCTCAACGTATGATGAGATGACGCCCATGTCATGCGAGACGAGAACTATAGTAACTTTATTATTTATCTTCTTCAGCAACTCGTACAGATTAGTCTTAGTAGGCTCATCCACACTTGCCGTAGGCTCATCCAAAAGCAGAATCTTTGGATCTGTAACGAGAGCTCTGGCCAGTAGAACTCTCTGGAGCTGTCCTCCGGAGAGCTCTCCAACCCGCCTATCCTTTAGCTCAAGCATCTCCACAGATTCAAGCGCTTCATAAGCAACCTTCAAGTCCTCCTTCCCATATCTTCCTAAGATGCCCTTCCGGCCGAGCCTCCCCATCAAGACGACGTCAAGAACAGTTGCAGGGAACTCTCTATCAAACAGGGTTACCTGAGGAACGTATCCAACGTATCTTCTACTCTCCTCCGGAGTATCTCCAAGCACCGTAACCTTGCCGCGTGTAGGCTTAATTAGGCCGAGTATTACTTTCAGAAGAGTAGTCTTTCCACCGCCATTCGGTCCAATTATTCCAAGAAAGTCATATTCATAAATAGAGAGATTTATATCCTCTAATACAACGATATCTCCATACTTGACCCATACATTCTCTAATCGTATAACTTCACTCATTTCCCCTCAGGCTCCAAGCAATCTTAAACGCGGCTTCCCTGAGATTTTCCACATAACCTTTAGCTAGCGGATCTATAAATACAACCTTGCCTCCGAAGCTCTCAGCTATAGCTTCAGCCTTCTTCCTATTGAACTGTGGAGAAGCAAATATAACCTTCACGCCGAGCCTCCTAGCCTGATCTATGAGGGCTATCATTCCCCGTGCCGTCGGCTCCTTCCCCTCCTTTTCGACAGGTATCTGCGTGAGGTTATATTCCCTCGCAAAGTAGCTCCAAGCCGGATGATAAATCATGAAGTATCTAACCGGTAAGACTTCAAGGGTCTTCCTTATCTCCTCATCGAGTTTCTTCAATTCCTCTATATAATGTTCCATGTTTCTGCGGTAGTACTCCTCATTCTCCGGATTTACCGCGGCAAGCCCCCTATAAATGTTCTTAACCATGACTTCAGCATTTATTGGAGAAAGCCAGACATGCGGATCTCTATTAACTATCCTTATTCCCTCAGAACAGTTCACAATGAGCATTCGTCTATTGACCTCACTAATCTTCCTCATGAAGAAGCGTTCAAAATCTATTCCTGAGCCGACTTGAAAGTAGATATCCGCCTCACTTACTTCGAAGAGCTGTTTCGGAGTGGGCTCATATGTGTGCGGGCTTGCTCCAGGCGGAACCATTACTGTTACCTCAACCATTTCGCCGCCAACTTTCTCAACGAACTCTGCCTGCGGAAGAATTGTTACAACGACCTTCAGCCTGCTTCCGCTCATTCGAGAAAATAGAGGTTGATGAAAAGACCCTACCAGAAGTAATGAGATAAAGATCACCGTTACACTGAGTATGAGCGGCTTAAGGTTCTTAAGAGCTATGTTACTTCATCTCCTATATAGTGAGATACTAAAATTCAAGGCTCTATTTTAACCTTTATTTTTCTAAATAATTATGCGCAGCTATTTCATCACTTAAGTGGTAAGTTTTCGAATCTTCTCGTAAACTGATATGATTTCGCCTTTCACCTTACTCTTCGAGACAAGTACGGGTCTAAGCGCTACTATCGAGTTGACAACTTCTCTGTCGTATGAGATTCTGCCAAGAAATCTTTCTCCACTCCACTTTATTATTTTCTCCGATATCGAGGGATTCACATCCCACTTATTAACGACAACTCCATATGAGACCTTAAAGTGATTCACAATCTCTAATATTCTCCCTAGATCTGAGAATGCGCTTGGAGTAGGCTCTGTCACTAGGACTGCATAGTCGCAGTTAGTCACGGAGGCTATTACCGGACAGCCTATTCCAGCCGCCGCGTCCAGAATCATGACGTCATGATCAATCCTGTTAGCTCTCTTCCTGAGTTCCTGAACTATCCTTCCGGAGCCCGTTTCTCCGGGCTTAAGCTGCCCGGAGACCAATGGGAAACCCCACTTAGTCTCCTTTATCCTTATCTCCCCATTCGTAACCGGTTTAACTTTCACAGCTTCAACTGGACAGACCATCCGACATACTCCGCATCCCTCGCAGAGAAGCGGATTCACGATAAAATTCGAATCAATCTTCTCTATTGCTCCGAACGAGCAATTCTCAAAGCATCTCCCGCAACCAATGCATTTCTCGCTGTCTATCTCCGCCTTCTCCGATGTTGATATTGGCTTGACGACGTCGTAGGATGTTACTCCGAGCCAGAGGCCTAGGTTCGGAGCGTCTACATCACAGTCGCAGGCAACTACCTTTACTTTTTTGGAGAAGAGAAGGGATAGAGAGCTTGCAAGCATGCTTTTTCCAGTTCCACCCTTACCAGAAGCGACAACAATATTCATAAGAGATCAACCACTCTATCCAGTTTTCCCTCAGAATAGGCTCTAATGAGCTCCTCCGAATAGGGTATCCTGACAGTTACCTGCACACCATATCTTTCAGCAATATTCCTAATAACCGATTCATCTCCAGCATCAGCCTTGTTCAAGACTATCTCCGATGGAACATCCATTATTCTTAGGAGCTCTAGGATCAGAGAGGCATCATGCGAGCCGAGAGGAGTCGGCTCTGTAACCACATACGCTTTGTCACATCCGAGAAGAGCCTGGATCACGCTACAGTGGGTTCCCGGAGCAGTGTCAACTATCAGAACATCTGCGCCGATATCTCTGGCGAGTTCAATAGCTCTCTTCTTAACTTCCCTGACTATCGGTCCGGTCTCTGAAATACCCGGCTTAGATATTCCAGTTACGAGCCAAAGGTTTTCGCTAATTCTCGTCTTGAAGATCTCTCCCGCCGGTTTCTTCTCCTTCTCTATCGCCCCTTGTGGACAGACTATCCAGCATGCACCGCATCCGCTACATAAGTCCTCGAAGATTATTGGGGGTTTACCTTTAACCCAGAAGATAGCATTCTCTTTACAGACTTTTGAACATAACCCGCAGCTAATGCATTTCTCCGCGTTTAGCCTTGGAAAATCCTGATATATAGGCTTTCCATCATGGAGATTAGTTCCAAGAAGCAGATGGTCATTTGGGCATTCAACATCACAGTCGCAGAGCAGAACCTTCTTTCCCTCTCTCAAGAGTCTCAGCGTGTATAGAACTGCGAATGTTGATTTTCCAGTTCCGCCTTTTCCTCCTGTAGAAGCTACTAGTCGCACTGCTCTCTCCTCCCAGCCTCAACTATCTCCTCAATTTTCTTAACGATCTCCATGAAAGCCTTCGCAGCCGCCGTGTCTCCATGCTTCATCACGAAAGGCACACCTTCATCGGAGTCCTCACATATCCTTGGATCTATCGGAATTCTGCCTAAAAATCTAACGTTCATCTCCTTAGCTATCTTCTCTCCCCCGCCTACTCTGAAGATGTCGATTTTAGCCCCGCAGTTCGGGCAGATGAAGCCGCTCATATTC
>PIYH01000076.1 GCA_003601695.1 Candidatus Bathyarchaeota archaeon
TTCCCCATATATCTCAGGTAGTTGGAGCCTGCCGCTTAATGAATAGTATAGATAAGTGAAAGCGGCTGGCTGTAAAGGTTTCACGATTGAGACCATTATAAATATAATTGCTAGCCTGAGATACATCTCACCTATCATTAAGCGGGCGCAGATGTTTTCTCCTAAAAAACCCGCCGCTGACATCAATATTAGAAGGAATAATAGAATTAGCGAAGCTTGCCATGGCTTCTTAAGTACTATATTCTTGCTTTTCCTAAGGCTTTCACAAACTCCTGACCCTTCAATTATCATCGCTTGTATTGCGAGGCTGAATATTACTGCTATAATTATACCTGGAAAAATAAGAAGAATGAATCCCAGAAGGATTAAAATTCCGCTTATAAGTCCTAATAGCATAAGCCTAGGGATGCTCGGAGATGTAGCCCTAAGGCTGTCTAGAAAGCTTATATGTCTTCCCTCAATTCTCTCAGAAAAGTATTTTGTAGCCAGACCATTTGGAATAGCATCTATAACCCAGCTCGCTAGTGCGAAGAGTATGATCAATGGAATGACAAAGGTTAAGTATTGAATGAAATTTACGAGGAAATTCTCAGTAAAGCCCGGCTGGATCTCGAATGATGGAATCATATCTAAGGCAACTTTCCATAGGAGGCTCTCTACAATGCTAGTTAATAAGAACGGAGGAAATACGGCGTCATAGTTATTGAAACAAAGTCTCAGAGATTCTAGAATAATCTTCCTCACGGAAATAGTTGAGTACTGAGTGAAATCGTTCATTCCATCGTCAACTCTAATTCTTCTAGAAGACCTATAAATACTGAATGAGAACTTTTTGAAAAAGTTTATAGAATGTGACACCTTACACCTTCTTAGAAGATTTTCAAAAGCGAGAGCTGATCTGGTTATGGGCGTTAACCTAGGGGAAATAGTTCCTAAAAGAAGAATCGACTTGAAGAGCCTCGGTGGAAAAGTTGTAGCAATAGACGCGTATAACGCACTTTATCAGTTTCTCTCAATAATAAGGCAACCTGATGGCACCCCATTGAAAGATAGAAGCGGAAGAATAACTAGTCATCTCAGCGGCCTATTTTATAGAACATGCAACCTTTTAGAACTCGGGATAAAGCCTATCTATATTTTTGATGGCGCCCCACCTGCTATGAAGGAAGCCGAGATCAAAAGAAGATTGAAGCTCAAAGAGGAAGCTCAGATCAAATACGAAAAGGCTTTAAGAAAAGGAAAAATTGAAGAAGCTAGAATGTATGCTCAAATGACGTCCCGCCTGAAAGATTACATGGCTGAAGATTCAAAGACACTGTTGACTAGAATGGGTGTGCCCTGGATTCAAGCTCCCTCGGAAGGAGAGGCTCAGGCAGCTTACCTAGCTAAGAAAAACGATGCAGATTACTGCGCTAGTCAAGATTTTGACAGTCTACTCTTCGGCGCCCCTTATCTTCTTAGAAACTTAACAATCTCCGGAAGAAGAAAACTTCCCCGAAAGAACGTATATATCGAGGTTGTTCCGGAAATCGTTGAGATGTCTAGGGTTCTAGAGGATCTCGGCATCACACGTGGACAGCTCATAGACATAGGAATTCTTGTGGGAACAGATTTTAACCCCGAAGGAGTAAAGGGCATAGGTCCTAAAACAGCGCTAAAACTGATCAAGAAATATGGAAATCTCGAAGAAGCTTTAAAGCATATAAAAAACGCTGAGTTTCCAGTGAATCCTAAAGAGATCAAAGAGTTCTTCTTGCATCCTAAAGTTACGGATGATTACACGATTACTTGGAAAGATCCAGATGTCGATGGAATAGTGGATTTCCTCTGTGGGGAAAAAGACTTTACCGAGAGCAGGGTTCGGAAGGCCTTACAGAGGGCAATTGATGGCATGAAGAGAACTAAAGCCAAGACTACGCTGGACTCGTGGTTCAGGTAAGCACGATTTTAATAACACTTATAATATCATGCTTGATTAATAGGTAGAGTTTTAAACATTGACGATGCGGGGCTAAAATGATGAGTGAAACTGATCTCCGCGAAAACGAGGTTAAGATCCTCTCAGCATTGAAGGATGCAAATGGATCTCTTGATGCTTCTGAAATAGTAAGTAAAGAAAATCTCTCGCATGCAGCCGTTATGCGAGCCGCTCTATCTCTTGAATCAAAGAATTTAATAAGAATAATCGAGTGGAAGGTCCGTAGAGTCTTCCTCACAGAGGAGGGAAGATTATATGCGGAGATAGGATTACCGGAGAGAAGACTCGCTCAAGCCTTAGTTAAGATGGGCGGCGAAGCATATATCGATGACGTCTTAAATGTCGCATCTATCAAGAATTCCGCATCAGCTATAGCCTTAGGATGGCTGAACAGAAAAGGGTGGGGACAGATAGAGAAGAAGACTCACAAAGTAAAGCTATTAAAGAAGCTTGAAGAGGGGGCGGATGAACGTCTCTTAAGGCTTCTAAAGAAGAAGGATACGTTAAGCATTGAAGATCTAGGAGATGAAATGAAGAAAGCCGCCAATATACTTAGAAAGAGAAGACTTGTTGAGATACAGGAAAAGACGAGGAGGAGGCTAGAATTAACAAGTAAAGGATGGAGGCTTGTCGAGAAAGGAGTGAAAGTGACTAGGGAAGTCAGCCAGATAACACCTGAACTCATCATCACTGGTAAATGGAGAGAGGTGAAGCTGCGAAGATATAACATTAAAGCATCTGTTGCGCCCATATGGCCTGGGAAGAAACATCCATACATGAGGTTTCTGGATGATCTTAAGCAGAAACTTGTTGCTTTGGGATTCAAGGAGATGACCAGCCCCATAGTTGAGATTAGCTTCTTTAATTGTGATGGGTTGTATATGCCTCAAGATCATCCGGCTCGGGAAGTTCATGACATGTACTTCATAAAGGAGCCGAAATATGGAGATCTAAGTTGCTATAAGCGATATTTAGAGAACGTACGGAGAACGCATGAGAATGGATGGGAAACGGGCTCCAAAGGTTGGAGGTATTCCTTCTCGTCTTTGGAGGCTGCAAGACTCATGTTAAGAAGCCAGACAACCGCTGCAAGCGCTAGGATGCTCATAAATGAAGACCTAGAGATTCCAGGAAAATATTTCGCAATTGCTAGATGCTTCCGTCCCGATGTTATAGATAAGACTCACCTTACAGAGTTCAATCAGGTTGAAGGAATAATTCTAGGAGAAGATCTTGGACTCAAAGATCTTCTGGGAGTCCTTAAGAAATTTGCGATTGAAGTAGCTGGAGCAGACAAGGTAAAGTATCGCCCTGACTATTTCCCGTTCACAGAGCCGAGCGTTGAGCTTGTAGCCTACAAAAAAGGGTATGGATGGATGGAGTTTGGGGGATCCGGCATATTCCGCCCCGAAGTTACGTTGCCTTTAGGGATTAAAGTTCCAGTTCTGGCGTGGGGTCTCGGGGTAGATAGGCTGTTCATGATGAAGATGGGCATTGATGATATTCGCTACCTTTTCACTCATGATCTAGAATGGATTAGGCGCGCTGAGGTGGTTTAATGCCAACCATTGAAGTGAATCGTGAAGACTTAGAATCATTACTTGGCACGAGCCTACCGGATGACATTGAAGAGCTGAATGATCTCCTAGCTTATGTCAAGGGAGAGGTGAGGAGCATCGATCAAAAGGAGACCCGCATAGAGCTGAAAGATAGTAATAGGGCAGATATATGGAGCGTGGAAGGGCTGGCGAGGGCTCTCAGAGGATTCTTAGGTTTAGAGAAGGGGCTTAAAGAATACGTATCTGTAGGGAAATCTGGAGTCGAGGTCTATGTAGACCCGCATCTCAGAAATGTGCGTCCCTATATAGGATGCGCCGTAGTTAAGAATGTTAAGTTAACCGACGCCGCGATTCGTCAAATAATGCGTTTTCAGGATAAAATGGATCAGACTTATGGGAGGAATAGGCGTCGAACATCTATAGGTCTCTACGAGTTCGACCTAGTTAAGCCTCCACTCCGCTTTACTTTAGCGGAACCTGATAAAGTAAGCTTCATTCCCTTAGACTTCAATGAAGAATTAACTTTAAGAGAGATTCTTGAAAAGCATCCTAAGGGAATAGAATACGGATATATTATTCGCCAATTTCCTAAATGGCCAATATTTATAGATTCAGCTGATAAAGTTCTCTCTTTCCCGCCCATTATAAACTCTAATGACCTCGGAAGAATAACAGAGAGAACTAGAAATGTACTGATCGAAGTGACCGGGACATCTTATCAAACAGTAATGGATACGGTGACGAATGTAACCGTGTCCCTCGCAGACAGAGGGGGAACCATCCATTCGGCGGAGATTCATTATCCATATTCCGGAATGAATGATGACGTAACGCCGAAGCTTGATACTGAAATGATGGTTCTGGAAGTTCCATATATCCAAAGATTTATCGGGCTTAAACTAGACGTTTCCGAAATAGTTTCTCTTCTCGAGAAAGCCCGATATGGAGTTGCAGGATCATCAAATAAAAGGATAACAGTTCAGATTCCATGTTACCGCGTAGATGTGCTTCATCCCATCGATATAGTTGAAGACATAGCAATATCATATGATTACAACAGGATTCCAGATGAGTGGCCGCAGCTTACAACAATTGGTAGGCTCTCCGATGAGACAATATTCAGAGACCATCTCCGGGAAATCATGGTCGGGTTAGGGTTCCAAGAAGTTTTAACATATATAATGTCTAATCCTGAAACACTCTTCACAAAGATGAACCTTAAGCTTTCAAGAGTTGTCGAGTTAGCGAATCCAAAGATTGCCTCCATGACTTGTCTGAGAAACTGGTTACTTCCAAGCCTCATGGAGCTCCTAAGTTACAATACGCATGTAACTTATCCCCAAAGAGTGTTCGAGATTGGATACTGCGTTGTGCATGACGAAACATATGAGAATAAGACAAAGGATATTGAAAAACTCGCATGTGTAAACATACATTCAAATGCAAACTTTACAGAGGTAAAAGCTCAGCTAGACGCTCTACTTCTAAACCTAGGAATAAAATATTATCTTGAAGAGACTAATCATGGCAGCTTTATAGATGGCAGAGTAGGTAAAATAATCGCTGAAGAAAACGATCTAGGAATAATTGGAGAAATTCATCCGCAGGTCCTACAAAACTGGGAATTAGAAAATCCAGCGTCAGCATTCGAAATATCTGTGGATATCCTCAGAAAGATCAAATCTAAGCACTAATCAATAAAGGTTAATGCTTTTCGAAGAGGAAATATTTAAGTTCAAGCATATACATTTATCTCAAGCGATTAAATGAACATGAAATCCCGCTGACCCTAGGAAGGGACCCGCTTAGACGGACCCAACCGAGATGGATAATCCTTCATCTCTCGATGAAGAAGGGCTTACCCAGAAGCGGGACAAGGCGGGCGTGGGCAGAAACTCCGCGCGTTGAGAGAGCTCAGCTGAGAAGAGCGAGCCCGCTCTGCTGTGAGGCTGGGTGTTAGTCACGCGGAACACAAAAGCCCACGATAAAACCTTAAGAAACATTCATCGTATTCCTCTCATTTAAAACATTCTTGATATGAAGTATAGGAAATGAAGAAGATTGTCAAATCCTTCTTGATTTAGAAGAAGATCAGCCGAAATATTCTTTAATAGGAAATGTATAAAACATTGTTCTTACTTGAAGATTATTATGTCTGAGGGATATAAGTAATGAATGAGCAGAGTAACATAATTCTCATAGTCTCGGATACTTTTCGCTGGGATCTGCTTGGAGGACGATTCAACGTCAAGAAAGGCATTTATGCTCAAACTCCGAACTTGGATGGGTTATCTCAAGAATCAATAGTTTTTGAACGGGCTTATCATGCTTCATTTCCAACGGTTCCGGCTAGAGCCGATCTGCTTACTGGAAGATTTACCTTCACCTATTATGACTGGTCTCCTCTGCCTAAAGATTGGATTGTGCTACCTCAGATTCTGAAAAGAGCTGGTTATATCAGCATGCTGATTGCAGATACCCCGCATATTCTGAGAGACGGATATAACTTTGACAGAGGATTCGATGGATGGGTCTGGATACGAGGCCAAGAGAATGATCGATACAGAACAGACCCATTAAATGTTAAGATTCCTTGTAGTCCACAGAAGCTGAGAAGTGTTGAAACAGTCATTCAACATATGCGTAATAACGCTCTTCGAAGATTTGAAGAAGACTGGATACCCGCAAGGACCGCCATGGAAGCTGTTAGGTGGCTTGAGAGAAACTATAAGAGGCGATTCTTTCTTTACGTAGACTTTTTCGACCCTCATGAACCTTGGGATCCACCGAAATGGTATATTGACGCATACGATCCTGGATATACTGGAGAGGAAGTCTCGTATCCAGCTTATGGTCCATGCGACTATCTTTCTAGAGCGGAACTCGAGCATGTTAGGGCTCTTTACGCGGGAGAAGCTACGCTCGTTGATAAGTGGATAGGCGTCATCATAAGGAAGATTGAGGAGCTAGGCATCCTCGAGAATACGACGATAATATTCACGAGCGACCATGGAATTTATCTGGGAGAACATGGTCTCATAGGCAAGTCCGTAATTATGGGAGGATATCACGGGCTAGTTCCTCTCTATGAAGAAGTAT
>PIYH01000077.1 GCA_003601695.1 Candidatus Bathyarchaeota archaeon
TACATAAATTAATTGTGCTCAGGGCGCCTATCGGCTTCTCGTCATGATGATTAAGCACATAGCGAGGGAGAGGACTTAAAGCTTGTAAGGGCTGAAAAGACTTCCGAAGAAGAATAAAAGAATCTTTAAGTATTCAACGATCCAGAAAGAGTTTTATGATCAACGGAAAAGGATCGCCCATAAACTCGGAAACCCAAGAATCCTCTCAATAAACTTTCACACCCTACGCTACTGGAAGAGAACGACGGAATACCGCAAAACCAAGGACATCATGCACGTCAAATACATACTCGATCATAAGAACATCAAAAACACCCTGCTCTACGTTAACTTGGAAAACGTGATCTTCCAGAATGAAAGCGGCGAGTTCCACGTTAAAGTTGCGAGGACACCTGATGAAATCAAAGCGTTGCTCGAGGTAGGCTTTGAATATGTCTGCGAAAAAGATGGACTATTATTCTTCCGGAAGCGTAAGTAACCTAAAAATACCCTTAAAGCGGTAAAAAATGGGGTTATAGAAGCCACTTTAGCGGTATATCCTGATATGTTACGCCATCCGGCAAGGTTCTCCGAATAGTTATTGGTAAAACTCCCTTTTCAAGTTCTTTTAATGCGATATCTATAGGATTCGTTGGAACTTTAGAGAGTTTTATAAGTACAGGTGCACCCATAGCTATTTGAAGAGCTCTAGCTCCAACTATCCGTGCCTTCTCAAACCTTGTGAGGCGCGGAGGCCCTATATAGATTTTTCTTTCCACGTCGATCTCGGAACTTTTAATGGATGACATTTATACATGCCTTACTCAAATTTTTGTATAAATAGGATATTTGGAGGAACTCCCAAACATTAAAGTGAGCGTTAATGAGATGCAACCACAAATTAAAATCCCCAATATTTTGATGCAAAACTAAAATCTTAATATAAATATAAATTTTACTAAATTTTTTAGATCTGTTAATTTGTCGATATAACTTTGAGGAGTATGCGAAGTCTTGTGAAGCGAATTTTTATGAATAACCGAAGGTAGCTATATATTCTCCCGTTGTTCGGGTACAATGACAGGGGAAGAATCTCCAGAGCCCAACTGAAAATAATAAATTAATTTCAATGTGAATGCATATTATCTTTGCTGGTTTAAATACTTAAAGGCTTATGCTATAGGAATTATGATCTGAGTAGATGACTTTTTAAGGAATATAAGGAGCCGAGAAGATTTCAGTAGCGGAAAAATTTCAAGATCGGGTAAAAATGCTCTGATTTTTTGTCTTATCAACAATAAGCTAATAGAGCTCTAATCTGAACGCGGTTAACGAAAACTTCGGCATCCTCTCCGCAAACCTTATATAACTTTTTTATATGCATTTTTAGGGTCTTAGTGATGCTGGAGAATTTACAATTAACAGACATTATGATAATGTATGATAGAGATTTTGGAATTTCGATCTTCCAAAACTTTAGAGGATATGATAGCTTGCTGGATGATGCTGAATGGCTACTTGAGAGGACCCATTGTAAGTCTCGAGGCTTCCTAATACGTGTAGTCATGAAGGGAAAAAAGAGGGGCTTATGGATTGGAGAGTACCTTCATGGAAAGAAAGGAATAGTCAGACAGGAGCTTATCTTTCAAGGCTACGCCGAAAATATTAGTAGAATAATCTTGGAGTACGCGGGTGGAAGAGTTTCCGAAGAGAATCTTCTGAGAAGAATACGGATTGAGAACTTAAGAGAGCTAGACAGCAAGGTAATTCACGATTTTAAATATTACTATTGCCCCTCAAACCGCTTCCTCCACGAATGTCCCCACGTTAATGATGTATATTCAAGACTTGTGAAGAAATATGGCGGAGAAAAATGGATTCCATACTCGCTTCTAGCATTAGAGATGGAGAAGATAGAGCCGTGTAAAGACGTAATTATATGCCCGCTCGTCGCTTCCAATATGTTTGAGAGAATTCTCAACTTAAATAGAGCTCTAAAGATTAGGAGAATCGGTGAAATAAGATTCGTAACTCCGGATTTCGTGAAAATAATCTAAAGTAAACGATTATTGTTTACTCTTTTAAATTCTCCATCATTTTGCTAGCTTCCAGCAATGTTCGATTTATTTTCTTCCAATGGCTTCCTCTCCAATATATCTGTCCGCATTTTGGACATTCCCAAAACTTATCATAGAATTTAAGAGTTCCTGGAGGAATTTTTTCTCTAATCTTATTCTTAGAAACTGGATGTATTCTGGCATTACATTTGGGGCAACGAGAATTTTTTACATTTATCTCAAGATCTAGATTGAAACGTTTAGCTACCATAGATAATTTCTCAACTTCGTCACGTCCCTCGACAAGAAATGCAGATGCGCCTTTAGATAATGCTCTTCGGAAAAGATTCGTGTCCCGTGTCAGTAAAATGCGGTTTTCGCGAATCGATATGCCGATGAGATCTTCGTCTTTTAGGTTTCTAAAATACTTAACGTCGCATCCTATCATTCTGAGCCAACGCGTAAGTTTCCCCAGCATTCCATCAGCTAGAAACTTCAAGCTCGCATCCTCTTAGCGAATTATTTCTCCAGTTCCAGGTTTTCCAATTATCTCTCCTTCATCCATTACCAATTGTCCATTAACGAATGTTTTGATAACTTTTCCCTTAACGATTTTTCCATTAAACGGAGAAAATTTAGCCTTAGAATAAAACTTTGATGAATCAATCTTCCATTCCCTTTTAAAGTTAACAACTGTAAGGTCAGCGTAGTATCCTTCTCTTAGACATCCTCTTCCCCGGATTCGAAAGATCTCCGACGGTCTCTTCGACATTAGCCTCACCATGCTGAGAAGAGATAAGCGTCCATTATTAACTTGAGTTAACATTAATGGAACCATGGTTTCCAATCCTGGAAAACCAGTAGATACATCCCACACTGACTCCTTCATTTTTTCATGTAAGGCATGGGGAGCATGATCTGAAGATATTATATCAATAACGTCGCTTTTAAGAGCGAGCCATAAAGCCTCCTGATCTGTCTCAGATCTTAGCGGAGGGTTTGTTAGAGCAATGAAACCTTGATGCTTCATTTCATATTGAGAAAGAAGCAAGTGATGAGGGGTAACTTCACATGTGACGTGGATGCCTCTCCTCTTAGCTGATGAGACCACATTTACAGACTGCCCGGCGCTTACATGACAGATATGAACATGAGCACCGCTTGCATGAGACATTTCTACAGCGCGCCCTATGGCCTTAGTCTCAGACTCAACCGAGTGCGCCTCGGAGAACGCCGATATATTGCATCTTCCATTCTTCTTCAATTCTTCCATCTTAGAATCTAAAAAGGTCTTGTCCTCTGCATGAATCAAAACGGGAACGCTGAGCTTTGCGGCTTCTCTGAAAAATATTCGTAAAGACTCCTCATCTTCAGGGCTAACTCCACCTATTTGTCTCGAAAAGAAAAATTTGAATCCCTTAGCGCCAGATTCAACTATTTCCCTCATTTCCTCGAGTCTTTTCGGGAAAGCTGAATAGAAAGCTACGTTCACTATTGAATTTTTAGCAGCAATCTCCATACGTTTAAGTAGGGATTCAGAACTCATCGTAACCGGCATGTTATTCGGCATATCCAGTACTGTTGTGACTCCTCCAGAGGCGGCGGCACATGTCCCTGTGAAGAAATCCTCCTTATAACTTAGGTCTTGATCTCTTAGATGCACATGCGCATCGATAACTCCGGGAAGTACAAGGTTACCTTTAAGATTCAGGTTTTCACAAGCAGGTGGCAAATTGACTTCTTTAGAAACTTTTACGATCCGCCCATCATTAATTGCCAAACCAGCTTCCACAATTCTATCCAGCAGACATATTTTGGCGTTCTTGAGAACTAGATCTACAGGCATAGTCTCCGCCTTCAGAAAAAATCCTCGCCTTATGCTAATAAGCTTATCCAGAAATCTGGAAGAAACTTTGGAAAAATACTTTACAACATCTATGCGTTACAAGAGTTCTTTGTTCTTCTACAATTCGGTCTTTCTCATCTCTCTGCATTCTTCGCAGAGGAAACTTCCATCAACCTCTCTCAAATCATTAGACCATTCTCCGCAACTGTCGCAGTAGCCCGCTGAAGAAAAGCCTTCATGTTCCTCCATTATACTTTGATTTTCTATTCTAGCTTTCTCCTGCATTATCTCTATAAGCTCGGGAGTTACGGCTAGGATGTCTCTACTGGAAATTATCCCCACAAGCTTGCCCTTATACATTACTCCTAATCGACGTATATTTAGGCGACTCATTTCTCTAGCCGCATTGCTCAATGTTTCCTCTGAAGATATCGTGACCAAAGGTCTACTCATAATATCCTTAGCCTTAATCTCTCCAGGATACAGGTTTTTCGCCACTACTCTCACAACAAGGTCTCTTTCAGTTATTATGCCTATGGGTCTTCCAGACTTATCGTTGATAATAACGCAGCCCACTTTATGTTTCTCCATAAGCCTCGCTACTTCGCTAGCTGGAGTGCCATCATCAGCTGTCACCACCGGGCTGCTCATGATATCTTTGACCAGCATCTCAGATCTCCTCTCCAGAGCAACCATGCTAATCTTCCTCCCAAGAAACGCCTTGAATCAAGAAGCTATCAAAACCATTATTTTAATTTTTTGCGTAGTCGAACTAAAACATATTTGGGAAGCGGCTTAAATGCCATATTATTCTCATGATTACTAGAGCTCTTTCCTTAGCGAAAAGGTGAAAGTTTATAAATTATCATTCAATGTTTTCGTTCTGGTAAGTTTCCTAGCGAGGGATCGGAAGACGTCGAGAGAAGAAGATATTCTCACACGAAAGGTTAATCTCCTCTTGGAATTCAGAGGGTATAAAGTAGTGAAGGAAAGACAGGAGAAATACTTTAAGGATCTCAACGCAGTATCCAAGCGCGATGAAACGAAGATTCTAATTAGGGTAATTCAGAAAACGAAGCTACTCTCGGGAAAAGTTGGTGTTCGACAGGTTAGAAAGATGAAGAAAAAAATGGATGAGGAGGGATATGAAAGAGGCATACTTATTGGTCCTAGCTTCTCTTACTCAGCGAGGAATGGAGCGAAAGCTAAGGGAATAGAAGTAATCGAAACTTCAAGTATACCATCATTTAACATATTTGAACATGAACTAGTTCCGAAGCATGAAATTCTAGGCAAGGAAGAACGTGAAGAATTGTTGAAGAAATGTCATATTCATCCATATCAGATTCCACATATAAAGAGAACAGATCCGACGGTCTTCCTTATAGGAGCTAAGCCCGGCGATATCATCAAGATTACCCGTAAGAGTCCCACGGCAGGAACATACGTGACCTATCGATATGTCATATAATTTTTCTCTCAGCAATCTTGATCAACTTTACCATTCCTCTAAGAAAAACTCAGCGCCAAATCGCAGAAAGAATTCAGAGCAGGATTAGGCATGCGCATAATAAAAATCATTCCAATTTTAAACATTCCAATAATAAAAGAAAATGACGATCTCGCCTACCTAATCTGCAAAGCAGCGGAAAAACAGGGCACTCCCATCCAAAATGGAGATATTCTCATAATAACACATGTCGTAGTTTCACGGGCTGAAGGAAACATAGTGAACCTCGATGAAGTTAAGCCTTCAGCCTTCGCAAGGAATATAGCCGCAAAATATAATAAAGATCCGGCGCTCATAGAAGTTGTTCTGAGAGAATCAAAATCTATAATTCGAATGGGTAGAGGGCACATAATCTCAGAGACGCAGCATGGATTCATCTGCGCTAATGCCGGGGTTGACAAATCGAACGTTCCCGGAGAACGAAATGTAGCGCCGTTACCAAGAGATCCAGACGAATCCGCACGGAGAATCCGGCAGAGAATAAAAAAGATCACTGGCAATGATGTAGCTGTAATCATCTCTGATACTCATGGACGAGCACTACGTAAAGGAGAGATTAACGTTGCCATCGGTGTTGCTGGAATAAAGCCTATACGTGACAGAAGAAGAGAAAGAGATCTCTTCGGTTACACTTTAAAAATAAAACAGACAGCCATAGCTGATGAATTATGTTCAGCAGCCGAACTTGTAATAGGACAAGCCGATGAAGGAATACCCGCCGCCATCATAAGAGGATATTCATATGAAAAATCTGAGAAAGCCTCAACTCGCGAATTAATATGGCCTAAAGAGAAAGCTCTATTCATCTAATCTATCTGAACTTGATGTATCTGTAGAAAACGCATCACTCTTCTTTTTTATGAGACGAGTCGCCTTCTTTAAATCCAATGGCGAATTAACATTAAAGAATGTTAGGAGTTCTCGGTCGATTTCTCTGAGAGCTAATGTTGAAAAGTATCTAACTTTACGAAGATGGGAAACCATCGATTGCATTCTTAATTCACTTTTCAGAACAGCCTCTTCAGACGCTTTAAGACCAGCTTCTGTGCGATAAACCGCTCGGAGAGGCTCAATACAGC
>PIYH01000078.1 GCA_003601695.1 Candidatus Bathyarchaeota archaeon
TCAAGGGTCTTCGCTAGCTGTGGAAGCCTTGAGATATAGGCTGGATGCCCGAGAATAGAGAAATACTCTTTGTATCGGTTAGCTAAATACTCTCTTGCTTTCTCCTCCCATTCAACATCATCCTCACAGTCAAGCTTCATTCTGAGAACTTTACGGAGATCCTCAATTACTTTAGATCTTATCTCTCTAGGCATCCCGAAAGCATCCATTATCTCATCGGAGGTCTTCTCGTTCACAGCAGCGAGGATTATAGCGTTTAACAGCGAGAACTCCTTCGGCACGCAGAAACCTCCATAAGTCTCACCAGTGGGTAGAACTATTCTGTCGCCCCTCATGTTCCATTGATCTCTGAAGAACTCGAAGTCTCCAAGTCCGAGAGCGTCGATATTAGCACCAGCTATTAATGAGAGGTAGAAGACTCCTCCCCTAGAGAAAGAGTTCTCTCCAACTTTGAGAAACTCAGCTAGATCCGGAGCTTCAACAGCCACTACTCCCGCCCTATTATAAAGGCCGTAAAGAGACTTCCCAGCGTTGAGGGATTCCCTGTCACATCCGCCAACCCACTTTGGAGTATCTCTTACGCTACGAACTTCCTCAGGTCCAAGATCAACCCTGCTTGGGGTATATAGAAGATTAAACTTTTTATATGGTCCAGCGGCATCATATCGGAATCTCGGATTGTTAAGTTCATGAGATAAATTATTCTCGGCTATTATCTCCCTTCTAGCTGTTACTACTGCTAATGCTCTATCGAGGCGCCACTTCAGATACTTCCAGACGTCACCTGCCAAATTGAGTGATTCAAGAACTCTCTGTCTAGCCTCGGACAGCATATAACTCTCTTTTTCAGCAGAGTATACTGAGTCTGAATTCACAATTGCCTTCGCAGCTTCATCCCAAGATATATTGTTCTTTTCTGCATATGACCTAACCTTGCTTTCAAGCTTATTACGCGTAACAACCTTTTCAACAGCGTGACTTTCAAGCTCCGGATGCTCCTTAATGTATTTGAGAACCAAACTTGGCTCCTCAACTTTCTCGAGGTTTCTGCTCCTTAAACCAGTCTTCTCCTCATGCTCAAGCAGGAGAGCAATCTTGGATGCCTCCAATGCGACCTCAGGATATGAAGATAGAATCTTAAGTATTCCTTTAGCTTCATCCTCCTTGTTTCCGATATGTAAGCCTTCATCTTTCATTATCTGGAAGAGGTCTCCCTCCATATCGAGCTCCTTAATGAGTTTCCGACCTATAGTCACAAACTTCTTCCTGTAATCTTCAACTCTTTTCCGCACTTTCTTCTCTAAACCATAAAATCTTGAAACGTTAAAGAGAGCCATAGTCTCCTCAAGCCAGTTTCTAACGTTAATTTGAGTCTCACCAGGTCCAAGCGTAGTAAGCACATGAACGCTTGGAAGATTCCTCCTTCTCTTATAGGCTAACCTTCTCAGATTCTCCGCTCTATCTTTTAATCCATACCTTTCGATAGATAATCTCAAAATCAGAGATGGAGAAGCTTGTTTAGAGCTTATCTCCTTAAGAACAGCTGCGACTAAGTTGCCTTCACCCTCATCTTCCCGTATAATCATCCTCAAAGCTTTCATTCTGCTTGTTCTATCGCAACTTTGCTTCTTCGCCACTTCAACGCACAAGTTGAAGTATGTGTCCTCAACGAGAGCAGCTAGATTAGCGACTTCATCAGCTAGGTTATGATTCATAATTACTTTTCTGGCAGCTTCCTCGCGACTTAAATGATATTCTTCAGCAACTCTCTCAACTTCTTCTCTCAATTTAAATAGATCTACCAGAATCTCTCTTGCGATCGATATGTGCTCAAGCGCCATAACCTCCTCAACATTAAGCGCCCAGTCTTCAGCATGCCGTCTGAACATCTCCTCCAGCATTGAACGCTGAACCCAAACCTCAACTTTATATCTACCACCCTCAACGGGGACGATTCGATATGCACAGTACGCTGGCAACGCCTCAACCCAATCGTCACACTTTCTCAGCCAAGCATGGAGGTTAGGAGTTGTGTAGAAGTTACGTCCTCCCTCCCTGATCAACTCGTGAACTTCTTCATCCTCGCCGAAGAATGGATCCATTAGCTCATTTAGGGTACCTATATTGATTGACCCCGTGCTTGAGATTCTTTGGAAGAATACTATGAACGCGGGGTCGATCTTTGGAGCGTCGCAGATAGCACTTTCAAGATGAGAAATAGCCTCGCGTAAAATGTTAATCTTCCTTATCGCCTCATCCCTATCCCTACTTATCTGCTCCCACGTTGAACTAGAGCCTTCAGCCTTCCTTCTCTCCTCAGCTATTCTCCGACTCTCTATGGACTGGGCTCTATCCAACGCTTCCATGATAGATGATTCTAAGTCTCTGATGCCCTTTTTTAATTTCTCAATGGCTCCTTCGCATCGAGCTTCAGGAATAATCTCCTCCGCCTTAAGATTTATGACCCGCTGTATCTCTCCATTTAGCAATTCAAAATCGAAATTCTTCTTTTTCAAGTATTCAGTTTCAAAATCGATTCTTAAGCTTCTAAATGTCTTCTCAAGGTTATCTATTGCTGGACGTATATATCTGCATTCTAGAACCTTAGAGTTTGCAAGCATGAGTGCTTCTATATAAAAGGCTCTGCTGAACCTTCCCGAGACTAAGCGGACGCCCTTCTCATGAAGTATATCTGCCACGCGTTCAGCATTAGCAGAATCCAGGGGTTCATAGTAAGTCTCTCTGATCACATTGTATATTCTTCTTCTAAGCGATGTTAGATCCTTCTCCTCAAGTAGAGCCGCCCTGACTTTTTCAGCATTGTATGGCAACTCTATTAACGTTCGACTTCTCAGCCAAGATGCTAACCTACGCTTCTCTTTCTCTAGCTTTCCAGCTGAATCCTCAAGAAATCTAAGGAAAACATTACCAGCATCGACATTCCTTCCGAAAAGGATATGCTTAAGCCTATGAACTTGACTCTCCTCGAGGTTTTCGTAAAACTCGACAGTTTTCATCAGCGAATCAGTCTCTTCAAGCCCGGAGAGACGGCAGAACTCATTGAAGAGAGATACTGCGTAAAGAACTGGAAGGCCGTTTCTATCCTTTTCTTTAATCTCACCATAAATATTAACATCAACTCTGATGACTTTATTATCTCTCTCAGTAAACAAGTCCAAAACATATTCATGGTCGCTCAGGAAGAGAACAGGTATGTTAGATCCTGCAATCTTGGAGATAACATCCCTTACCACTTTAATGTTAGATTTCGCTAATAACTTTAAGCCTTCTCCGAGAGCCCTATTTACTCCATTAACCGCTTCTTTCAGAACCTCACTTCGAGCAACATCGTCCATAAACTTAAAATCGCTTATTGAAGGCTTCTCTGGATCTATTAGCATTCTCGCCGAAGCAATTAATTTACCAACTCCTCTTTTAGCCACACTAACTCCTTTATCTTCCAGATATTCCTTAACCTTAGTTATCGGCAATCGGATCCACCCGCATATCTCATGAATCTAATTCCAAATTGTCTAAGCTATATAGATAGTGATGTTTTATTTTAACTGTACGACTTCTTAGACTAATATAAATAAATGATCTTGAAACAAAGCTATGTTTGTCGCTTAGGATTCGCAGTAGTCTCTATATGCCAGAAGCCGAGACGGTATTCTATACTTTGATCAAATCTGCGTAGGCTCCCACATCCAAGAATGCTAGGATCTCTCCACGCTCAACCTTTGGAACCCTAAAATCTCTGTAGAGATTCTCGAAGTCCTAGCTACATAAGTTACCGCAGATACGAACCTTTTCTTCCAGCGACGCAACGGCCTTATTTGCTCTAAAGAATAAAAATAGAATTTCTAAGTACTATAGAGACGCGTATAGTTGAGTCTGATTGTTCTCTCGCTGTATACGAAGAGTGGGGTTCCACGGGTCTCCACCATATGTACCGCGTCGAGATCTTCAATCTCTAAGTGTCCATCTTCATTGACTCTTAAAAACTCGCCGAAATATTTTGTATGCTTCTCGCTCAACATAAGCCTTCTCCCCGATTAAGAAGCGCCTCCTATTAAAATATGCTTTAGAAATCTGGGAATATACTTAAATTCATCTTCAGCGGTTACGATTTCTCATGAATCACATATTGTTTTCCAACCCGTTCCGTACTGAAGGATCATGGATGAAAGGAAACCTACATTCACATACGACAAACTCTGATGGAATGTTAACTCCTCCCCAGATAGTTCTGCTTTATCATTCGAGTGGGTACGATTTCCTATCGATAACTGATCATGATAAGGTAACGAATACTGAGAATCTTAAGCGTGAAGGAATCATACTTATCCCTGGAGAGGAAATCAGCATTGGAAAACTCCATCTAGTAGCGTTCAATATAAGGAGAGAAATTAGATCCAAAGATCCAGAGGATGCGATAGAAGAGGTGAAAAGTCAAGGAGGTGAAGTAATTGTGGCGCATCCATACTGGAGCTCATTAACAATTGGGGACCTAGAAAAGTTAGAGGGATATTTAGGAATAGAAGTTTACAATGCAACATGCGAAGTATCCGTCGCTAAAGGATACGCTAACGTTCATTGGGATACACTTCTTTCTAGAGGGAAATTAACATATGGATTCGCCGTTGACGACGTACATGTAGGAGACTTACTTCCCCGTAAGAGACCTACAGATGCATGCAAGGGATGGATAATGGTTAAGGTTAAGGAGCGAAGCTCAGAATCACTCATGGAAAGCCTAAGAAAGGGACTCTTCTACTCAACTATGGGTCCAGAGATACGTGATCTCCAAGTGGAGAATGAAATTATACGCGTTAAGTCATCACCTGCACGCATCATAAGCTTCATATCTAAGAATGGGCTTGGAAGAAGATTTTTCGCATATGATAAGCCCTTAACCGAGGCGACATATATGGTGAAGAACGGCGAGAGCTACGTGAGGATAGAAGTTGAGGATGAAAAAGGAAGAAGAGCATGGACGAATCCAATAATAATTTCGGGGGAAGAATAGTTTAGGAGATAGAGAAAACGTCTTTTAATCATAATCATATTGTAAATATGTGGTTGAGGAATGCATGATTAAGGTAACTGGGCATAGAGGAGTAGCTGGTTTAGAGCCGGAAAATACTCTTAGATCCATTCGAAGAGCTATTGAGCTGGGCGTTGATGGAGTCGAGATCGATGTCCGCGTTACTAAAGACGGCCGCCTTGTAGTTATCCATGATGAGACTGTTGATAGAACAACTAATGGACATGGATACGTTAAGGAATTAACTTTTGACGAAATAAGAAGACTTGACGCTGGAAAGGGTGAAAAAGTGCCGAGCCTAGAAGAGGTTCTAAAAGCTACAAGAGGCAAGGTTGAGCTACAGATTGAGCTCAAGGTTGCTGAGGCAACCGATCCCGTTCTAAGACTGATAGAGAAGGAAAACGCTGAGAGAGAGATTATTATAACTTCTTTCATGCATGACTTACTTAGAAGAGTACACGAATTCAATCCCGAACTGAGAACAGGAGCTCTCTTCTTCAATGTTGAGGAAGATATCTGCAAGAAGGCCTTAAATGTATACTCTGAAGCCATTCATGTCTATTACCGAAATATCGACGATGAACTCGTCAGACGTGCCCATGAAATGGGATTAAAGATTGAGGCGTGGAATCCAGATGAGCCGGAAGAAATGATGAAGATGATAAAGCTCGGCGTAGATTCGATTGGAACAAATAGACCCGACATACTGCTGAATCTTCTGAGGAAGATGAAGATGCGGTGGAAAAAGTAGAATTATTCTAGTTAATGGGGATAATCGATGCGCGTAGCTATCTCCTCCCCTGGACGCGCCGACTTCCTCAATACGCATCAAGACTATAAAGGATTGCCGGTTGTGCCTGTAGCCATCAATCTCCGAATGTATCTATATGGAGAAGTCACGGGCAGCAGAAAGATGTATGTGAAGTCCCTTGACCTTGAGAAGCGCGGTGAACCCTCAGTAGACTCGTTCGGGATAGGAGTGAATTCGATGCTCGGCGGAAAATTCTTCGGAAACTATCTACGCGGAGTGGTAAATGTGCTTGTTAAAAGAGGCTTCTCAGAAAAATTACGCGGCGTAAATGTAACGATTAAGAGTGAAATACCGATAGGCTCGGGACTTTCAAGCAGCGCAGCCTTAGAAGTGGGCTTTGCACACTTGCTAAATATAGCTTGCGGATTGAATCTTGGAAAGAAGGAGATCGCTGAGATAGGATTCGCAGCGGAAAATCTGGAAGCTGGAATACCATGCGGCAGACTAGATCAGTACGGAGTAGCCTTCGGAGGAATAATAAAGCTTGAGTGTAGACCGCCGTACAGAGTTGAGCCTCTTCCGTTTAGAGACTTAACATTCGTGATCGTTAACTCAGGTATCAGACATTCAAC
>PIYH01000079.1 GCA_003601695.1 Candidatus Bathyarchaeota archaeon
TAGCAGGAGTCGTAACGATGTACGCGATAAACATCACATCAACAAGAACACAACAAGAAGATCTGAGGTTATCAAAGCAGAAGATCTGGGTATTCGCTAACGGAACCGCCTACGCCGCTTTCTCAATAGACAACGTTGGAGGAAGAGACGTAATCATAGACAAGATACAGGTTAGAGGCGTTGAAGCTTCCTGGTCCAGCGTCCACTATCTGAGGAGGTCATCCTCCTTCACAGCGTCTCTTAATCCTCCAGCCACAACTGGGCATAACTGGTCATCCTTTACATATGCAACTGGGGAGACCGCGGGAAGCTTTTCAGCAGCAAGCAGTGATCTTCCATTAGCGTCAGGAGACACCATGGTCATATACATCAAGGATCCCGACAGCATAGGATTGAATGATATAGGAACAACCGTTGGAATAACAGTGTTCACCGAGAACGCTCAGTACTATGTGGAATGCAACATAGAAACTTCGGTAACGGCGTAACATAGATAATCCAGCGAAAAACAATACTCTTCCATTTTTTTGGTGAATCGCATTTATCAATTCAGTATGCTGTATGCAGGCTGAGGATTTCTTCAGTCTCATAAACGTTTCATTAGTGGCTATCTCTATGTTTTATACAAAACTTCATCCATATGAGTCTTGGTTCCTTAAAAATGCAAGATTGGAGATCGCTTCCTCTATCTCATTGATTACAAGCCCTTCAAAAGCTTGATAGCGATATGGAAGTTATCGAGTTGACAAAACAGAAGATGAAAAAATTAGATACTCTATAAGGCATAATTCCTGTAAAAGAGAAAAATCTAATTAGGAAACTTCGTCATAAATGATTAAGCATTTGTGGTGTAACGGCATGAGTAAAATTGAATTCCCATTAAATGGATTCTGGAGGCTTAAAGGCTTTCCAGATCTCAACGGTGAAGAAGAAGGTGCCTACAAGCCGGAGTATCCAGTTGAGGATTGGCTGACAGCGAAGGTTCCGGGAGTAGTCCATATGGATCTAATGGATAACGATGTCATACCGGATCCGTTTAGAGGATTAAATGAGGAAGCTGTCCGCTGGGTAGAAGATGTGGAATGGTGGTATCGGAGGGAATTCGAGGTTGACAGAAATATACTGGAAAAAGAGACGATCGAGATATTCTTTGAGGGAATAGACACCTTTGCCTCTATATGGATAAATGGCGAGAAGATAGGTGAAACGAATAATATGTTCACGCCATGGAGATTCGGTATAAAAGAATTTTTAAAGGAAGGGAAGAACACAATCGCTGTTCAAATAAAGCCGGCCAAAAAGGTCGCTGAGGAACTGGAGAATAAATATAAAAGTAAATATGGTGTTTTCCACAGCGTCTTCTACACGGCAAGACCATACATAAGGAAGGCTCAATACTCCTTCGGATGGGATTGGGGACCCAGACTGCCGACAGCTGGCATATGGCGTAGAGTCAAAATCATAGCCTACGATAAAGCCAGACTAGGCTACGTATCGGCGCTTCCACTTAAAATAATGGGTGAAAAAGCAGTATTGAAATTGACAGCTGAGGTTTATGCGTCTAATAAGGTCGAAGTAGGAGTCAAATTTAAAATAGAGGGATACGGGCAGAAGATAGAAAAATGGGTGAAGATTGTAGCTGAGAAGGGAAGAAATGATGTGGAGTGCGAGGTTGAGGTTCCGAAGCCGAGATTATGGTGGCCAAGGGGATACGGGTCTCAAAACCTATACTCGTTAACGGCTGAGCTATACGTTGAAGGCAAGCTTCTAGACAGAGATGAGATGAAGATCGGTATAAGAAGCGTAGAGCTGATGCAGGAGCCGGATGAAGAGGGAAAAACATTCATCTTCAAGATTAATGGGAAGCCTATCTTCTGTAAGGGAGCCAACTGGATACCGGCGGACTCCTTTCTGCCAAGGGTATCTAAGCAGCGCTACCGTAGACTTCTAGAATTAGCTGCGGAAGCAGGGATGAATATGCTTAGGATATGGGGAGGAGGAATCTATGAGGATGATGTATTCTATGAGATCTGCGATGAACTCGGCATCATGATATGGCAAGACTTCATGTATGCATGTGCCGAGTATCCCGAGGAGGAATGGTTTCTAGAAGAAGCTGAGAGGGAAGCTGAAGAGGTTGTGAGAAGGCTTAGGAGGCATCCATGTATAGTTCTCTGGTGCGGCAACAATGAGAACCAATGTATGTGTCAAACGACATGGCGGGATAGGGAAAGGCTTCTGGGATTGCCAATATATGATGAGATACTTCCTAGAGTATGTAGCAGATTAGATCCTACGAGACCCTACTGGCCGAGCAGTCCATATGGAGGTGTGGATCCAAACAGCCCATCGGAAGGGGATAGACATAACTGGGAAGTCTGGAGTGAATGGGTGGACTATCCAGCGTATCTAAGGGATAAAGGTCGCTTCATCAGCGAATTCGGATGGCAAGCTCCTCCAAGCCTCGAACTTTTAAAGGAATATATGGAGCCAGGAGATCTCTATCCACAGAGTAGAAGCATGGAATCTCATAATAAGCAGGTGGGTGGTCAGGAAAGACTATATAGGTTTCTAGCGGCGCACTATCCAGTTCCAGAAGATATCAAAAGATTCACACTCTACTGCCAGCTCAACCAGGCTGACGCATTAAAAACAGCTATAGAGTACTGGAGAACGAGGATGTTCAAAACAAGCGGCTGCATCATATGGCAGCTAGAGGACTGCTGGCCTGTGACGAGCTGGAGCTTAATAGATTATGAATTAAATCCGAAAGCGTCCTACCACATTGTTAAACGAATCTTCCAGCAGATAATCTCTCCCTTGATCATAAAGGATGGGAAGGTAAGTGTCTATGTTGTAAATGAGACGGATGAAGAATTAAGGGGGAACCTGAGATTCAGTGTCATGGACTTCTATGGCGAAACATATTATTCAGAAATCGTGCCAGTCTCCACCTCACCGTATACGTCAAGGCTCATAATTGAGAGAAGCCTAAACAAGCTTCCACTATCAAGCGACAGAGTTCTATCGGTGATTCTCGAAAGAGATGGAGATGTAATATATGAAGACGTAAAAACTGTTCAGGAACCTAAACACTTAAAGCTGCCTAAACCAAACATGAAAATTGAAGCCATAAAGTTGGATGTGGCTAAATTCAAGGTTTCAATCAGCTCAGATGTCTATACAAAGGCTGTATGGATGAGGCTTGATGGAGTAAGGGCTAGATTCAACGATAACTTCTTTGATATCCTGCCGGGAGGATCAAGGATCATTAAGGTTTCAACGGAGAAGGACATGAGCCTTTCCGAGTTTAAAAGCCGCCTCAAGATAGAAGCTTACCCATACAATTGAGTATATCAGAGTTAATGATTCAATAATCTTGATTTAAAGGATTTTTTTGGCTTCACTTTACATACCTTTTTAAATTAATTTTCAGCAATCCAAAGATTTATGAATTTTTAATTGTTTTTCCTCCATGGGAACCTTTCATTATGTCCAGCTTAAAGATAGAGTTGCTTAAGCCTGTCGTCATGAAAGGATTTTATATTTTTCATCTCCTCTCTTCATCAATCAGCACTTATATAGAAAACTTGGAGAGCTCAGCCGCTCCTAAACCCATCGAAGCCATCTCAACTATCTTTTTCCTGATCGATATTGCCTCTCAGCGGGGATTTTCCGAGTTAATCCCGAGCTGATGAAAAAGAAGAGGAGTATGATTTAAGATGTAGATGGATATTCCGGTATACTCCTAAACTTGACACTGTCTGGCATGCCGTTGCTCATGGAGATCTCCGTCGATATCGGTTCTTCCACGTGTATAGCTGGGGAGGTTGGCTAGATGGCTGTGAAGCTCTTAACCCTCTTCTCGTCGAGTCTCTTTATGAGTTCAACTACTAGCTTAACGGCGTTCTCGGCGTCTTCTATGCTGAGGAGTCCAACGTGGCTGTGAATATGCCTTGTGGGAACACCTATCACGACGCTTGGGCATCCTACCCTGTTCAGGTGGATCTTCCCGGCGTCTGTGCCTCCGCGGGCGACATGTGAGAGCTGAAGTGGAACCCCTATATCTTCTGCTGTTTTTATCACAAATTCCTTAAGCGGCTGATTTGGAATCATGCTTCCATCAAAGGTCACGAGGCTTGGACCCTTACCCAACCTAGTGGGCGCCTTAGGTGGTTCTATGCCAGGTACATCCCCGGATATATCTACCTCAAGCACTATGCCCACGTCTGGATCTACTAGGTGGGCGACTGTCTGTGCGCCCCTAAGCCCAACCTCCTCTTGGACTGTTGCGGCTCCATAGACGGTGTTTGGATGATCTGTCCCTTCCTCCTTTATTCTCCGAATAGTCTCCATCATGATGAATGCTCCTATGCGGTCATCGAAAGCCTTGCCCATCGCTATTTTTCCATTCCGAAGCAGAGAGAATGGGGACCATGGAACAACTGGGTCGCCTATTTTAACACCCATCTCTTCAGCCTCTTCCTTGGAAGATGCCCCTATATCGATGTACATCTTATCCTTCGTAACTAGCTTCTTCCTCTCCTCAGCGGTTAAGATGTGCGGAGGCTTAGCTGCTATGACTCCCATCAAGTCGCCCTTCGACGTTCTGACTACAACTCTCTGAGATAGGAGAACCTGATCCCACCAGCCTCCGAGCGGATTGAACGTTAGGAAACCAGTCTTCTCATCTATGCCGGAGACGACGAAGCCGACTTCATCTATGTGTCCCGCTAGGAGAACGTGCGGTCTCTCCTTGTCTCCCTTCAAGACGTAGACTAGGGAGCCGAGCTTATCGGATAGTATCTCATCAGCGTATTCCTTCATGTAATCCCTTACTATACGTGCTGTTTCCCTCTCAAATCCTGACGGTCCGAAGGATTCTGTCATTCGTTTAAGAACGGATAGAGCCTTCTCGTCGAACATGTAATTCACCCTCATCTCCTTATATTCTCTACAAACTCCTTAATTCTTTCTACGCTCTCAGCGATCACTTCTATCTTATTCGCATATGAAATTCTGATATGTCCCTCCCCACATCTTCCGAAGACGCTTCCAGGAGTAGTTGAAACCCCAGCTTCTTCCAGTAGGCGCATACAGAATTCGAAGCTTGGAATTTCTAGGCTTGATATGTCTGGGAAGATGTAGAAGGCTCCCTTAGGCTTAACACATCGAATTCCCTCAATCTTGTTTATCCTATCAACTATGAAGCGTCTTCTCCGGTCATATTCTCTGACCATCTCCTCAACGCAGCTCTGTGAACTTCTGAGAGCAGCTATTCCAGCCTTCTGAACGAAGCTAACTGGACATGTTGTCGTGGACTGCTGGATGCGATTCATCGACTCGATTATCTCTCTATTTGCAACCGCATATCCCAACCTCCATCCGGTCATAGCGTAGGCTTTGCTGAAGCCATTAACGATTATTGTTCGCTCCCTTCCCTCCGCGAAGGAAGCCGGGCTTACGGGCTTAACTCCGTCATAGACTATTCTGTCGTATATCTCATCTGAGAGTATCAGTAGGTCGTTATCAGCCGCTATATCCACGATAGCCTTAACCTCTCCGCGGCTTAGAACTCCGCCTGTCGGGTTATTCGGAGACGCCGTGAGGATCATGCTTGTCTTATCGGTGACCGCCATCTTAAGGCTCTCTTCATCCAATCTATAATCGTCCCCGCATGGAATCTCGATAGCCTCAGCCTCAGCTATCTCAACGCATTGAAAGTGAGTTGGCCATGTCGGAGAGAGAACAAGCACTTCGTCGCCGGGATCTAGGGTGGAGAGAGCTGCGGCGTATATCGCATGCTTTGCCCCCAGCGTTACAAGGATCTCATTCTCGGGATCGGCGTCTATCCCTCTTCCCTTAAGGTCTTCGGATATGGCTTCTCTAAGCTCTAATAGGCCGCGGCTTGAAGTGTAATGTGTGAATCCTTCCTCTATGGCCTTAACGGCTACTTCCCTTATATGCTTTGGAGTGGCGAAGTCCGGTTCGCCCATATCTAAGTGATAGACTCTCCGTCCCTTACGCTCTAGCTCCCGCGCCCTCTCAGCCATAGCTATAGTTCCCGAAGGCTTGATACGTTTCATCCTTTTAGCAACCTTCATAAAGACACCACATAACATCCAGTCTTGAGAACACTATATTTCAGCTTATCTCCCAAATATGTTCTTCAGATAGTCTGGAATTATCCTGGGCGGAAGCCTTTATGCCTTGAATTCTCAAACCTAGACTTTACGTCAAGAATTATATTAAGCGGGACTGAAGTCTCCCTACTCACTTCTTCAGGAGTCAACCTATACTTGAAGAGTCCGAGAAGCACGGGATCCAATTCTTCATAGTCGATTGGAATCTCATCCAGCAGTCTATGACCCGGATACAGCTGTGGACTACTTGGTTTTGAGGCTATCCTGGAGGGAATTCCGAGATGTCTAGATATTTCCCTCACCTGAGTCTTGTATAAATGGGCTATAGGCAGGAAGTCTGCTGCTCCGTCTCCATACTTCGTGAAGAAGCCTATCAGCAGCTCGCTTAGGTCGCTGGTTCCTGCGACGAGCATGCTACGGGCATTCGCAAAGAAGTATAGGGTGATCATACGTATTCTCGCCCTTAAATTTGCAAAGGGCATCTTCATTTTGGGATCGCTCTTCCGAGCTCCTATGGCTTTTGAGAATGAATCGACTATGCCGCTGATATTCACTCTTAACGTCTCGATTCCCAGCATCTCCGCTAGGCTATAGGCATCTTTAACATCCTCTTCAGGCGTAAAATATGTTGGCATCAGAACTCCTAGAATTTTCTCCGCTCCTAAGGCTTGGACGCAAAGTGTGGCGGCGAGGGAACTATCTACTCCTCCGCTTAAGCCTAAAACGACTCCTGAGACCCCTGATTCTTTGAAGATGTCACGTATAAAATTGACAGTATCCTCAATAGTCTTCTCAAAATTAAGAGATAACAGCTCTTCGCGGAGGTTCAAAAAGTCTTCACCATAGATACGGAAGCCGCCTCTCCTCTTAAAAGTTTTGATTCATCTTCTCATATACTTAAGTTTTTAAAGGCTGAAGTTCCTTTTTATTATGGGATACATTGAGATGGTGTTCAGCAGGATACGTAGGAAAAAGCCGAAGCCTCCATCGATATCTCGGAGGGACTTTCTCCGCTTAAAACCAGTACGGAATCCCGCGCTCAAGTGGAAGAAGGATGATGAAGGCAGGATTAGAATAATCATTCCCTTGATGAAGCCTTCAGAGAAAAAGAAGAAGAGTTCTTCGAGGATCATCAATATTCTGGCGAAAGCACTGCCCGAGCCTCCTAAGGAGAAGTACATACAACTCGATGAAATAGGATCGGTTGTGTGGGAGCTATGCGATGGAGAGAATAAAGCAAAGGATATAGCCGATCATCTATGCCGGAAATATAAGCTTTTACCTATAGAGGCTGAAATGCCATTAAGTAAATACCTTAACGATCTCGCTAAGCGAGGTCTCATAAGCTTCATTCTTCCAGAGGATCTTCAAAAAAGACTGGGAAAGGAGAAGCTTCCCGGCGGGATGCCTATTTCCTCGAGCTAATGACAACGGAAGGATTCCAAGATCTCATTGAATAAAGCCTCGTGTTCCTCTGCTTTAAGCCTTATCTTGAATGGGAAGGACCTATAAACTTGTGTGTCGAGGGCGAAGAAGTATATTCTATTCCTTTCTGGACAGTACCAGAGGGCTACTGAGCATATCTCCTTCCCCCTCCTAGTAAAGGTGCCTGAAAACTTAGCTTCTTCAATCAATACTGTATGGCTTCCCAGTTTCTTCTCGCCCTTAATTTTGAAGGATACCTTTCTTCTCTTGAGGATTTTCTTCCCAAACTCTCCCATGTAATTTTTCTTGAACCATTCCTCCAAATTTCTATATGTATCCTTGAATCTCACATTCGCCGCTGGGAAGTACTTGACGTATATGCTTCTCTTACGCTCCTCAAACGTAGAAAGTTTCTCCTCTAAAAGTGCAATGTTCATCTCAGTTGATTTGATCTCCGTAGCGTTTAGGAGGAAGGTCTTAGGCGTTTCAAAGCGTATCTTCATAAACGACCAAACATATTTCTCCCCGTGGCACTCAATCGTGTCTATGAGGGTCTTAATTATCTTTCTAGCCTCTTCATCATATTTTCTAAAGAAAAAGCGAACTGCTACTGTCCTATTGCTTTCCGGACATCGCCAGATATAATATCTCTCTTTAACCCCATAATCCAGAAGTAAATAGACGGCTTTATGATTATTAACCACAGTATCCTGTCTCTCCATAATCTTGAAGTCCATCTTCTTTTTGCCAGCTTCCTTCTTTATGCGATTCGTAATCTTATCAACGATCTCGAGAAGTGAAGTCTTAGATTTCTTAGAGATTGGAATCCAGCTGACCTCAATCAAGGAGTCCTCGGATCCAACTAGGAATATTCCTTCTCTATGATCTCCACCATGACGGGTGAGGTGCATATTCTCGGGAACCCTAACCAAGAAGCCGTTCCAGCCTATCTCCTTAAACCTCATCAGATGTCTCCACTACTTTAGTGATGTGAAGAAACAGATAAAAATTTCTCGCGTAGGAATGGTTGCCTGCGCTCGGCGGTTTCGGAGGCATACACGCTGCTTTTTCTCGGGATAAGAACTCTCATTATTTCACTTCATAACTGTGATCAGCACTCCAGCCTTCTATCCCGAATTCTAGCTTCTATATCAGTTTATGATGGAACTCATCTATCTTATCAATTTTCTCGATACCCGCTGTTATGATGGGGATGCTTGAAAGCAGCCGGGGAGCTTATCATGTATTCTTCTAGAGAGGAGGTTGAAAAGGTTTATTTCAAGTTTATCTCGACATTTACGGTTTTACCTGCTTCAGCTGAGACAGTTAAGGTCTTTACCATTCCCTTGTAGGAAGCCTCCAGTATATATGTGCCTTCTGCAACTGTGAATTTGAAAGAGCCGTCTCCACCAGTTTTGACGGTGTAAAGGACGCGAGAGTTTTCAGGGTAGTAAATCGAGACATCAGCCCCAACTACTGATTCACCGTCCAGCCTAATCATTCCAGTCAACACGCCGTAATCGGCTACGTAACTCGGCGTTACATCTATCCATCCTTTCAATGGGCTGAACGCCTTAACCAAATGATATCGGTAACCCCACTTCAGCAGGTATGCTTGGGGATAATCAAAGAAGCCGGCCGTTGGATCTACATGAATCCATCCTTTTCCTTCGAGGTAGAACTCGGACCAGGCATGGGTTGCAGGTGATATGCTGTTATCCCTCAGGAGCCTAGCAGGTATACCCATGACCCTGCACATAGCTACGAAGAGTATTGAGAAGTTTGTACACGTCCCCCTCTTCTGTCTAATCAGGGTTTTAGGAGACCTTCTATGCCAAAACTTAATGTCGTATGTTAAGTATTTGTGAACGTACCCGCATATCGTCTTCACAGCTTCACATACATCTGTCTTATCATGGATGAGCCTGTAGGTGAATATGTAGACCATATACCTCCAGTCTAGAACTGGCTCTTCACCTGATATTGCAAGCGGCTCTACGTATTCACGCTTAAGCTCTCCAGAGGAAGGTGTAAATGGTGTGTAACCTGCTAGGTAGAGCTTAATAGCCTCTCTGACGAGATGCCACTCCTCAGAGTTCACGGCGGATAGGACGTATATGGTGTCTTCAAGCATCGGCTTGGGCGTCTCATGTATCGTATCGATCGCTATACTCCAGTAGGTCTCAGGTGTATTCGATAAGAGCTGGAGTATCATGCCTTTGGTTTGGCTGTCTAATCCTTTCATTGATGATAGGAGCCTGCTCCAGGATAGGGGATTGATTCTCAGGAATATCCTGTACGCTGTAGGTGTAAACTCCCCGGACAGCAGCAGGTAAAATGCAGGGGCTACTAGGTAGAGTAGGATGAACGCGGCTATCGTAAGTCCAATAAGCCTTTTCTTAGAAAGATCCATCGTTCTAAATTAATTGCCTTAATGCATTAATGTTTTTCCAATATATCCTCTGTTCCATGTCTTTCTCTGCTTACTCATCCCGATGGGGATTACGTATCAATTGAAGCTCAGATGCACATTTTTAAAAACAAAGGCGCCAATAAAAGCTCTCTAGGACTATGGAATGGCTGAAAAAGCCTTGTGATAGACTTGGAGATCACGGATAGAGATATATAAATGCATAGAACAAGATTTTTTATGCAAAATGGCGGAACTCAAGAATTATGCAGTAGAATCTTCTATAATGTTAGGTTTCACGTAGGCTTTGGGTTTCCTCCTGACGGCGTCGCGGATGAATTCCTCCATGCTCATGTAGTCGAGCTCAGCTTCATCCTCATGAATCCTCTAATATTCTCTATTAGCTATTGGGAATTTCCATCCGTCGAGGATAACTTCGCCTTCAACCCTCCCGTCTTCTCTTCAGCCATCTCGCATAATAAATCGTGAATCTAATTCTGGAAACAGATTTCAGACGGTTCCTTAATAATTAAAGTCGTGCATGTTTTAGGTTCAATCTTAAAAGATATCTTGACCCGTTTAGTCTTTCCCTTCTTTCTTCCTCTTTTTAGGTGGAGTTATACCTCTGCTTATCAAGGCATTCACCAGAGATATGCCTACAACTCCTCCTATGGTGCCGCCTATTGCATGAAGACCCGCCCATCCAAGCACTCCTCCCCATCTCTGTAGAGCCATAGGCGACATAAATAGAGCTCCGATTATCACTCCTGCGACGGCTGCTGAGATGATCGATATAGCTGTCAAGAGGATAGAGCCTAAAATTTTTTGTTCAAATAGCCGTTTATATCCCGAAGTGAATGCAAGGATATCGAAGATTATTGAGGCTGCTGAGAATCCGAGGAAATGCATAGCTGTCGGTCTAAACATGAAATTTATTATAGTTGCAATCAATCCGACAGATGTTGCTGTTCCAATCTTCTCAACCCACCAAACAGCGAGGATTATTGATGTGAACCCTATGAGGTCGCAGAGAAACGGTAAATGGAAGAGTTTATAGAAGATTGGGGATAGTGTTGTGCTTAGGATCCCCCATAGCGCTGCGAATATTGTTATGCTTGCTATCTCCCGCGCCGTAAAATAGGACATTCCCCATCAGCTCAGTAAAAATATTCTTCAGTAGATGATAAACTTAAATATTTGCATCAAATATGCGGAGTGCCTTAATCTTCTGATGATTATATTCCAAAAATATCTGGATGTGTCTCATGGGTTTAGTATTTCCATTTTATGAATTGTGAGTCTTCCATCAGTTGCTTTAGATCTTTTACTGTCTCATCTGAATATTCGATTGTCTTTTCTAGGAGGTTATTGAAGGTTTTCTTGTTGATGGGGTTTATTCCATGCGCTAGTATGGATTGGTTTCTTCTTGATAGGAGACCCTGCATCTTCATGTCTTTGATGAATCTTTCACCGAGTATGTCTCTTTCTGCCTCTAATAGTTCATAGCTCATCTTTAATGATAGCTTTATTGGCTCTTCGCCTGTTATGTTCCATCTTCTCCATAATTCTTTCGGAATAATGCTTGGGTCTGATCTTTGCGGGTCTATTTCATAGATTCTTTTGAGTCTATAGTGTGCTATTAGCTCGACGGTTCTGTATAGTCTGGCTACAGCGTCGATACGTAGGATCTTATGCTCATCCATAT
>PIYH01000007.1:0-3293 GCA_003601695.1 Candidatus Bathyarchaeota archaeon
TTTCAATAACTGGAATTCTTTGCTTAATTGGCTTAACTCTAGGAACAGCCTTCTTTATAACAGTAATTTTCTTTGGCGACAGGATTGCTACCAGACTCTTTCACGTCATCATGCTTACGCCTGACGAGTATCCGCGGCTTCAGAAAAAGGTGAATGAGATGGCCCAAAAATTTAACCTTTCAACGCCGAAAATAGGAATTGTGGAAGACCTCAGACCAAATGCATTCACCATAGGGTATGGTCGTAGAGCCATACTCGTTTTTTCAATAGGACTTTTAGACCTCCTTAACGAAGAAGAATTGGCTGCCGTTGCATCCCACGAATTAGCCCATCTCAAGAACCATGATTTCTTCTTCAAAACGCTGTCCTACACACTAAATATAATTTCGTTTTTCAACCCTTTTGCATACATTACGGCTTCGGCAGCTCAAAGAGAAAGAGAGATGCTTGCAGATGAAAGTGGAGCCAAGCTCTTAGAACAACCTAAGATCCTAGCGAAGGCGCTTACAAAAATATGTAAAGCATTGCAGGCGTTTCCCAAAGAGGGTTCACTGGTTCGCTTGACCTCAAGCCTGTTCCTTGTATATCCCATCGCTCGGAGACCCGAGATGCTTGCAACTCATCCACGAGTAAATCAAAGGATAAGGAACATTGCCAGGCTGACATCAAAGGCTACTTCGGTGCACTGCAACGTAGCCATCGCGGTCGCACTGTCTCTCCTAATAATTTTCGGAGGGATCGCAGCCAGCTATTGTCTGATCAGCATTCGAACATCGTTTACGCAAAATGATTCGCCTATAATTTCGTTACGCCAGCCTATTGATAAGCCAAAATCTGACTTCATGCTGGACCTAAAAAACGGAAACATTCTGTCACCCATACCTACACACGCCGTAGAGTATGTGACTGGACCAGCCCCCAAATACATTCACGTTGAAGCAACTACAGGAGTGGTCATGTCTCTGCGAATTGAATCAGACCCTTTGGATGCCAAATACGAGAATATCAGTGGAGGCAATCTGATTGATCGTAGTGACTATGGAATTAGCGAGGCAATTGCTGAGATTTATGGCTATTCAATGATCGATCAACTTCCAGCGGTTGAATACGAACAAATCGAATTTGTAAGCGCAGGAAAACACGAATCTAGAATGGGCAACAGCGCCTATGAGAAGGAAACTAATAAAGCTTCCCCTCACAACCTCTCATTCCCTCAGGACATTCATTCATTTAGAGGGGGGTCATGGGGAAAGCCTTCCCCTATCATAAGCTTAAGCATAATACGCCTTACAACTTCATCTCTAAGCTTCGAATATCCCTCAAAGAGAGGGTCATGCGCCTATTCGCCCACAAACTAGGAAACCCAAGGCTTCAAAGAATAACGTTTCACACGTTCCGCCACTGGAAAGCAACTATGCTTGCACACCAGACCAAAGACCCATTCTTTGTAATGAATTACCTAGGTCACAAGAACATAATGAATACAATGCACTACGTACACCTCTCCCAGCTAATCTTCGAGCAGGAAAAAGAAGAATACATCTGCAAAGTTGCAAGAACAATAGACGAAGCAGCAGAACTGATAGAGGTGGGATTTGAGCATGTATGCGAGATTGAAGGTGCAAGGCTCTTCAGAAAGCGGAAATAAACACCCGTGCAAAAATTGCCGCGGGATAATGTCGTGGTGCCGCGGGGGTGATTTGAACACCCGACAACCCGGTTTCAAACCTTCTAGGTCTTCAGCTTCACCCTTAAGAGGCATATAGCCTCCCAGTCGGGTGCTCTCCCAGGCTGAGCTACCGCGGCTCAAGAATAGATGCATTATTTTCTTTTATATAAGATTTTATCCCTACCTTGATTCTTCAATCACAATGTTTCTGAGTACTCCGATATTTTCGACTTCGACTTCAACAACGTCTCCGGGCTGGAGAAATCTCGGCTGGGGCTTCATGAAGGCGGCTATTCCCTCAGGTGTACCGGTTGCTATTATATCACATGGCTCAAGAGTCATCACTCTGCTTAAATGATACACTATCTCATACACATTAAAGATCATATTACTCGTTGAAGAGTTCTGCCTAACCTCTCCATTCACCCTCGTTACGAGCCTAAGATTCATAGGGTCCCCAATCTGACTAGACATTGTTATGCAGGGCCCTATTGGAGCGAACGTGTCGAAGCTCTTCCCCCGCGTCCACTGACCATCTTTAAATTGTATGTCACGTGCAGATATATCATTAAAGGCTGTATATCCAAAGATATATTCATCCGCTTCAGCGACTGATATTCTCTTTCCCTTCTTGCCTACCACGATTGCTAACTCGGCTTCATAGTCCATCTTCTTCACGAAGATGGGCTTCACAATGGGTTCATCCGGACCTATTATTGATGTTCTCGGCTTCATGAAGATTATAGGCTCCTCCGGAATCTTAGCCCCAGTTTCTTCAACATGACCTCTATAATTCAAGCCCAGACAAATGATTTTAGATGGATAGAGGATTGGCGCCTTTAAGGTAGCTTCCTTCTTATTAACTGAGATTTGCATGATTTTCTTTTCTGATGTCTCTTCAATCAGACGTTCGGCTTCATCTATTCTCCATCCGGAGCTTATCAAGTCCTCTAAGCTTTTGGGAGCTCTTCTCCCCTTAATTTTCATCAGAAGCGGAAGGTCTATTATTCTTTCTCTTCTCAGAATACCATAAGACTCGTTACTGTGATATGTATATCGAACGAGCCTCATTATAATCACTAATAAAGCCTCATTTAGGGGAACGTAAATATAAGGAATATGGATAATTAGGTTCGCCTTGAATGTCTAGAATGAATTATGGTGATCAATACGTATGGGGATACTTGATAAGGCTCAAAAGATGCTTCAGGAGCACCCTCTTTGCGATAACTGTCTAGGTAGACAATTCGCCTTTCTAGGTTACGGGATTGAAAATCGCGATAGAGGATGGGCAATAAAGACTCTTCTAGCCATGAATGCTCACAGACTTGTTCTCATGCAGAATCCGGAAGGCTACAAGATGCTAAGAATCCTAGCCGAAAACGGAGGATCAGAAGTCGCCTTTAGCATACTTCAAAAATGCGGCCAGCAATACGGCGAAAGAAAGAAATGCTTTCTATGCGGCGGCAAGTTTGATGATCTCTCTCCACTCGTGGATAAGATTCTAGAGATGCTGAAAGAGTATGAATATGATACATTCCTGGTGGGCATCAGAATTCCTGCACAAATTGAGGAGAGAGAAGATGAGCTAAGAGCTAAATTTAGGATCGAATATGGCGAGAGC
>PIYH01000007.1:3304-17610 GCA_003601695.1 Candidatus Bathyarchaeota archaeon
TGAAGAATGAGTTCAGTAGGGTCATAGGGAAAATGATTGCGAAGGCAACGGGAAAGAAAGCGGATTATATGAAGCCTCAGATAGTGATTCTCCTTAACCCCTTTACCGAAAAGATCGATCTTCAAATAGGCTCACTTTACATAATGGGTAGATATAGAAAGTTTATCCGCGGAATTCCCCAATCCAAATGGATTTGTAGTAGATGTCATGGGAAAGGATGTCCAAGGTGCAACTGGACTGGGAAGATGTACCCTGAATCTGTGGAGGAACTCATAGCTAGCCCTCTTCTCGAAGCAACTTTTGGAGAGGACTCCTCTTTTCATGGAGCTGGCCGTGAAGATGTTGATGCACGTATGCTCGGGCTTGGAAGACCGTTTGTGATAGAGATTAAGAAGCCTAAGAAGAGAAGACTTAACCTTTCAGAGATTGAACATATAATAAATGAAAGGGCTCATGGGAAAATAGAGGTTTCAGAACTAAAATACGTGGATAGAAAAGCCGTGCTGAAGATAAAAGATATGGAATCCGCCCGAAAAATCTATAGAATCGTAGTGGAGTTTGAAAGGAATATAAGCGACGAAGAGCTTGAAAAGCTGGAGAAGACACTTAACGGCGTTAGAGTTCTGCAGAGAACACCTACGCGTGTCTTGCATAGAAGAGCGGATCTAACACGAGAAAAACACATATATGAGACGAAGATAAAGAGAATCTCCTTGAATAAGGCGGAGTTAATAATAAAGTGTCAGGGAGGATTATACGTAAAGGAGCTGGTGACTGGCGATAATGGTCGAACGAAGCCGAGCGTCTCACAAATATTGGAGGTTGACTCTCGACCTTTAGAGCTGGATGTGTTAGGCGTATTAGAAGGGAAAGAGAATGGCAAAATCTAGAGGATTTAGAAGGAAAACCCGTTCACTTATGAGAAAGAAACCTAGGGAGCGGGGAAAACTCAAGCTGAGCAGGATACTCTATAATTATGAGATTGGAGACAAAGTTGTGATCAAGATAGATCCAAGTTTTCATAAGGGAATGCCTCATCGTAGGTATCACGGCAAGATAGGTATAATTGAGGGAAAGAGAGGGAAAGCATACGAAGTCGCCGTGACGCAGGGGAAGGCCATTAAACATATAGTGGTTTTGCCTGAGCATTTTCAGATTCATGAGGAGGGATAAACGAGATGGCTAGGAAACTGTTGAAGGTTAAACCTATCACTATTTCTCAGGTGGCAGCTATACTTAGATCCTTGGGAGAAGAGAATCTAGATCAGTTCCAGCATAGAACACTAGATTACGCCAGCAAATTTTCTAAGATTAGCCCTGAAGCATCTGAGAAACTTTTAGATGAGCTTGTGAAGGAAGCTGGCTTAGATGAGGAGATAGCGGTTCAAATAGTCAATTGTATGCCCAAGGGCATAGAGGAGCTCAGGGTTTTTCTAGCCAGCGGCCGAAGAATAGTGGAGACTTCAAAGCTAGAGATGATTCTCAGCCTTTTGGACAAATATAGGGGAGAAGAATAAAAAGGAAGGAAAGAGTTATTAGATTTTAGATATATAACGAGAGATCGTTATTTGGTGAGATTCAATGCGTAGAGAATCAATTCTCTATTCTAAAGCTTTAGTTAAAGTTTTGAGTGGAATAATCTTAGAATATATCGGCGGAGAAGATGAATTTCATCGCATAGAACAGATTTAGAAAGAATTCCAGCTAATCTTCTCTTTTTGTCAAGAATAGAAGAAGGGATAGAGATGAGTGAACGTAGAGAAAGAGAGGGAAAGCATCTATATGAAGAGTATGCTTATGTTCTAGATTTTTTACCCTTCGGCAAGCCGGGAATGAGAGGAAAGTATAGGATGGGAGCAGTTGTTCAGCTCATTGGTGAAAACTACTTTACGCTTCTTGAGGCGAATGTGAAGCCTGGAGTGACGCTTAAGCCGCTTGATAGAGTTTACGTTGGGAAGGAATCTAGAAAAGAGATAGCCTATATACTCGGCAGAATAGGCTACGAGGAGTTAACGGCGAATGCGAAGATGGAGCTTGAGAATGCAATAGAGCTCATTGTTCAGAAAAGAGAGAAGTGGTTCGTGGAATTCTTCAACACCGCTCACCCTATAACGCCTAGGATGCATATGCTTGAACTCATCCCTGGAATAGGAAAAAAGTATATGTGGAATATTCTAGATGAGCGAGAGAAAAAGCCTTTCGAGAGCTTCGAAGAGCTTCAGCGGAGAATCAATATACCAAATCCACTGAAGCTTATAACTAAACGGGTGATAGAGGAGCTTGCTGGTGAAAGCAAGTATAGACTCTTCACCCGTCCATCGGGATGAATAATCTTCAAGCTTAGACTATCTCTAGAAGATGATATCTTCTCACTTAACGGCCGGTATAGATGAATGAGTCTTCTCAACGAGGTTAAGAGTCTTCTAAGACGTTATAGGATCATTCCGAAGAAGCGTCTAGGGCAGAATTTCCTCGTGAATGAGAACATCCTACAGGAAATGGTCTACTATGCTTCTCTAAACAGTAAAGATACGGTTCTGGAAGTTGGAGCTGGACTGGGCTTCCTAACTGAAAGACTCGCCGAGAAGGCTGGCCGGGTCATAGCTGTAGAAATTGATGATAAACTGGTTAGGGCATTAAGGAGGAGGCTAATGCCATACGATAACGTAACAGTTATACATGGAGATATCATGAAAGTTAAGATTCCGCAATTCAATAAAGTCGTATCAACTCCACCATACTTTATATCCTCTCCTCTACATTTCTGGCTTCTTAATAAGCGTTTTGAAGAGGCAATCTTATCATTCCAGGAAGAGTTTGCGAGGCGGCTTACAGCAACTCCGGGATCCCGTGATTATGGTAGACTCACCGTAGCAACCTATTATAGGGCTGAGGCTGAGATTCTAAGAGCCGTCCCTAAGGAGGCTTTCTGGCCGCGGCCAAAAGTTGATTCCTCAATCGTTCGCTTAAAGCCTAGAAATCCTCCTTTCAGTGTGGCCGACGAAAAGCTATTCTTTGAGGTTGTGAACGTGATCTTTACGCAAAAAAATAAAAAACTTAGAAACGCTCTTATCCCATTCTTCAGCAGATTTAGGATCCCAAGCAAAGATTCGGTTAAGATCGCTGAAGCCCTCCCATTCTATGAGAGAAGGCCTAGGGATCTATCCCCGGAGGAGATCGGCTTAGTCGTTGACGGGATATTCAAAGAATTACATAGCATGCGTCTCATAAGATGAGCTGAAAGGCTTATACAATTCATATTCACGGTTTCTTCAGCAATTTCGAGGTGGAGACCTAAAAGAAGATTTATAACGACATTCGAGAATTTTTAGATGGATAATTCATAAATCACTAAAGGGGTGTCTTAAACGCCGAAGAAGTTCGAAATCGTTGATGTGAAGAATCTCGCGCCGAGTATCAAACGCGTAGTAATCCGCGCTCCCCTTATTGCAAGCAAGGCTAAGACTGGTCAGTTTGTGATTCTCAGAGTTGATGAGTATGGAGAACGTTTTCCCCTGACTATAGTCGATCGAGATCCATCTGAAGGTTTAATAACGCTGATATTCCAAGAAGTAGGAGTCTCGACAAAGAAGCTTGGCAGTCTAAAGGCTGGAGATTACGTGATGGATGCCGTTGGCCCCCTAGGGAATCCAACGGAGATAAAGAATTACGGAACGGTAGCCATTGTTGGAGGAGGAGTTGGGACAGCGCTGATTTATCCATGGATTAAGGTCTTAAAGGCTCATGGAAACCACGTTGTCACTATCCTCGGAGCTCGAACTGAGAGTCTCCTCCTTCTAGAAGATGAGCTGCGGAGACTTAGCGACGAAGTGTATATATCAACTGATGACGGATCTAAGGGATTCAAGGGATTCACATCAGAATTACTCAAGAAGCTACTCGAAGAAGGGAGGAGATTCGATCTAGTGATGGCCGTAGGGCCTGTTCCGATGATGAAGGCTGTTGCGGAGGTGACAAGGCCTTATGGTATAAAAACTATTGTGAGCTTAAATCCAATAATGGTTGATGGAACGGGCATGTGCGGAGCATGCAGGGTTAAGGTTGGCGGAGAAATAAAGTTTGCATGTGTAGATGGGCCGGAGTTTGACGCTCACCAAGTTGATTTCGATCAGCTTATGAATAGGCTTAGATTCTACAGGGATGAAGAGATAAAGGCTTTAAAGACGAAGTTCAGCGGGAATCTATAGTTCTCTGAAGCTGAAAATACTCGCCTTATTATAACGGATACTACATCCATGACCGAGATAAATTTAAGGATGATCTTCCAATCTATTTTTCTTGGCGGTCTTAAATGCCCACCGAAATAAAGGATATGAATAGATTCATAGAGATCTCTAGGGGAGCTAGGTACTGCCTAGTGAAGAGGCTTAAGGATGTGGTTAAACTTAAGCTTAGAACTCGCAGGATGCTTTACACCCTTAAGGTTAAGCCTCCACAAGTGGATGAGATATTGAAGAAGATAAACTGCGAGATACGGGAGATCTAACTCAACGCCTCCCTTTGCGGTCAATTTCCCTTTTTTGGTAGCGTCTCTAGAAGAACTCTTATGAAATTTTCGCCGAGTATCTTTTTAACTTCGTCTTCTCCATATCCCCTCTCTAGCAAGCCCTCCGTTATCTTCAATAACTCCGTTGCATCCTTCAAAAGAGTTCCGCCTCCATCGAAGTCTGAGCCTAAACCCACATGGTCAATCCCAGCTATATCCACCGCGTGGTCTATATGGTCGAGGAGCCTATGCAGTGTAGGCTTCTTTTCATCTATGAACCTCGGAACAAACGTGACTCCGATCACTCCTCCCTTAGACGCAAGTCCCCTTATCTGGTCATCTGTTAAGTTTCTTCGGTGATTGCATAAGGCCTTACAGTTTCCATGAGAGACTATAACTGGCTTCTTTGAAACTTCAAGGGCATCCCAGAATCCTTTCTCGCTTATATGCGCTAAGTCAACAATTATCCCAAGTCTATTCATTTCTTCAATTAGCTGAACGCCGAATGTGGTTAATCCTCCACCCGTCCTAGATTCGCCGACACCGTCGGCGGCTAGACTTCTAGGATTATGCGTTAAGCCTATGCTTCTAACACCGAGTTTGAATAGCATTCTTAAAACGTTTAGACTGCCCTCAACAGCGTCACTATTCTCTATGGCCATTATTGCGCCTATCCTCCCATCTCTCATGATCTCAACTAGATTCTCCTTAGTAGTCACTATCACTATATCTCCTCCGGCCTGCTCTAGTTCTTTATCAAAGAATCCAAATGCGTTTAGGGCATAGGTTAAGTAGTTCTTGAATGCGGGTGTGACATCGACAGCGAAGAATGAAACATCTACGTATGCTTCCCTCAATCTTGGAAAGTCAACCTGAGTCTTACTTGATCTTGAGGTTAAACTAATCCCCAGATGTTTGTGAGCTACAATTGTATCGTTGTGGGCGTCGACGAGAACCGCTTCTTCATGAATCCTCTCAGCTGCCAAAGACATGATGCTAATTTATCCTTAATCTAGATAAAAAAGATTAGTGGATATTTCGAGAAGTCTTCTTCTCAGCATATTCCTTAAGTCTATTGTGGAAGCACGTTTCTTCGCCTAGATGGCAAGCTGGCCCCTTCGGTTCAACTAGATAGAGCGCCGCATCTGCGTCGCAATCGATGAGTATATCCTTAACTTTCTGAACATTCCCAGACGTTTCTCCCTTCATCATAACTCGGCCGAATGTCCTCCTAAAGAAATGTGCGTAGCCTGTTCTAACGGTCTTTTCTAAGGCCTCACGATTTGCATAGGCGAGCGTTAAGACTCTAAGCGTTTTATAGTCCTGAACCACAACGGGGATTAATCCCTTTACCTTCTTATAGTCCAGGTCATCTATGCCTACAAGCTTTTTAGTCCTCAAATCCTAACATGCACACCCCTTTCAGCTAAGAATTTCTTCACTTCTCGAATTGAATACTCGCCTAAGTGAAATATCGATGCGGCTAAGGCTGCATCCGCCTTCCCAACTGTGAATGCTTCTAAGAAGTGCTCGGGTCGACCGGCTCCTCCACTCGCTATAACCGGAATATCAACGCGTTCAACTATATTCCTTGTTAATTCTAAGTCGTACCCATCTTTTGTTCCATCCTTATCCATCGATGTGACGAGCAATTCACCCGCCCCTAGCTCCGCGGCCCTAACGGCCCATTGAATGGCATCCATGCCCGTAGGTTTACCGCCAGATCCACCGTATATGTGAACCTCAAACCAGCATGGTCCCTCAGCTGTCTCAATCACTGTCTTATCCTCGCTTCTCTCGTATCTCCTCTTTGCATCAATTGCAACTACGACGCGTTGGCTCCCGAAGATTTCGGCTAGTTTCCTTACTAAGCTTGGGTTTTCAACAGCAGCTGTATTGATTGAGACTTTATCGGCGCCATTACGAAGTACGAGGCGGGCGTCCTCAATGTTTCGAATCCCCCCGCCGACCGTGAATGGAATATCAATCTCGGAGGCAACCGCCTGCACTACTCTCTTCAGAATTTTCCTCTTCTCCGGAGAAGCCGTTATGTCCAAGAATACAAGCTCATCGGCTCCTTCCTCGCTATATCTTCTTCCTAAGGCGACGGGATCCCCGACTTCTCTTCGATCTAAGAATCGAACTCCTTTCACAACTCTTCCATGATCAACATCTAGACATGGGATTATCCGCTTGGCTAAGATCATGATCTTTCCAACCATACTAACTATTCATAACTGCCTTTAAAGCTTCGCCTAGGCTGAACTTTCCTTCATAGAGGGCTTTCCCAACGACTGTTCCCCATACTCCAAGACGCTTTAACTCCAGAAGATCATCAATGCTTCGAACTCCTCCAGCAGCTATGATCCTATGATCTTTGCGGCAGAGGCTTGATAGAACTTTTACGTCAGGTCCGAGAAGCGTGCCATCCCTATCTGTGGATGTTACCAAAAAGATCTTTGCCCCCTTCTCCCTGAAGTTCTCAGCCGCTTCTTCTACAGATATTCCTGACGAGGCTTTCCATCCTCTAAACATCACGGTTCCCCCTTTATGATCCAGAGCGACGACTACGCGTTCCCATCCAAATTCATTTATAAGGGTTTCTATGGCTGAAGGATTTGAGAAAGCTAACGATCCCAGAATTATACGGTTAACCCCCAAGGAGAGGATATGTCCAGCGAGGTTTAAGGTTCTGATACCCCCTCCAACCTGTAGTGGAACCTTAGTGGATTTCAGAATTAACTTAATGGTTTTCAAGTTTCTTCCTACTCCTAGAGCTGCGTCTAAATCGATAACGTGGATAAGCCGTGCGCCTTCAGCCTCCCACCTCATAGCTAAGTGAACGGGGTCTCCGAGATGCTCATATGAGGTTATCCGTTTAGGATCTCCTCTTAAAAGACGGACGACCTTCCCCCTCATGATGTCAACTGCCGGTATAACCTCCAAGAAGCACCCCTCATCATTTTTCTTATGATTTCAGCGAAGTTAATTAGTATCCTCCGGTTTTACGTAGTATCCGTGGACAAAGTAGTCTTTTTCATCTATCCCATTCAGTAATTCATTATTGAAGATAATGTAGAAGTTGTTCCAGCTCGTATGTGGAATCTTCACATCTTCAAGAATCCTCAGACACTCTCCTCCGAGAAGCCTTAGCCCTTTATCCACTGCTTCTCGGTTTTTCTCGAAGAGAAGATGCATGCCCAAAGATGTGCTTAGTATCGGTGTTCCGCTCTTCATGCATCTGATGATTTTCTCCTTGAGAGATCGAAGTCTTTTAGCTTCGGATTTAAAGTTTCCAGCGCAGTAGTCTATTTTCATGATCTTGCCGATTCTAAATTACCCCCTTTGAACTTGGAATTCCCTTTCTTCTAGGATCTATAGAGACCGCCTGTCTAAGTGAGAGAGCTAATGCCTTAAAGGCAGCCTCAGCTTTATGATGATCGTTTGATCCATACTGAATCCATACGTGAATATTTGCACGTAACGACATGGCTAAGCTCTCTATAAAGTGAATAATATTTTCGCTGGGCATATCCTCAATCATCCTTCCTTCTAGTTTCAAATCAACCTTTACGTAGGGTCTTCTGGAGAGATCCACGGCGGCGAATGCTAGAGAGCAGTCCATTGGAACAATTGCATATCCGAATCTTCTTATACTCTCTTCGTCTCCAAGAGCTTTCAGAATGGCTTCTCCTAAGCATATGGCTGTATCCTCCATTATGTGATGAACGAGATCTCCTCTTGCATAGATTGTCATGTCAATTAAGCTGTGGGTTGCCAGCGATTTTAACATGTGATTTAGAAACTTGATTTCAGTATCGATATTGGCTGTCCCAACGCCGTCAAGGTTAACATTAACCTTGATCTCGGTTTCCTTAGTCTTTCTGGATGATTCACCTATCCTCAATCTTTTCCCTCCCAAGCATTTCTAATACTGGTGGAAGATCGTTAACTGTTGGAAGTATGATGTCGCATCCATATTTTAGGAAGATGCGAAGCATCTCTTCTTCAAAGATTGTATATCGATATACTCCTGCGAAGATTATTCTTCCCATTTTCTCCCTCGCCCTCGATGCCATAATAGCATCCTCCATCGAATCACCTATATATATTATGCTCCTAAACTCTCCGAATCCCTCAGCGGCTTTTAGCAGAGAGTATGGGTGAGGCTTCTTTAAAGGCTTCTTTAATAAGCGTTCAGCCGCTTCAACATCCTCGGCGAAGACTAAGCTTTTAGGATTAAACTTTTCAATCAATTCTCCGAGGATATATTCAGCTGGCATACGTCTACTGCCGGAGGCTATGCCTAGATTTCTTCTTCCAAGCATCGAGATTAATGAATTCAGACACTCCGGCTTAACGATTAGTCTTTCATTCTCTATCAGTCCAAATCTAGTGTTAATTGCGGGATTAATTCTGTAGGCTTCCTCGAAGAGGAGAGCGCCGCAGAATAGTTCCTCGAAGACTGTTGCGATCACGCTTTTACCAACTTCCCTCGAGTTGAGGAATCTCTTTAGTAGTATGTGGAAGCGTCGGAAATCGGCATCTTGTCCATGAATTCTCAGGAGTTTTTCATCAACAGATTTCCTGCCCGTAGAGTCTAGTAGTTTTGTGAACTCTTTCAAGTCCCTAACCAATTTGGAGAGGAACTCTACATCTAGCGTATTTCCTCCGACTTTCTCCCATTGCTTCTCGATGGATCTGAGTCGACTGATAGGTGGGTTTTTGAATCCAGCCTCCTCTATGAATGCGGCTAAGTATTCGCGTATCTCCGAAGGCATCTCGCTCAGTGTGAACATGACGATCCCGTAGACAGTGTCCCAGTCGTCATTGAATCCTCCGGTTACTCTGAACATGTGGATTATTTCGTCTGAGAATAGATCTTCGGGAAATGGGAATCCAGTCATCTTCTTAAGTATGTAAGCGGCAGATTTTGAGATCGCCCTATTATATGATTCTCTAACATCGATTAGGACGCCGTCGCAGTCGAATATTATTCCATCGACCCTTTTTATCTGGTCGATTCTGTTCCTTCGGATGTAGACTTCTCCGTTCTTAAAGTGTAGCTTCAAGTACTCTTTAGCCATCATTCTGGTTGAGAGTCTCCCTTAAGATTGATAAGAACCTATTTATCATCTGTGCTGGAGCAACTGTAACCCTTAAGCAATTTTCATATTCCAAAACTCTACCGATGTTTCTGATGATCACTCCCCTCTCCAGCAGTTTTCTATATATAGACTTGGATGATCTATTAACTTGAAATAGGACAAAATTCGTCTCCGAATTAAACGCTTTGACTCCGTTTACCCTGTTCAATTCGCGTATAAGTCTCTCACGCTCCTTCTTGACGTTATGTATAGCTGAGCGTATAGCCTCTGGATATTCCAGAATCTTCAGTGCCGCTTTAACTGCTATCAAAGAGACGCTGTACGGCATCTGAAACTTTTCATCGATTGTCTTGGCAAGTTCAGTGTTGGCGATGGCGCATCCGATTCTCAATCCAGCTAAGCCGAAGACCTTTGAGAACGTTCTAAAAATTATTAGATTCTCAAACTCTTCAGTGAGGTCTATAAGTGAGCCTTCAGAGAAGTCAATATATGCTTCATCAACGGCAACTAGACCCTCAAACCTTTCAGCAAGTTGAATTATCCCTCTTCGTTCTAGTCTGTTCGCCGTTGGATTATTTGGTGAACATAAGAAAATGATTCTAGTCTTGGAGGACGAAGCGTTCATCAATGATTCAACGTCTAAGGAGAAATCCTTCCTTAATGGAACGGGTTTGTAGAATGCTCCCTGAATCTCCACGCATCTTTTATATATTGAGAACGTAGGTGATATTGCTAATGCCTCGTCTCCACGCCTAAGGAAAATCCTGCAGATAAGGTCTATTAGCTGGTCGCTTCCTGTGCCTATAACGATCTGACGCGGGCTCACCCCAACGTATTCGCCATATTTTCTCTTTAGGTCTCTAATCTCATCTCTCGGATATATCCTAGGATCCGCTTCTTTAACTACCTCTTCAAGTATGCTTCTAAGGAATTCTAGAGGGATGAAGAAGTTCTCATTTGAGTTCAGCTTCAGTATCTCCGGTGGCTTCTTATTAAGCCTTTGAGCTAACCTCTCAACGGTCTCTCCGACATCATAAGAGATCAGCCTTCGAGCCTCGTTTAGAACGTTTCTGATCATCCTTTTTTTATTCTTCATCAGTGAATCTCCCCTCAACGGCAAGTATGTGGTTTATCAAGTCTTCGCTTTCCGCCAGCGCCTTTACGCTTCTCCAATCCTCCATAAGCCTGTCTTTCGAAGCTTCGACTATGCAGAAGCGTTTCACGAAGTCTAGGACTGAGAGGCTTGAGTAGACATGGCTGAAGCCGCCTGTCGGTAAGACATGAATCGTTCCAAGGCAGTAGTCGCTTGCTGCTACCGGCGTGTTCTCTCTAACAAGCACAAGACCCGCAGAGGTTATCTTCTCTGCTATTTCCCATGCATTCTCAGTCATGATCTCTAGGTGCTCCGGAGCGAAATCATTAGCCGCCCTAACTGCCTTCTCTAGGCTTTCACAGATGAGAACCAAACCATTCCTTGAGAGATTTTCATATACGATTTCCTTGTTAGGTGCAGATTCGACGGTCTTCTCAAGAGCATCAATGACGGTCTTCGCCAATCTCCTTGAGGATGTCACCAGAATTGAAGATGCATCAACATGCTCGGCTTGTGAAATCATATCTAGAGCTATAAGTCTAGGATCAGCTGAGTCATCGGCGATCACAAATATCTCACTTGGACCAGCTGGAAAATCTATGGGGCGATCTCTAGAGATGAGGATCTTAGCGGCTTGAACATATCTATTTCCAGGCCCAACTATCTTCTCAACTGGACGAATCGATTGGGTTCCGTAGGCTAGAGCGGCTATTGCTTGAACGCCGCCTATTCTGTATATTTCATCGACTCCGCAAATATCCGCTGCTACAAGTATTGAATGGTTAATCTCTCCCTTGCATCTAGGCGGTGAGGCGATAGCTATCTCTTTAACCCCCGCAACCTTCGCAGGCGTGGTTGTCATGACGAGCGTGCTTGGATAAGGCGCTGCTCCCCCCGGAATGTAGCATCCGACTCTTCGAATCGGAGAAATACAGCTACATATTTGAAGACCTTCCTTTTTATATGTAAATCTAAGATGATTGAGAATCTCTTTCTGAAATTCCTCAATGCGGGATTTAGAGTATTCAATCGCGGAGATTAATCTGCTACTTGTCTTCTCATAAGCCTTTTCGATATCCTCCCGATTTACGCGTAGCTTATCCGGAGAGAGCTTAGCTCCATCGAATTTCTCTTCTAGCTCTATTAGGGCTGGGTCTCCCCTTAGCTTTACTTCGTGAATTATTTTCTCAACTCTTTTCGCGAGTTCCTCATCTAATCCTCCTATGCGCGGCCATCTCCTATTTAGGACTTCGGGAGGTAGAGAAGATCCCTCAACGATCCTTATCTTTACTCTTCCGTTCAATTTTCTCTTCTCCAACATCCATCTCGTCCAGTAGTAGAACTTGGCGTGGCTCATAGATTACTAATCCCTGAGCGAGACTTCTCAAACGTGGAAGTATCTCAAGGAAACTATATCTATCTATCACCGTATTCACTGAATACCAGCCTTTCTCTGAGAGAGGCGAGATTGTTGGCTTTCGCAGAGCTGGCAGACTCTCTAAGAGGCGTTTAAGGTTTTCTTCATGCACATTCACGAATATGTGTAGTTTTTTCCTTCCGTCAACAACCCCCTTCAGAAGCGTTAGAACATCATATATCTTCTCTCTCTTCTCATGGTCTCTCAAAGCATCACGATTGGCTATCAGAATTGCGGTTGATTCCATCACTGTCTCTATGGGCTTAAGGTCATTCTGTTCAAGCGTAGCTCCAGTTTCCGTAACATCGATGACTGCATCAGCGTTGTCTGGAGGCTTAGCTTCCGTCGCTCCAAACGATAAAAATAGAAGAACGTTTTTGTTCTCTCCCTTCCTCCACCAAGGAGTTATCATTATGGGATCCTTATCTCCATATAGCCTCTGGTATATCGGGTTCTTCTTGAGGTAATCAATTGATACATTCAAATACTCCGTTGAGATCCTTAGGGATCTTCCTCGCTCGGCAAACTTCTCAAGCAGATCTGAAAGCGAGTTTATCTCTTTCCAAGGCTTCGGAACGGCTAAGACAAGCTTTACATACGAGTATTCAAGGTTTAGTAGCACCTCCACATCTGCGCGGGTCTCATGTAGCCAGTCAAGCCCCGTGATTCCTACATCTTGTAAGCCTTCACTAACGAACATTGGAATCTCTTGCGGTCTTAAGACTCTAAGTTCTATCCCCGGGTCATTTATCGCTGGTCTATAAGAGGCTTCTCTGCGGTATATCACGTATCCAGCTTGCTCAAGCATCCTGAATGTTGGCTCCGCAAGGTGCCCTTTAGGAATAGCTAATTTAATTCTTCTCATGATTGATCACCATGAATATTCCTAATTGAGGAATAAGGGAAGTATAAGAAGCGGTCTAGAAAGATTAAAATGTTCAGATTTAGAACGGAGAGATATAGATACTTAATGAAGGCAGACGCCTCGAGTGAACTCGCTCCCTCACTGCACTCCCTCGCAGATATGCTGCGAGCATTGGGCTTATAAATCTTTCCATTACCCTAAAAGGCTTCACTTTTTTGCTTCATATACTTCGATAGTGCAGCCTTAACATCTAAGCCTTCATGAACTATGCTGCAGAGTACACGAATCATGCTTGTTGGATCTTCATGCTGAAACACATTTCTTCCCGCAGCTATCCCGGCTCCTCCAGCACGTATAGACTCGTAGACCATCTGGCAGAATTCTTCTTCAGTTCTTGTTTTCGGACCGCCAGCCATTACGACGGGAACCGGGCAGCCTTTAACGACTTCCCTGAAAGTCTCCTCGCTTCCCGTAAAGTTTGTCTTAACTATATCCGCTCCAAGCTCTGCGCCTACTCGAGCTACATGCTTAACAACCTCGACATCATATGGATTCTTAATCTTCTCTCCCCTCGGATAAACCATTGCTAATAGAGGCATGCCCCATTCCTCACATTCTCTAGCAATAGTTCCAAGTATTCTTAGTTGCGCCGGCTCAGTTTTGGATCCAATATTTATATGGACTGAAACGGCGTCCGCGCCCATTTTTATCGCCTCAATGACCTCGGCTACTAGAACCTTATCGTTCGGATCCGGCCCTAAAGCCGTGCTTCCGGAGAGATGCATTATAAGCCCTATATCTCTTCCGTAGCCTCTATATCCAGCTCTTATTATTCCTTTATGTAGAAGTACAGCGTTGGCTCCTCCCTCAGCAATCCGGTTCACCGTTGTCTTCATATCTTGAAGACCCCGAATTGGCCCCATTGTTAATCCATGATCCATAGGTATAATGACTGTCTTTCCCGTATTCCTATTCATTATTCTGTCCATTCGTATTCTCTTTCCAATCTCAGTCATAGTTGACACCTTTTTTCCAAGATTCTAACAGCCTAATAAAAATAGAGGATCTTTACAATAAAAGATTTGGCATGGATCTTCATATGGATAATCGAATAATCCCATCCTTCGCAAGACTTATATATAACGTACATAAGAATCCAAGTTTCGGAGAGCATCTCCCTTGGAAATAAAAGCCGCGCTACATGTCTCTTCAACGATTCGAGGAATCTTCACCTATTTTAGCGGCTACTATACAACATTTTAAAGAAAGAGCTGAATCCTTTTTTCAGTTCTTTCTTCTTGGAGGTTTTGTTTTAT
>PIYH01000007.1:17637-39279 GCA_003601695.1 Candidatus Bathyarchaeota archaeon
CACCGTCTTGTCGTTAAATTCGGCGGGTCAAGCCTAGCTGATGGAACGAGCATAGCTAGGGCTCTCGATTCTGTAGTGAAGAAGGCGAGAGAAGGAGTTCAGATAGTTGTCGTCGTCTCGGCGATGGGAAAGACTACTGATTTTCTGATTAAAACCGCCATAGATGCTTGTAGGAGCAAGGTCTCAGCTGATATGCTTGATGATGTACTTGCGATGGGAGAGCGGACTAGTGCGCGAATATTCTCGGCGGGGCTGAAGGCTAGGGATCAGAGAAGTATTTATCTGGATCCGTCGATGGAGGAATGGCCTATAATAACTGATGAAAGATTCAACAATGCGAATCCAATCTTGCCGATCTGCGAGAGGAAGGTCAAGGAGACCGTGGAGCCCCTTCTTGAAGATGGGATGATTGTCGTTGTTCCCGGCTTCATTGGAAGGACTAAGAGCGGTAAGATAACGACGCTTGGAAGGGGAGGAAGCGATGTAACCGCCTTGGTGCTCGCGAAGGCTATACATGCAGATCAAGTCATATTAGTTACTGATGTCAAGGGAATAATGACTGCAGATCCGAAGATTATCAAGGACGCCAAGAAGATAAATGAGATATCCATGGATACCCTCCTAGGCATAGCCGATTCGGGAACGAAGTTTATTCATAAGAAAGCATTAAGATACAAGAGTCCAGAGATAGACTTGAAGATAATAAGCAATTCTTCTGGAAGCTTAGATGCTGAAGGAACAGTGATTCATGGATCTTTTCCAAGCACGATCATTGTTGACTGTTATTCTAAGCCGGCGATGGCTGTCACCATAGTTGGAGAGAGAGCTTCAGAGTCCTTTAAAACAATAATGAGCGTGCTCAAGGAGATTCAAAAAGCAAGTCTACCATTACTTGGAATGTCGATAAACCATAACTCATTAATATTATATTTGCCAATGGAGGAACCTATAGATCTTCTGGAGAATATGCACTCAGTTGTGCTTAGGGATGAGAGGGCTATAGCCCTCGCTGTTAAGAGGAACTTAGCCTTTATAAGGATAAAGGGAGCCGGGCTTGAGGAGACCCCCGGAGTGATAAGCAGGATATCTGATACGCTTAACTCCGCTGGAATAAACATTTATGGAATCTTCACGATTACCTCAAGCATCGACCTCTTTGTTGACCTCAAGGATAGAGAGGATGCTCTCCGGATGATTAAGAAAAGTTTAGAATCGATTAATGAGAGTAGGTGCTGATAGAATGAGGGAGCTCTGGATAAGGATAGATCCATCTCTTCCGGTTGAGGAAAAGAAAAGACTCGTCGGGAAGACCGCTAATCTAGCATCAGCCTTCCTGGTTGAGCCGGAAGATGTAGAGGTTGCTAGAACAAGCGGCGCAAGCATTGTTGTATCCAGATCTGAAGACAGCGACATACTTCTTGTTGACTCCCTTAAAGCCCTCAAATCTGCCAAGAGGATGAATAAGGAGGTATGCATCTACATATCGATAAGAGATAAAGGCGATGAGGAGAAGATCGTATACGCTGCGGAGGCTCTAGCCGATTATGTAGTAGCTGACTGTCCAGACTGGAAAGTCATCCCCTTAGAAAATCTTATAGCTGCGGTTCATGGAAAGATTAAGCTCATGGCCTTAGCATCGACAGCTGAGGAGGGAAGAACGGCTCTTGAAACTTTACAGATAGGTGTTGACGGATTAGTTGCAGACACCGCCAGTACAGATGAGATTCTAAAGATCAGTGACGTTGTCAGAAAGATTAAGACTAGAGAGTATGAAGCCCTATCGGCTGAAAGAATACGGCTCCAAGAAGCCGAGATTTTGGAGGTGAAGCCTCTAGAATCGGGAGCTAGGGTATGCATAGATACATGCGACCTGATGAGGGAAGGCGAGGGAATGCTTGTCGGATGTCAATCATCCGGCTTCTTCCTGGTAGAAGCCGAGGTTCATAAGACTCCATTCGTGGCTCCTCGACCATTCAGAGTTAATGCTGGAGCAATAGCGATGTATATTTTAGCCCCGGATAACAAGACAAAGTATCTTTCTGAGCTTGAAGCTGGAGATGAGGTTCTGATAGTCGATCGTGAGGGAAGAGGCAGAGCTGCATGCATCTGCCGCGTCAAGATAGAATGGAGACCCATGCTGCTGATAAAGGCTGAATGTCAAGGTAGAGTCATAAAGACGATTCTGCAGAATGCTGAGACCATAAGGGTGATGGCCAAGGACGGCAGCAAATCAGTGAGCGAGCTAAAGCCCGGAGACAAGGTTCTCGTGCATGTTCAGAGGGGAGGAAGACACTTTGGAACCCTAGTTAAGGATGAGAAGGTAATAGAGAGATGAAACCCAGAATATGCGTTTCGCTGAGGGCTGAAAGACCAACGGACTATCCGCAGCTGATCCAGAGGGCTGAGGATGCTGGAGCCGATCTGATTGAGATCCGTCTAGACTATCTAAGCGTAGATCCATTCAGCGCACTGGAGAATCTTAAAAATTTTGTTGGGGAAACCTCAGTTCCAATGATAGTGACCAACAGAGTGTATGAACAGGGCGGAGGGCGAAGGCAGAATGAGGATGAGAGAATTCAGATTTTAATGCAAGCCGCAGAGGTTGGATTTGAATATGTAGATGTCGAGTTAACAACGTCTAGCATAGACTTAATAGTCGATAAGATTAGGAACTGTGGATCTAAACCTCTCATCTCCTTTCATATCTTCGATCGAACTCCATCGATTAAGGAGATGAAGGGTCTCATCAGATCTGAGTTAGAGGCAGGAGCCGCCGTCTGCAAGCTAATTACGCTCGCTAAAAGCCTTAATGACAACTTTAAATGCCTACGTCTCCTAGAAGATATGAGTGAATCAGCTAGAATTGTATGTTTTGCCATGGGGCGGAAGGGACTTATCTCACGTGTTCTCTCGCCAGTCTGCGGCGGATACTTCACGTTTGCATCACTTATAGAAGGAAGAGAAACTGCTCCAGGACAGATCTCAGTAAATGAGTTGAAGATGCTTTACGAGAAGCTAGGTGTATACGATTGAAGGTCTCTGGAAGAACTAAGGTATGCGCCGTTATAGGTGATCCTGTGGAGCATTCTCTCAGCCCATGCTTCCAAAATGCAGCGTTTCAGCATCTCAACTTAGACTTTGTATACGTGGCGTTTACCGTTAATGTCGAGAATCTCGGGAATGCAATCTTGGGCGTCCGAAGTCTGGGAATTTACGGATTGAACGTTACGATGCCTCATAAAATCAGCGTTATCAGGTATCTGGATTATCTTGATGAGAGGGCTGATAGGATAAAATCCGTTAATACGATACTGAATAAGGATGGGAAGCTCATCGGGTACACTACTGATGGAATAGGCGTTTTGAACGCTCTAAAATATAATGATGTGGACCCGAAAGGAAAAAAGGTAGTTATTCTTGGAGCGGGTGGAGCCGCTCGTTCAGCCTCATACGCACTTTCAGAAGTAGCTGGAGAGCTTGTGATCCTTAATAGAACAATCAGGAGAGCTAGGAATCTGGCATATAAAGTCAGTGAGCTAGCCGGGGTGCGTGCAAACGTTAGGTGGGGCGGCCTAACAATGGAGAGTCTCCGGAGGGAGATTCATGAAGTAGACATACTTATCAATGCGACTCCTGTTGGCATGAGCCCAGATGTGAATGAAACTCTCGTTGATAAGCGTCTTCTCCATCCAGACATGGTTGTCTTCGACATGATTTATCATCCCCTGAAGACTAGACTTGTTAGAGAGGCTGAAGAAGTAGGCGCGAAGACGATTAATGGGCTAAGCATGCTAATACACCAGGGAGCAGCCTCATTTGAGATATGGACCGGAGTTAAAGCGCCGATTGAGGTCATGATGAAGGCTGCTGAGGAGGAGATTAGAAGAAGAGGTGGAGCTTAATGAGCCGCTTAGGAAGAGCCGTTGCATACGGCGCCGTTACGGTTATAAACGCTATTTCCTGCGGTTTAGGAGCCGCTTTAGGCGTCAAGCTTAGAACAGAGGCAACTGTGCGGCTCACCAATAAGCCGGGAAGAATAGAGGGACGAATCTTAACAGATCCAGATGAGAGCACCATATTGATAGAGAAGACGGTCATGCATGTTTTGAGATATTTCAATGTGGAGGAGAAGTATGGAGCATATGTTGAGACACGGTCAAACATTCCGATAGCTAGGGGACTAAAGAGTAGCAGTGCGGCTGCTAACGCCATAGCCCTAGCTGTCTGTAACGCTTTAGGCGAGGAGATCGACGACTTAACGGTTGTAAACCTCGGAGTAGATGCGGCTATAGAGGCAGGGGTCACCATCACAGGAGCCTTCGACGACGCCTCAGCCTCATACTTTGGAGGATTAGTGATAACCGATAATCTAGAAAGGAGAATATTGAAGCTTATCCGCGTTGATGAATATCCCGTTCTGATCTATGTGCCACAAAAAAAGGCTTACACAGCTAAATCGAACGTTGAGAGAATGAAGATCATAGCAGATGAAGTTAGATCTCTACATAGAATGGCCTGCTCTGGAGGTCACTGGCAGGCAATGACGCTTAACGGGATAATATACTCCGAAGTTCTGGGCTACAGCGCTGAAATAATAATTAAAGCATTAGAGGCGGGAGCTGTTGCCTCCGGCCTCTCAGGAACCGGACCGGCGGTAGCAGCAGTCGCTTCAGAAGACAATGTTGAGAAGATTAAGAGGGCTTGGAAAAAATATCCGGGAAGCCTCATTGAAACTCGGGTCAACTTGGAGAAGGCCCACGCCTCAAGGTGAATCTCTTGGTTGATGTCATAATATGCGGTGCAAGTCGCCTCAACGGAGCGATCAAGGCTCCTCCATCTAAGTCGCTCACCCATAGAGCGTTAATTGCATCTACGCTTTCTGATGGAACATCAGTTATAAAGAACCCTCTGATATGCGATGACACGATTGCGACTCTTAACGCCTGCCGTATGATCGGGGCAAATATAAAGAAAAAAGACGATAGCTTCGAGGTTCGTGGATGTTCGAGACTGCGAACTCCAGAGGATGTGATAGACTGTAGGGATTCAGCTTCGACTATGCGTTTCATGACGCCTATCTGTGCATTAGCTGATGGAATCTCTATCCTTACTGGAAGGAAGAGTCTCCGAAGAAGACCTATGAAGCCCCTTCTAGACGCGATGAGGAGTCTAGGAGTCAAATGCTACTCAGCCCGTGGAGACGGCTACCCGCCTGTAATAGTCTTCGGCAGAGGTTTGAATGGGGGGAGAGCCTCGATACGCGGCGACATAAGTTCTCAATTTATCTCTGGACTTCTCTTCTCTTCTCCTATGGCTCAAAAAGATACCGAAATTGATGTTACAACGCGTCTAGAATCTAAGCCATACATCGAGGCGACTATGAACGTTCTTCGCCGTCACGGAGTTGAGATTAAAGCCAGCCGAGATTATAGAACCTTCCAGATTCCTTGCTGTCAGAAGTATGAACCCTCAAACCACATAATAGAAGGGGATTATTCTTCTGCAGCGTTCATTTTAGCCGCCGCTGCCGTCACAGACTCCAAAGTGAAAGTTATAAATCTTAAAGGAGACTCAATCCAGGGGGATAGAGCTTTTGTGGATATTCTTAAAGAAGCTGGAGTTTACGTGAAGGTCGGAAAGGGTTTCGTCGAAGTTGAGGGATCAAGCGACCTAAAGCCATTTAATATAGACTTGAAGGATAACCCAGATCTGGTTCCAGCTTGCGCTGCGATAGCATGCTTTATCCGGGGAAAGTCCATTATCCGCGGGGTTAAGCGTCTTAGGTTTAAAGAGTCTAATCGCATATCTTCTTTGCTGAGCGAGTTTGCTAAGATCGGAGCTAAGATCAGTAGTGTTGACAATGCGATAACTATTAAGGGTGGTGAAGAGATAAGGGGAGCCGATTTACACTCTCACAATGATCACAGAATAGCGATGGCGTGCATGGTTGTAGCGTTGGGTGCTGAAGGCAAAAGCGTAGTTAGAGGAATCGAATGTATAAATAAGTCCTACCCCAACTTTCTCAGAGATATAACCTCTCTAGGAGCCGAGATTATTGAACGGTAACTCGATAGGAAAAGCTCTAGTTCTAACATGCTTCGGCGAGAGCCACGGAGCATGCATAGGAGCGGTCATAGACGGATGCCCAGCTGGGCTTCCGCTAACCGAGCAGGATATACAGGCTGAAGTTAATAAGAGGCGGCCGGGCTTCACACAACTGAGCACCAAGAGGCGAGAAGAGGATAAGGTTGAGATTTTATCCGGAGTTTACCGCGGATACACAACTGGCGCTCCGATCTGTATGATTGTGAGGAACCTGGATATTAAATCAGAGAGGTATGAGGAGATAAGGTATAAGCCTCGTCCTGGACATGCAGACTACACTGCCTATGTGAAATACAGTGGATATAATGATTACCACGGCGGGGGAAGATTCTCCGGGCGGATTACAGTAGCACATGTTATGGCCGGAGCGATCGCGAAGAAGCTACTGAGAACAATAAATGTTGAGGTATTAGCGCATACCACGCAGATTGGGAAGGTTAAAGTCAAACGATCGCTTTCATATGAGGATATACGCAGGAACACCTATCAAAACCCAGTTAGATGCGCGGACCCGGAGATCGCCAACTTAATGGAGAAGGAGATACTTGAAGTAGCCAGAGAGGGAGATAGCGTCGGAGGCATAGTTGAGGGAGTAGCATTAAACCTTCCAGTTGGGCTTGGAGAGCCTATCTTCGACTCCTTAGACGCCGACATAGCGAGGATGATGTTCAACATACCGGCAGTTAAAGGCGTGGAGTTCGGAGCCGGGTTTCAATCAGCCTCGATGAGGGGATCAGAGAATAATGACCAATACGCCATTAAAGAAGGGAGAATTATAACATTAACAAATAATTCTGGAGGGATCCTCGGAGGCATCTCGAACGGCATGCCGCTCATAGTTCGCGTAGCCTTTAAGCCAACGCCGTCGGTCTCAAAGAGGCAAAGAACGGTAGATCTAAGGATGAAGAAGGAGACGTGGATTGAAGTGTCTGGGAGGCATGACCCATGCATCGTTCCAAGAGCCGTGCCAGTGGTGGAGGCATGTTTAGCCTTCGTCTTAGCCGATCATGCGATCAGATCGCAGAAGATACCGCGCGTCCTAAAGAAACGATAGGTCAATCCTCGCGGTCTCCTAAAATAGATCTTAATGACGCTAAAACGGAAATTTAAATAATTGTTAAGGCGCTATCCGGCGGTTGCTTTATCCCGCTGTCCATAGAGTCCCTTAGCCTCATAGTATTCTCTAGCCTTCTTTACAGCGCGTTCCGGAATCTCAAGGATTTTAAGCTTCTTACCTGTCAGCTCAGAATATTTGCTAAAATATTTCTTAACTTTATTGATGTCCCCCTCATATATGGCGAGGCTGCCAGCTATCCTATAGTTGACAGCCGCACCGACGGTATCTCCCTTTCTCATATACTCCTCAGCCTTCTCAGCTACCTCATCAGATGTGCTTCCCATGCTTTGGGGAGATAGAAGCATCGTATCGAATAGAGCTTCATAAGATTCGTGATCATCTGAGCATATCTTCTTCAAGTCTGTTTCTTCAATGCTACTTGAAGATTCTTTTTTAGGAAGACCTTCTTCTCTCTTCTTTCTTCTTCTAAACCTGTTGAAAAACTGCATTTAGCAGCCTCCTTCAAGGAAAACAAATGGAGACTCGTATTAATTTCTATCGTTTAACGAGAGAATAACATATTGAATAGGAATTTCTCAACTATACAGAGAATATTCTTTACAGAACACTAAGATTTAATGCCTACGAAGACCATTCTAATCATTGAAGAGGATGATCCTAAAGATTCCTGAACCAGTCTCAGGAGGTATACTCCTAACATATAAATACAATAGTCAATGCAGACATTTATTCAAAACAATATTGACAAGACATAAACCAACAAGTAAAACTAGGTCATAAACTAACACATACACCACACTATATTTTTAGTGCGAATTCCTTCAAGTTTTGATTCCCATATTGGGATTCATTCCCTAAAGACTCATCATCGCCATTAAGACTCAGTTCGCCCGTCGTATTCATCTCAATCCCGAACTGGGATTTTTCGCCTAGAAGTAATCATGACATATCCTATACTGCCAGCTTATAAATATTTTCGGTTACCGTATTGGGATTTCTATTTTAAACATGAGGATTTTGAGGTTTCTAAAGGTTTCGTCAAGCCTGACTTTCCCGAAAACCGCTTTCAATTCTCTACTTGGGATTTCCTGTTTTGAAACTTTTCATTTATGAATATGATCAAAAATGGTTGATTTATGTCTTTGATGAAAACTGCTGGAAACATGATGTTGTATTGGGAAATAGATGTTTTTAGATGCATCTTTGGCGCTGACTATTCCATATCTATGCCTTGATGTACCTTAATGCCTCTTCTACGCTTTTGAATCCATATTTAACCTCTGGGAACTCCTTTCTTAACTCTATAACATCCTTCTTTACCTCTACTGGTTTACGCTTGCCCTTGATCACCTGTAGCATCAAGTCGCATAGATGCTTTACATCCTCCTCTCTAAATCCTCTTCTGGTTACATCTTGAAATCCTATCCTTATCCCAGAGGGGTTCTCACGGTTACTCTGATCGTCATAGGGCAGTATATTCCTGTTAAGAATTATATTAGCTTCCTCCAGCCTCTCAGCAATTACTCCTCCACCGCCATATTCCATAACATCAACGGCTATCTGATGAGACTCTGTGAAGCCTTTTGATTCTCCTAGAACCTTTAATCCATTCTCGTAGAGGTATTGTCCAGCTGCCTTCGCATTCCTAACTGTTTGCCTCGCAAGTTCAGCGCCGAAGACTTTCATCTCAAGGGCAACTATGCCTAAGGCCGGAAGTCTTCCAAGGTGAGTGTTGGATGTGCTCAGCGGAAAGATTGCGTGTTGAATCCTCTTTATGGCCTTCTCGGCACGTTCATCTTTCAGTTCTCCCAGAATTAACCCTCCTTGGGGACCTGGAAAAGTCTTGTGTGTTGATGAAGTTATGAAATCAGCTCCCTCCCTAAGCGGGTCTTGGAAGACTCCGCCCGCTATCAACCCAAGTACATGCGCAGCATCATATACTACGTAGGCTCCAACTTCATCAGCCACGCTTCTGAGCTCTTTAACTGGGTGGGGGAAGAGGAAGAGGCTGCCGCCGAAAGTGATTATGCCGGGCTTAGCGGCTCTTATTATCTTGGCTGATTCATCTGGATCTATATTCATTTCCTCAATATTGTATGCGTGATCTATATTTACGAGTCCCAGAACCATACCCGCTAATCCAGTATAATCATGTGATATATGTGCCCCGCAGCTCAGAGGGGTGACGACCATCTTGTTATTCTTCGTCGCTAGAGAAAGACCCTTAAAAGTAGCGAGGTTAGCATGGGTTCCAGAGACCAAACGGACGTCAGCCCAGCTGCATTTGAAGAGTATCTTGATGATGTCAGTGACGTAGTTTTCAATCATGGTTATGTATTTCTGTCCTTGATAATATCTCTTCTTCACATGCCCCTCAAGATCATTCTCTCCCTCGGCATATCTGCTTTCGAGATCCATCGATGATCTGAGCATCTCCTCTACGGCGGGGGACTTCACCCCTTCACTCGCAATGAGATTTATACACTCGCTGCCTCTATAGCGTTCATGCATCTCGCTCGCTCTAATAAGGTCGGTGACCAATCGGAAGAGTTCATCCATCATCTTCAGCTCCGAATTAATGTTTCAAGCGAAGAGAGGGAAAGATGTATTTATCTCTTATCCTATCGCATCTAAATTTATCTCGGAAAAATATATCTAGAAGTGAATATTATTAAGAAATTATTATACAAAAAAATACATGGAGGAATAGAAAGCTCAAGAAGACTTCAAATTTCTCAGCTCATCTGAAGAATGAAGATCAAACGATTTCTTGGAGAAGTTCTTCTGGAGGGAGAATATGTGAAGAAAGGTGAGCGTATAAGATCGGTTAGGGAAATAAACGAGAAGATAAAGTGTGGAGACGCGGTTGTACTCACAGCTGAGGAGATGATAAGACTTGCTGAGAGTAGTGGAGTTAAAGCCGCCGCCGAGGAAGTGGACGTCGTCACAACTGGAACATTCGGAGCTATGTGTAGCTCAGGGGTCTTCCTAAACTTTGGACATTCAGATCCGCCGATAAAGATGACTGAATGCTGGCTTAATGACGTACCTGTGTACAAGGGACTTGCTGCCGTAGATGGATATTTAGGTGCGGCGGCGTTAAGTGAGACCCGTGGGTTTGAGTACGGAGGCGGCCACGTAATAGAGGATCTAGTTTCCGGTAAAGAGATAGAGCTGAGGGCTGAATCTTATGGGACGGATTGCTATCCGCGTAGACATGTCGAAACCACAATAACGATAGAGGATCTGAATCAAGCTATCCTTGTTAACCCGAGAAACTGCTACCAGAGATATAATGCTGCAACGAATAGTAGCAACAGAGTTCTACATACCTATATGGGCACTCTCCTACCGAATTATGGAAATGTGATGTTCACAGGGGCTGGGCAGCTGAACCCGCTCTGTAAGGACTGGAACTATGAGACGATCGGAATAGGTACGAGGATCTTTCTTGGGGGCGGGGTGGGCTACGTAATAGGTGAAGGAACGCAACATGATCCGCAAAGCGGATTCGGCACACTAATGATCCGCGGAGATCTAAAGAGGATGAATAGCAGATACTTGAGAGGAGCTTCATTCTATAAGTATGGAGTCACTCTATATGTAGGCATAGGCATACCAATACCAATAATCAATGAGAGAGTTGCGAAGACCGCTGCTCTAAGAGACGATGAGATAACTGTGGAGATACGGGACTACGGAGTCCCATCGAGACCGGATAGAAGACCAGTAGTTAAACGAGTCACCTATGCGGATCTTAGAAGCGGTAAAGTGTATATAAATGGCAGGAAAATCCCTTCGTCTTCCCTGTCTAGCTATAAAATGGCTAAAGAGATATCTGAAGTTCTAAAGAAGTGGATTCTTGAAGGTTTATTCCTCCTAACTGAGCCAGTTGAGTCTCTTCCAAGAAAGGGAAGTCTGAAGCCTCTACGTGTAAGGAGAAGGGAACCTATTGTTCGAGATCTGATGAGGAGAGAAGTTATTACGGCGAAGCCTAATGAAGGAGTTGAGGAAGCCGCCCGGAAACTAATAGTCAAGGAAATTGATCATCTACCAGTAACGACTGAGAACGGTAGACTCGTCGGAATCGTAACCTCTTGGGATCTCGCTAGAGCTATCGCTGAGCGGAGACAAGTCCTTTCGGAGATAATGACTAGACGAGTTATCACCGCACGGGAGGACGAGACGATCGATGCTGTTGCGTGGAGAATGGCTCAGCATAACATTTCCGGAATGCCCGTTGTAGATGAGGAGAGGAAGGTCGTCGGCATAATAACAACTGATGATATCTCTAAAAGACTTGTGGAGGGGATCTCTAGGAGATGAGGGTCAGACTTATATATTCTCCAGATGTGGTTGAAAAACCAATCCTAGCAGAGGTAATATCCAAAACGGGGCTTCTAATCAACATTTTAGAAGCGAAGGTTGATGCGCAAAAGGGAGAACTCGTCGTCTCGATTCCCTCAAGCGGGAAGAAACTTGAAGAAGCGATAGCCATGTTCAGAAGAGCCGGTGTAAAAGTCGAGGAGATCAAAGAGACCCTAAAGATAGATCGGGAGAAATGCATTTCATGCGGGGCTTGCATATCACCCTGCCCAACTCAAGCCCTCCAATTAGACTCAGACTGGACGTTGAAATATGATGAGGAGAGATGCGTCGCCTGCGGAACATGTGTTCATGCATGCCCATTCGACGCTATAACCCTCTTGGAGGACGCGGGAAAAGTTGAGGCGTGTTCTTCATGAATATAACTTCACATCTGGCGAGTCTAAAATTCACATGAAATCCGATAGTAAGGAAGTATTGATAAAAGCAGCGGAAGAGATAAAGCAGCATAGAAGAGAATTGCTCCACTATATAAATGAGCATCCAGAATTTAGATATGCAATGCATCCGGTGGATCCGGTTGAGAACGCTCCGAGAATTGTGCGGGTAATGGCCTCGGCTGCCTCAAAGGCTGATGTTGGACCTATGGCTTCGGTAGCCGGTGCGTTAGCAGATGTTGGTTTAAGATCGATGCTGAAACTAGAAGCTTCTATAGCTATAGTTGAGAATGGTGGTGAAATAGCAGCGTTCACTAAAGAGCCTATAATCATATCAATTCTCTCCGGAGACACAATCCTCTCAAACAGGATAGGTTTCTGCTTAAATAGAGAAGACTGCCCTATAGGAATTGCAACAAGCTCCAGCAGGACAAGCCGCACATTAAGCTTTGGAGAAGCTGACTCCGTAACTATAGTTGCAGATGATGCATCTCTCGCCGATGCGGCTGCAACTGCCATCTGTAACTCAGTAATTGGACTTGATATAAAAGAGTCTATAAAGAGAGGTTTGGAAAGAGCTAAGAGAATTGATGGGGTGAGAGGGGTTCTAATAATCCGTGAGGGATATTCGGGAATATGGGGTAATCTGCCCCGAATTGTAAGAATAACCTAGATAGATGAGAAGTCGCGGATTTCCGGAGCCTTGGGATAGGAGCCTAAAACCTTAACGAAGACAGATTTTCTTCTTAGTCCCTCAAGAGCTTCAGCGCATCTCCGTTCACTTCTATGTCCCTCAAAGTCAAGATAGAAGTTGTATTCCCAAGGTCTCCTCTTAGTTGGTCTAGATTCTATCTTTGTCAGGTTGATCTTTCTCTTCGCAAATTCACCTAGGGCTTCATAAAGCGCCCCAGGAACATGCCTGGTTGAGAAGATTACTGAGGTCTTGTCATTACCAGTTGGTGTGGCGTCTTCTCTTGAGAGAACAAAGAAACGCGTATAATTGTTAGGCGCATCTGAAATCTCACGGGATAGGATCTCCATGCCATAGATCTCAGCTGCTCTCTCACTGGCTATGGCGCCGGCATCTCTCAGCCCTTTCTCCTTTATCATCTTCACGCTTCCAGCGGTGTCATACGTTGAGATCAGCTGGCAGGTTAAGCCTTCCAGGTACGTCCTACACTGCCCCAACGCTTGAGGATGAGAATATATCACCTTTATCTCGCTCAGCTTGGTTCCAGGATTCGCTATCAAGCAATGAATAATCCTGAGTATGATTTCTCCGCAGACTTTCAAATCATACTTTAGGAAGAGGTCATAAACGGCGTTAACGCTTCCTTCAATCGAGTTTTCTATCGGAACAATCCCGTAGGAAACCTCATCCATCTCAACCATCCTGAAGACGTCAGCGAAGCTCCTGCAGGGAACAGGATCAGCTGAATCTCCAAAGTATGAGTATACGGCGCTTTCACTATAAGCCCCAGGCTCACCTTGATAGGCAACCTTGATCTTCTCCTTTTCCATAACGATTCCCCGCTGCATTTCCAGTTCTGCATCTTCCTTTCTTTGAATAATTCCAATTAATAATATCTTTGGTTCTTTAAGTGATAAAGCAAAAAAGGCTCTGTGGCGTATAAATCTTCGAGCAAAGATCAACTGGAGGCATAACTGTTGGAGCTCAGATGGGACCCAATAATGAGGCAGTGGATCATAGTCTCCGGGGCTAGGGGGAAGCGTCCCCTATTACCCAAGGGCTACTGTCCCTTCTGTCCCGGATCTGAAGAGGTGCCTAAGGGAGACTGGACAGTTATAAGCTTGCCAAATAAGTTTCCATCTCTAAGCCCAAATCCTCCACTGCCAAGCAAGTCTGACAGACTTTATAGAACGTGTCCCGCAAGAGGAATATGTGAAGTTATAATCTATACTCCCAAGCATGACGCTACACTGGCTGACTTAAACGTTGAAAATATTAAGGCGGTGATCGATCTCTGGACTGAGAGGTTCATTGATCTTGGAAGATTAGACTATATCAAGTACGTCTTTATTTTCGAAAATAAGGGTCGAATAATAGGTGTCACATTAGATCATCCTCACGGACAGATCTATGCATTTCCCTTCATTCCCACAATAATAAGGCGGGAGCTCAAGTCGAGCAAGAGATACTGGAAGCGTACTGGGAGGTGTCTCTTTTGCCGCATAATCGAGAAGGAGAAGGAAGATGGAAGACGCGTCATCTGCGAAAATGATGGCTTTATATGCTTTCTTCCATTCTTTGCTCATTGGCCATACGGAGTACACATATATCCAAAGAGACACGTTACAGCTCTTCCGGATCTTAATGAAGAAGAAAAGATGATGCTCGCATCCCTATTGAAGAAGGTGCTTAGGAAATTTGATAACCTCTTTAATATGAGCTTCCCGTACATGATGGTTCTGCATCAGAGACCAACAGATGGAAGAGAATATCCACACTATCACTTCCACATTGAATTCTATCCTCCATATCGAGAGAAGGGCAAGGTTAAGTATTTCGCAAGCGTTGAAATGGGAGCTGGAACAGTTACTTTCGACTATACTCCGGAGATGAAGGCGAAAGAGCTACGTGAAAGCCCAGAGAGCTAAAGTCAGCATATCCATGCAGAAAAATGTTAGGGTTGCTTCATCCTCTTCTTCTTACGGAGCTCCTCAAGCCTCTTCATTATCAGCCGGCTTGAGAGAACCGGATCAGCTTTCCCCTGCGTCGCCTTCATTAACTGCCCAACCAGATAATGAGCCGCCTTCTCATTAATCAATGCGTCGTTAACCGCCTTAGGATTCTCCGCGAAGATCCTTGTTATCAATTTTTCAAGAAACTTCAAGTCGCTGATCTTAACCATACCTTCCTCCTTAACGATCTCGCCTGGGCTCTTCCCAGTCACAATAACCTTTGGAAGTATCCTCTTCGCTATCTTCCCGCTTATAACACCTTCGTCTATGAGCTTTATCATCTCCACAAGCTTCACGGGCGTTATTTTAGACTCACGAAGCTCAAGGTTATTTTCATAGAGATACCTGAGAAGGTCACTCATCATCCAGTTACTTATCTCCTTAGGCTTATTATATAGCCTAACAGCTTCCTCAAAGAAGTCCGCTAGACCCTTAGAACTAACGAGCACGCTCGCATCGTATCTCGGAAGCCCATATTGGGAAACGAATCTTTCCACACGCTTATCCGGGAGCTCCGGCATCTTCACCCTAATTTTCTTGATAAATTCCTCGCTCAGTTCCACAGGGACGAGGTCGAGTTCTGGAAAGTAACGATAATCCTGCTCGGTTTCCTTAGTTCTTAAGGAGACAGTTACACGTCTCGTCTCGTCCCAGTGTCTCGTCTCCTGCTTAACCTTTATTCCCTTTTCCAAAAGTCCTCTCTGTCTAGTTATTTCGAAGCTTAATGCTCTCTCAACCTCCCTGAATGAGGATATATTCTTAACCTCAACCCTCATCCCTCCGGCGAGGGATATATTCGCATCACATCTCATCGCGCCCTCTAAACTTCCATCGAAAATGCCTAAATGCTCGAGTATTGACCTAAGCTTCTGAAGGAAGATTCTTGCTTCTCTAGGCGATCTAATATCCGGCTCAGTAACCACCTCTAACAAGGCAACTCCAGACCTATTATAGTCTATGAGCGTGTACGGTGAACGATCTATAGATCCTAAATGAATAAGCCTTCCAGGATCCTCCTCCAAATGAATCCTGCTTATCCTTATCTTTCTCCGTCTTCCCTCAAAATCCAAGTATAAATAGCCGTTTCTGGCAAGCGGAACCCCGCCAGCTTTATCATACTGAGTTATCTGAAAATTCTTAGGCAGATCTGGATAAAAGTAGTTCTTTCGAAAGAAAAACATGCGGCTTGAGATTTTACAGTTAAGTGCAAGGGCAGCCATAACTGCGTATTCAACGGCCTTTCTGTTTAAGACGGGAAGCGATCCGGGAAGACCTAGACAGACGGGGCAGACGAGGGTGTTAGGCTCCTTTCCACGATAATCTGAGGAGCATCCGCAGAAAAGCTTAGTCTTTAGACTAGTTATCTGCACATGAACTTCAAGCCCTATTTTAACATCTCTTTTCATATCCGACATCCTTACAGCGTGAATTGAAGGAGTATTGAATCTGTCATCTCAAAAATGATTTCTCTGAAGCATTGTTCAGTAACGGAGCTGAAGAGACTTGAAGCCGAATTACGTGATTATTCCGTAGCCTATAAGCCTCCATCTGTCAGAGATCTTCCGGCTTATAGCTACTCTAGCGTTATCCTCGGCGCAGACTGGACGTGAAAGCTTAAGCTCAGCCGTATCCCCCTTAACTCTCTTAACAATGCCTATTGTCGGCGTCGTTCCGATATCTAAGAGCAAGGCTTCACCAAGAGAGATCTTCCTAACCTCAGTGAGCTCCCTAGTCCCTACAGCCCGCTTGAACAGATTAACCTCCAGTGACAATTCATATCTTGTTGGAGGAAGCGCGCCAGGTACGCCAGCTACATTACCTATCAAACCATCAGCCTTTGTAATAGATGGGTCTAGCAGAGTTCCAACTCCAATAAGCCCGCCGCAGTAAGCCTCCTTAACTGGTCTTCCTCCAGCATAAAGACTTGTGACCTCAGTGAATAATGGTTCATGCTCTATCCTTTTTCCAGATGAGAGGCCCGGACGAATCTCTATCTCATCTCCAATTCTGATTTTCCCTTGGAGGATTGATCCTCCAATAACGCCGCCGACTAGCCTATCTACCGGCGTTCCAGGCTTGTTAACGTCGAATGATCGGACTACATGCATCCTAGCGGGCTTCGTCAGATCCCTCTTCGGAGTAGGTATATACTCTTCAATAGCGTAGAGTAGGAGGTCGATATTAACCTTGTTCTGAGCTGATATTGGTATAATCGGTGCATCCTTCGCCACCGTTCTCTCAACGAATCTTCTTATCTCTCTATAATTCTCCAGCGCGCGTTTCTTATCAACTAGGTCTATTTTGTTCTGTGCGATAACAACCTTATCGATTCCAATAATCTCGATAGCTGCGAGATGCTCCCGGGTTTGAGGCTGCGGACAAGGTTCATCAGCCGCTATAACGAGTATGACGCCGTCCATCACAGCGGCTCCAGAGAGCATAGTTGCCATTAGAGCTTCATGTCCAGGAGCATCTACAAAGCTTAGAGCCCTAACGAACTCTCCCCTAGAGCCGCATCTTGGGCAAGTCTCACTTGAAGAATAGTTTCTTGGAGGCTTGCATTTAGGGCACCTGAATATAGTGGCATCTGCATATCCGAGCTTAATTGTGATTCCTCTCTTGAGCTCCTCGCTATGCCTAGCCGCCCAAACTCCCGTTATCGCCTCGACAAGAGTTGTCTTTCCATGATCAACATGTCCTATTGTCCCTATGTTAACTTCAGGCTGCCGCCTTATATCTTGAGATTCTTCATTAACTACATTACTCATTGATGCGAATCCCCGCTTTTACACAATAAAAATCAGCATACAATAAATACTTTTTCGGGATTAAAAAGTTAAGAAGATAAAAATAGGTGGAATAAGATTCTTTCAATATATTCCAAATGGTTTCAGCGGTGCTCAGATGAAGACCCTGAAGAAGATTAAAGTTCAGCCTTTAGCGTTTGAGAGCTTCGGCGTTCGGTCGATGTGCACGTACATCGAAACATCTGACGTTAAGATTCTCCTCGATGCTGGCGTTTCTCTAGGGCCGAACAGATTCGGACTCCCACCGCATCCCAAGGAATACTACGCTCTTAAGGAGCGTCGAGAGTTTATATTACGTGCAGCGGAGAAGGCTGAAGTTGTCACAATAAGCCATTACCACTTTGACCATCACACGCCGTCATTCACGGATTGGGCGAATCTCTGGTCCTCACCCGAGATCTCCGCAAAGATATATGGGAATAAAATAGTCTTTGCGAAGAACTTCAAATCTAGAATCAACTTCAGCCAGAGGAGAAGGGGATGGCTCTTTCAGAAGAAAGCTGGTAGCCTATCCGCTAGACTGGAGTATGTTGACGGCCGATCCTTCCATTTCGGATGTACAATTGTAAGATTTTCTCTTCCGGTTTTCCATGGAAGAGAAGGCTCGGAGCTCGGCTGGGTTCTAATGACCATAATTAAGTATGGGGACGAAAAAGTTCTATACGCGCCTGATGTTCAAGGGCCGATGTGTAGAGGAACGTTGAAGATGATTCTGGAGGAGAAGGCGGACTTAGCTATAATCGGCGGGCCTCCACTGTATCTAGCTGATTTCCGCATAAGCAAGAAGCTGATCTCTCAAGCCTTAAAGAATATAGCAACGATAACAAAGCATGTTCCAGTAACAATTCTAGATCATCATATTCTAAGAGAGAAGAAATGGAGGGAGGCACTGCGGCAAGTCATAGATGATTCCTCAAGTATTGGACATTCACTAGTTACAGCTGCGGAATATGTTGGAGAACCTAATAGGCTACTGGAGGCTGACAGAAAAGTTCTTTTTGAGATCGAGCCTCCAAGTAGAGAATTCATGCGGTGGACAAGGCTTCCCATGAGAAAGAGGAAGCGTATCCGCCCGCCTCTCTAAGGCTTATTTATAGATATTTCCTAACGTCGCTTAGAACTGCTGATGGAATTGGAAGATCCTTCATAGTTTTGAGGCCGGGAGGAGCCTTTATGACCTTCGGAATCGAATTTACAATCACGGCGGCTGTTGCCAGATCTCCTTGAACGCATGGAGTGATTCTCTGATCTATCCTCGGTGTCCCCTCTATCGTTATCGAATCATATTCTCCTTCGGCTCCAATGTAAGCCTTGAAGACAAGGGTTATGAATGGCTCCTGATCGATTAAACCATAGGCTGTCTGCATTAACCCGGCTACCATTCCCTCCTCCACTTTTATCTCACGGCTCTCAACGGGCTTCTCAGCAATTACTGGCCTAACTGGCTCAACTTTAACTTCTTCAAGATCCAGCTTTAGGGCATCCGCTATCATCGATACAGACTGCTCCAGCCCCACATGCCCAGTGATTCTTCCATCCCTTATCCTCTTATTAAACTCTTGAAGTGATAGTCCGGCTCCTATCTTCTTCTGGAAAGGTAGTCTACGCTTCGCCGCGTCTATTACCCTCTCTACTCTAATAGATTTTATTTCCTGACATGCTCCGGAAAGAACTATCGGCAATGCATCCATGAGGAAGCCTGGGTTTATTCCTGCTCCGAGGACAGTTACATTATGCTTTTTAGCTAGAGAGTCAAGGCTTGCAGCCAAGGAGGAATCTACAATATAAGGGTAGGTGAGCTCCTCACACGTTGAGATAACGTTCACTCCATGTTCGACTATGCTGGTTATCTGTGGATAAACCGTCTTGAGAAAGGATGAGGTTGCATGTACCGCTATGTCTGCCTTAACGCTTGAAAGAGTCTTCTCAGCATCCCCAGAAACAATGATTCCCAATTTCCTGTCTATCCCTATTACCTCGCCTAGATCCTTACCCCTTATATTCGGCGATATATCCACCGCGCCAACTATTTTGAAACCTTTCTTCTTGAGGATGAGCCTGACTATTTGGCTTCCTATAGCGCCGATCCCATAGATAAGCACCCTAACTTCTTCCAAGGTTCTTTCCATTCACAACAACTCCTGCCTTGAATAGGAGATCTCCATATTTGAAGTCTTAATAGTTATGATTAAATAAACAATATAAGACTTTTATGATAAAATCCCATCTCGTCAACTCTTGGAGGATTCCAATCTGAAGAAGATCGGTATGGGTTTGGTTGGCGTGGGCTTCCTCGCCGATAAGTTCGTTCATTGCTACAGGCAGGATCCAAGGGTCAAAATCGTCGCTGTTGCTTCGAGGACGAAGAGCCATGCGGAGAGATTCGCCAGAGAACATGAAATAGACGCTTGGTACACGAACTACGAAGAGATGTTCAAAAGGCGGGATATAGACGCTATAAACGTCTGTGTTCCGAATTTTCTTCATTCGCAAGTAACTATCTCAGCCGCTGAGCATGGAAAGCATGTTCTCTGCACAAAACCTCTCGCAACCTCTCTCGACCAAGCGAAGAGAATGGTTGCCGCATGTGAAAGAGCGGGCGTCAAGTTAATGTATGGAGAGAATTGGTTGTATACTCCAGCGGCTGAAAGGATCCGTGAAATAATAAGTGAAGGTGCTCTAGGCAGGCTGTTAGCGATTGAGGCTAGGGAGCAACATAGCGGAACACATTCTCCATATGCTTTGAAGAGAAGTCTGTGTGGCGGAGGCGTTTTGATACATATGGCGGTTCATCCGATAGGGTTCATAATGCATATGATGGGCAAGCCTGTCAGGCGAGTTTATGCTGAGATTGGAAATCTACTCCATGACATAGAGGTTGAGGATTACGCTGTTCTTATTATGCGCTTCGAAGGCGGAGAATCTGGAATCGCCTATTCAAACTATATAACGAAGGGAGGAATGCAGGATAGGATAGAGATTTATGGATCTGAGGGGATGGCTTTCATGAATCTTACCCACATAAATCCAATAATTGTCTATAGCGATGTAGGTTACTCCTATGTTGTCGAGAAGGCTTCTATGAGCAAGGGATGGACATCCCCGGTTATAGATGAGAATTATCAATATGGCTTCTGTAACATGTTACATCACTTCGTAACCTGCATCTTGGTAGATAAGGAGCCGCTGTCAACTGGAAGGTTTGGAGCTGAGGTTCTTAGAGTAGTCTCCGCTGGGTATGAATCGAGCAGGAGAAAGGCGGCGGTGGCACTATAGCACGCTAGAGCTTTCGAGTGATATATTCAACCATCGATGAGAATATTGCTCTTCCATCAGCAAATTTTGAAAGTCTCCGCATCCTAGTCCAGTCTGGAAGTTGCCATCCATAAAACGCTCTCTCTGGATGAGGCATTAACCCAAATATGGTCCCGGATGGATCGCATATCCCAGCTATATCATAGAAGGAGCCATTGGGATTCTCGGGAAACGCGCCCTCAGCTGGCCCTCCATCATTAAGGCAGTATCTGAAGACTAGCTGATCATTCTCCAGCAGCCTTTCCAGAAACCTGCTTTCTTCTCCCCTCGGAAATATGAATCTTCCCTCAGCATGAGCAACTGGAATCCTCAGAACGTCTCCCTGGGGAATATTACGCGTGAAGATGCATCTTCCGGAGTTCTCATGTCTTAGATAGACCCACATACACCTATATCCTATAGGGATGTTCGTGGCTAACGCTGCTTCCGGATAGTCGCTTATCCCATTAAAGCCTGGAAGCAAGCCGGCTTCAACGAGAACCTGGAAGCCATTGCAAATTCCCAGTATAGGTTTCCCCTCATCGATGAATAATTCTAGCTCCCTTCTTAACCTGGCGGTTAGGCTCTTAGCCAATATCGCTCCAGCTCTAACATAATCTCCGAAGGAGAAGCCTCCTGGTATAACTAAGCCGTCGAATTCTTGGAGGGAGTTCTTCTCAACAAGTCTGTTGAAATGTTTAACCTCAGCTTTAACGCCAAGATCCTTAAATGACCTCTTAGTCTCCCTATCACAATTCGTCCCGCCAACCCTGATTATACATATCTTAACTTCCTCTTTCTTCATGGATCATCCTCCAAACGTCTTCTTCCAAGCATGCATCATCTCTTTAAGCCCTAAATTGATGATCTCTTTTCCATCTAGACCATAGAC
>PIYH01000008.1 GCA_003601695.1 Candidatus Bathyarchaeota archaeon
AAAGAAGGCATACTTCGATTACTTGAAGGATGCGAGAACCGCAGAGCAAGATTTAAATCAGCAATAGCCTTTCATGGCCCCGGCATGAAGACAAAGTGTTTTTTGGGAGTTGTTGAAGGGAAGATATCTAAGACTGCCAGAGGGGAATCGGGATTCGGATTTGATCCTATCTTTGAACCTGATGAGTTTCCAAGTCGAACATTCGGCGAGTTATCAGTAGAAGAGAAAAACAAGGTTTCTCATAGGTCACGTGCACTTCGCAGATTTGCAGAATGGTACCTAAAGATAAAAAAGGATCTTTAAACAAAGCCTTTAAATATGATCATCATCGTTTTAGAGAATCTAGTGGAGGATGTAGGGTGCCGAAGAAAGAAAAGGGAAAGTCTCATTCCACTCGACCTGTAACTCATAGAAAGCCGAGTTGGTGCAAATACACACCCGAAGAAGTCGAAGCTTTAGTCGTTAAACTCGCCAAGGAAGGGAATTTTCCAAGCAAAATCGGAGTTATCTTACGTGATCAATATGGAATTCCGCTAGTGAAGCCGTTAGTTGGAAAGAGCATAACAGAGATCTTGAAGGAATATAGCCTCGCGCCTTCCATTCCTGAAGATCTTGAAATGCTCCTCAGAAAAGCTTCTAGACTTCATGCACATCTCGAAAAGCATAAAGGAGACAAGCATAATAAAAGAGCTCTCCAGATAATTGAGTCCAAAATACATAGACTTTCAGGGTATTATAAACGTAAAGGTGTGCTTCCTAAAGATTGGAAGTATACGCCGACTGTTCTCGCTATCAGGTAATTTCGGGATTTCTTATGATAAACTATGAGAGACGTGTTCAGAATCTAATGGGAGAAGCATGTAGGGCTGCAAAAGTAATTCTCGAACATATCGAAGAAGGAAATTGTATCTCCGTTTTTTCTCATATAGACGCTGATGGTATATCAGCCGCAGGAATTATGGGCGTTACGCTGTCAAGAATTGAAGCTAGATTTCGGATTAGAATAGAGAGATGGTTTGATGAGAAGATGGCCAGCGAAATCGCCGCGGAGAAAGACTCCTTACCTATTCTAACGGATATGGGAAGCGGATATATTGATATCCTAAACGAAGCATTAAAGGGAAGAGATCTAGTTATACTTGATCATCATCAACCAAGCGGGAAGCATGAAGAAACATTTGTTCATGTTAACCCGGAGATATTCGGAATCAGCGGTGCAAGAGACATAAGCGGCGCGGGAGTGACATATCTGGTGTCTAAGGAGATCTCTGAGAAAAACAGGGATCTAGCATATCTAGCGGTGATAGGAGCTCTAGGAGATATGCAAGATAAGAATGAAGGTCGATCTTTAGGCGGAGTTAATGAAATAATAGTTAAGGATGCCGTTGAATCGGGCTATCTTAAAGTTGAAACCGACCTTCTCTTTTTTGGGAGGGAAACGCGGCCGATACATAAGGCTTTAGCTTACACTACTACTCCATTCATACCGGGCTTGAGTGGAGAAGAAGATAAGTGCTTAACGTTCCTCACAGAGCTGGGAATAAAGATCAAAGAGAATGATCGATGGCGTGCATTAAGAGATCTTTCGCAAGAGGAGAAGCGTAAGATATTTTCCGGAATATCTGATCATCTCGCATCATACGGGTATAAGCTTAATATCGCAAAGAAGCTCATTGGAGCGGTGTATGTGCTCGTAAATGAAGAAAGATGGACTCCCTTAAGAGATGCGAGAGAATTCGCCTTACTTTTGAATGCTACTGGAAGAATGGAGAAGCCGGGCTTAGGAGTAGCCATATGCATGGGTGATCGTGGCCGATGCTTGAAGGAAGCTGATGGGACTCTTGAAGAATATCGTAAAACTATGATTGAAAAGCTGAGGTGGCTTGATGAACATAGGGATCGCCTTGAGGAGATGAGAGGTATCTATGTTCTTCATGGTGGACAAACTATAAATGAGAAGATGATAAGTGCAATTTCGACAATTCTCTCAACAAGTATGCCTAACATGGAGAAACCTATAATTGCATATTCTATCGTTCAAGAAGAAAAACTCATGAAAGTTTCAGCCCGCGCAACTGACTCTTTAACGCGTAAAGGAATTAATTTAGGCGAGATAATGCACATATCCGCTGAGAGGTTTTCTGGAAAGGGAGGAGGACATGATGTGGCTGCTGGAGCCCAAATCCCTATAAACAAAAAAGAACATTTTTTAAGATTTGTTGACGATCTTGTAGTGAGGAAGCTAAAGGGAAATGAGGATGGAGGCTAAAATATCATTAATGTACGAAGATGAGAAAATGAGAAAAGCAATATTAATGGCGATATCGCCCGACAATATGGAAACTCCCAAAAATCTAGAGGTAAAGAGCCTTATTGAAAAAGATAAGGTAGTTACTCTGATAATATATAATGGAGAAAACTTTTTAACACTACAGTCTACGATGGATGATCTTTTAAGCTGTGTATCAGCAGCGGAAAAGACGATTTCAGCCTTAAAACAGAGATGAAGGATCTGCGAAAGATAAACAAAAAGATTTTTTAGGCTCCTTTATCAAGTTTTGAGAGAGGATAATTTAAACATGAAAATAGAGCGGGGTAATTAGAATTGTCAGTATTCGCTGTTCCGGGAGCTTACGATCGGGCGATCACAGTATTCTCCCCTGACGGTAGATTATTTCAAGTGGAATATGCCCTTGAAACCGTTTATAGGGGACCAACTATAATAGGGATCACTTGTCCAGAAGGAGTTGTTATAGGAGCTGAGGAGAAAATTGAGTCTAGACTTCAGGATCCAAACTTCAGCCAGAAGATTTATGAGGTTGATGCACATCTTGGGGCAGCTGTTGTTGGTATAAGCTCGGATGCTCGCATATTAATAGACGAGTCGAGGATTTACTGTCAGAGTAACCGCTTGATGTACGATGAACCGGTAGACGTTGAGGTAGTAACGAAAAGAATAGGAGATATCATGCAGCTATATACCCAGCATGCCGGAGTTAGGCCCTTCGGGGTTTCTCTAATCTTCGGCGGAGTTGACAGAACGGGACCAAGAATATTCACCACGGACCCAAGTGGATCCTACAAGTCTTACAAGGCTGTGGCTATAGGTATTGGAAGAGAGACCGCTGAAAAGATGCTTGAAGAGGAATATAGGGAGGATCTTACATTAGAAGAAGCAATCAAGCTCGCAGCTAAATGTCTCTTAAAAGCCGCTCAGTCCAGAGATGAGAAAACCATGATAAAGCTGGCCATAGTGCCGATGTCTACAAAGAGATTCAGAATTCTCTCTAGAGAGGAAACTGAAAAATACTTGGCGGAAGTACAGGCAGTGGGGAAGTGATGAGTAGAAAATATACAGTAGCGCGGATAAGCATAAAAGGAAAAAATTTTGAAATACTTGTGAATCCTGATCCGGCTCTTGCATACAAAGAAGGAAAATCTATTCCTCTCTCGGAGGTTTTAGTTACCGAGACTATCTTCAGCGACGCTAATAAAGGCTTAAGAGCATCTGAGAATGAATTAAAAACGGCCTTCGGAACAACTAATATCCAAAAAATATCTGAAATTATCCTAAAACGTGGATTCCTACAGATAACAGCGGAGCAAAGAAGAAGAATGATTGAGGAGAAGAGACGACAAATAATCGCGATAATCGCGAAACAATGCGTCGACCCGAGGACGAAACTTCCACATCCGCCGATGCGAATCCAGCAAGCGCTTGAACAAGTACACTTTTCAGCTGATCCATTCAAAGATGCTGAAGAACAAGCCAGCGAAGCTATTGCTCTCATCCGCTCAGTTCTGCCGATAAGTATCGAAAGAATTACAGTATCCGTAAAAATTCCTTCACGATATGTTGGCAAGGCATACGGGACAGTTAAGTCTTTCGGCAAGATCAAAAATGAGTCTTGGGGGAGTGATGGGTCATTAACAGCTGTCGTTGAGATGCCCGCTGGACTCTACGGTTCGTTTCTTGAAAAACTCGGAAAAATAACACATGGAAGCGTTGAATCCGAGATTCTAAAATAAAATAAATGAGTTGAGGATTTTAAAATTGTCAATATTTTATGAGAATAGAGAGATTGTAACTCCAGGAGACTTACTTGCAGAAGGAGAATTTGAGGCTGGACGCAACGCTTACAAGATAGATTCCAAGATCTACGCATGCAAGCTAGGACTCGTAGAATACAAAGGCAAAACAGTCCATGTAGTCGCATTGAATACGTTCTACGTTCCATCAGTCGGAGATACGGTTATAGGCAAGATAATCGAGATTAATCTCCACGGCTGGACAGTCGATATAGACTCTCCATATCTAGCAACGCTGAGACCTACGGAGACATTTAATAAGTCATATAATCCACAGAAAAATGAACTTTCAGAATTCCTAAATATAGGAGACCTTATACAAGCAAAAATAATAGCTTATGACAGGACTCGTAACCCTCTCCTTACAATCAAGGAACCTGGACTAGGCAAGATTACCCGTGGACAGATCATAAAAGTCTCGCCGGCGAAGATACCTAGAATTATAGGCCGTAAAGGCTCCATGATAAATATGCTTAAAAGAGAGACTCGATGCAATATAATAGTCGGGCAGAACGGCCTAATACATATATATGGCCGTAACCCTGAAGATGAAAGAATCGCCGTTTTAGCTATAAAGAAGATCGAACTTGAAGCTCACACATCTGGATTGACGGATCGTATTGCTGAGATGATACGTAAAGAAAGGAGAGGTATGGTATGAAGGAAAAAATAAGATTGGTTGATGATAGCGGGATAAGAACAGATGGAAGAAAACCGGATGAGCTTAGACCAATAAAGTTAGAAGCCGGAGTGCTTAGTAATGCTGATGGCTCAGCATATATCGAGCAGGGAAAAAATAAAATTCTCGCTGCGGTTTATGGTCCTAGAGAGGTTCATCCTCGCCACCTTGCTCTTCCAGATAGAGCTCTTCTAAGATGTAGGTATCATATGGCGCCATTCTCTGTTCAGGAGAGAAAATCGCCAGCTCCATCAAGGCGAGAAATTGAATTATCAAAGGTGATCCGCGAATCTTTAGAACCAGCAATATTCCTTGAAAGATTCCCAAGAACAGCAATAGACTTATTTATTGAAGTTCTGCAGGCGGATGGAGGAACACGTGTAGCTGGAATAACAGCTGCATCCTTAGCGTTAGCAGACGCTGGCATCCCCATGAAAGATATGGTAGCTGCTTGCGCCGCTGGAAAGGCTGACGGGCACATTCTACTTGACCTAAATGACCTAGAGGACAAGGAAGGAGAGGCCGATGTGCCTGTCGCTTATATGCCGAGTATCAATAGAGTTGGACTTCTACAGATGGATGGGCAGCTTACCCCTGAAGAATTTGAGAAGGCCTTTAACCTCGCGATTGAAGGATGCAAGAGGATATATGCTCTTCAGAAAGAGGCTTTAAAGGCTAAGTACTTAGCGATTAAAGAAGCTGTTGAGGAGGCTGGGCAGAAATGACTAATGTAACCATATCGCGTATAAGACAGAAGCAAATTGCGCAGCTGCTTTCAAGTGGAAAAAGACTTGACGGCAGAGGACTGCTGGATTATCGACCGATACAAATAGAAACAGGTATAATCGAAAAAGCAGAGGGCTCAGCTAGGGTTCGTCTTGGAAAAACTGAAGTGGTAGTGGGAGTTAAAATTGAGATAGGCGAGCCGTTTCCCGATAGACCTGATGAAGGAGTCTTAACGACGAACGCTGAATTTGTACCCTTAGCCTCTCCGGAGTTTGAGGCTGGACCGCCAACTGAAGACTCCGTCGAGCTCGCTAGAGTTGTTGATAGAGGAATAAGAGAATCAAAGGCCATAGACTTAAAGAAGCTCTGCATAATCCCAGGAAAGAAAGTCTTTATAGTCTTCATCGATATTTACGTCTTGAATCATGATGGGAACCTTATAGATGCCTCAGCGCTAGCCGCATTAGCCGCGCTCACAAACACCAAGATCTTCAAGTATGAAGTAAAAGATGGCGAGGTAAAGATAAAGCCTGGATTCAAAGACTTACCTCTCATAAATTATCCAGTGGCAATAACTCTCGCGGATATTGATGGGAACCTTATCGTAGATCCGTGGCTAGACGAGGAGGAGATTATGAATGCGCGCTTAACGATAAGTTTCGATAAAGATGGAAAGATATGTGCCATGCAAAAAGGTGGAAGTGGAACATTATCTCCGCAACAAATAATTGAGGCTATTAAAATAGCTAAGGAAAAAAGTGAAGAATTACGAGGGTTAGTGGTGAAGAAAAATGGGTAAAAAGACTAAGAAGATCGGTCCAGCTGGAGGACTTGGAGCAAGATACGGTGTGAGCGTGAGGAGAAGATACATTGAGATTGTAACGGCTCTTAGAAAGAGATATCGATGTCCACAATGCGGCTCAAACGCTGTTCAAAGAGAAAGTGTTGGAATATGGCTTTGCAAAAAATGCGGATTTAAATTCACAGGTGGAGCGTATCAGCCCAGAACAAAATTAGGAATGACAGCTGAACGAGCTGCAAGAAGCCGATGAACCCTCTGGTTTTTGGAAATGATTATGATAACCACTTCTCGACGTCCCACAAAATCCATGAGAACGTTATGTAAAGATTTAGTAACCGTGCTTCCCTCTTTAAAAAAGGTAAATAGAGGGAAGATGGGTTTTCGCGCTATGCTGGAGAAGGCGGCTGAAATAGGAGCAGAAAAAGTGGTCATTATTGACCGATGGAAGGGTCGTCCAGGGAGGATAAGGCTATTTGAGATAGGGGAAAGGATTGTTCAGATTCCTCCGCAATTATATCTTCGCGGCATAAAACTCAGAAGAGAATTTAAAATCGAAGAAGTAAGCATTCCCCGCACGGTGTTTATAGAAGAGTCAGAAGGCGAAAATGATGAGATTAGAAAGATACGTGAAGCCTTCTCAAAATTCTTTAATCTTCCAAAGGCTAAATTAAATGACAAGAATGGAACAAGTTTCACTCTTATGCATTTTTCGATGGATCATGAGAATCTAATACGAGTTTCTTTCTACTTGATGCCGAGAAAAATAGAAGTTGGTCCGCGCATCAGAATCTCGCATGCTGTGTGGGATATTTGAGAATCAAGCATTCAGCTATAATAAAGCTGGAGCTCCCATCAGTTAGAGAGGCGCAGATATTTTTTGAAGCTCTAAAGCCAGAGACCATGTCTCCCGCGACGCCTCGTTCTCATGTTCGAATAGAACGGAGAAACTCACTTTTACTTCTCTTCTTCGAAGCAAGCGACACAACTGCTCTTAGGGCTTCATTAAATTCATACCTAAGCTGGCTTCATCTACTAAAAAGCGTTATAGACGCCTTAAAGGAGTATGAATAGAAACAAACTTCAGTCTCCATCTCGAAGAATAACATATCAATCAAGAAGTAATCTTCAAACCTTTCAGTAATAATTATTTAAATTTCTCGCTGTTCACGTAAAGTTGAGGCTAAAGGATGAATAGAAATAGTAGAAGAATAGCTTACGAGCGCATTTACACATTATTCACCCTCGCCAAGCAGATTGTGCATAAAAGACCAGATCTCGCTGAAAGATATGTAGATATTGCTAGGAAAATCGCTATGAAAACACGTGTTCATTTACCTAAGGAACTACGGCTATTAATCTGTAGGAAATGCAAAAGATTTATCTTTCCCGGAGTCGGTTGTCGAGTACGTATTCAACCTCGAAGAGAACCACACGTTACAATTACGTGTCTACACTGTGGCCACCATATGAGGATACCCATTAAGAGGGAGAGGAGTGAGAAAAACAGATAGAAAATCTCGCGGAGATCTTCCCACCGTAAGGATTGGAAAGAGAGGAATAACTCCATCACTTATAAAAGAGATTTTAAAAAATCTAAAGAAAACAGGAATTGTGAAAGTGAGGATATTGAAAACGGGCTTCAAGGATCATACTGCTGAGGAGATAGCTATGAATATTGCTGAAGCTACCGATTCAAACGTGACTAAGATGATCGGGCATACCTTCACGCTACGTAAAGCGAAAAGATAGATATTTATAAGACACTCTGCAGAATACTCAAGGTAAAATCCTTAGATAAAAAGGAAGAAAGAAAATGCCGACGCCTTATGATGTTCCAGCATCATTACTGATTGAAAGATTAGCGAAGTATCTCAAAGATAATGTGGATGCCATAAAACCTCCAAGATGGGCTCCATACGTAAAGACCGGAGTATGTAAAGAAAGAGCCCCTGACAATCCAGACTGGTGGTACATACGTTGCGCTTCTCTATTGAGGAAGATCTACTTAAAGGGACCGATAGGCGTACAGCGTCTTCGATCCAAATATGGAGACAGAAAAGATAGAGGAGTTAGACCAGAGCATACAATGAAAGGTAGCGGCGCAATAATTAGAAACGCCCTACAACAGCTTGAAGCCGCTGGACTTGTGAAGATAATTGATAAAAAGGGAAGGGCGATAACTCCGAAAGGTCAAAAAATATTAGATATTTTATCCACAGAAATAAAACGGGAGCTAGAGAAAAAGATTCCTGAATTGAAGATATACTAGTGCAGGTGAAAATAGATGAGTAAAGATGCTGAGCTTGAGGCTTTACGAAGAAGGAAGCTTATGGAGCTACAGCGGCAGCTGGCTCAAGAACAACAGAAAGCTGAAGCTCAAAGACAACTTGAAATACAGAAACAAATCCTGATGCGTAGAATACTCACTTCAAAAGCGAGACAGAGACTAGCCAATCTGAGAATGATTAAACCTGAATTCGCCTCACAGCTTGAGGCTCAGCTAATTCAGATGGCACAGCAAGGAAGAATAAATATTCCTATCACTGATGGGCAACTTAAGGAGATTCTAAGCAGACTTCAAAGCGTTCGACGTGATATTCGAATAAGGAGAGTGTAGAGAGCGTGGCGAGATATAAACCTGCAGCGAAGAAGAGAAGGTTAATATCAGCTAGAGATGACGCTCGACCCATTCCTACCTGGGTCATTGCAAAAACTAAAGGTAGAGTTAGGATAAACTTAGGGAGACGTCATTGGCGCCGAAATAAATTGAAGCCTTGAGGAATAACATATGAGTCGAGTCAAGACTGATAATAAGGATGAATCAGAAGAAGAAAAGATAGTCGAGGAGAGAGTATATACTGTTCCCCTTAGCAGAGCATGGATCGGCCCTCGGAATAAAAGAGCACCTCGAGCAATACGAATTCTTCGAAGATTTATTCTTCGACATATGAAAATTGATGAGGAATCCTTAAAGATCATGAATGAAGTGAACGAGCGTATATGGAGTAGAGGTATAGAGAAGCCTCCTCGTAAGATAAGAATCCGCGCAACTAAAAATGATGAAGGAATAGTTACTGTTCACCTCGCGGAAGGAGAGTAGCCTTTGCCGATATATCGGCTTGACACATTTGGAAGCGCAAGTATAGGCGTTTTCATCCGAGTGACTGAGAAGTTCATAATAGTCCCTAAACAGGCTCCACAGACTAAAATCAAAAAGATCAAAGAATGGTTTAAGACTAGAGTTTTGGAGACCAATATTGGAGGATCGGTTCTAATAGGATCTCTTATCTGCGCGAATTCCAATGGAATAATTCTTCCAAGATTTGTATGGGATGAGGAGATTCAAGTATTAAAATCCCTTAAGGATATTAATATCACAGTAATGAATACGAAACGAACAGCATATGGAAATTTAGTTTTGGCTAATGATTACGGCGCGATAGTGGATCCTAGACTTAACAGGAGGGAAATGAAGATGATCTCCGATACTCTAGGAGTAGAAGCTGTTCCGGGAGAAATTGCAGGACTACCATATGTAGGGGCACTTACGATTGCAACTAATAAGGGAGTAATGACTCATCCTCTCATAAAGAAAGAGGAGGAGGAACTATTGGGTGATATATTAAAGGTACATGTTGGTATCGGAACAATAAATTGCGGCGTACCTTATATAGGAACCGGACTAATAGGAAATAGTAAAGTTGCGGTTGCCGGTTCCTTAACGACTGGACCTGAACTTTTCATGATAGAGCAAGCTTTAGGCGTGAGCGAAGATGAGTGAAATCAAAACGTATCGGATAACTGGATGGATAAATAAGCCGAACTTCAAGAGTAAATTTCGAAAGGAGTTCAGAGCAATTAAGCCGGAACATGCTCTGGAAGAGCTATATAAGCTATTTGGAAGCAAGCATAGAGTGAAGAGATTCCAGATAAGAATAGAGAGTATTGAAGAGGTCTCAAGTGAGGAGACGGAATAGAAAGTATTGGAGGGGAAAAATAAATGTCAAGTAGCGAAGAAGAGATTAGAAGGTTAATAGTGGAGTTAAGGGTTCTAGAGAACACCGCCGAATCCATACAGTCAAGAATGAATCTCGTTAATGCCATGTTCGCCGAGTTAAATCTTGCAAAAGAAACTCTTGAAGGAATAGGGAGAGAAAAAGTGGACGCATCTATCTTCGTACCAATAGGCGGCGGATCATACATCAAAGCAAAGCTTACAGATATCAATAAAGTTGTTTACGGCATCGGCGCCGGAGTAGCCGTAGAGAAATCTCTAGAAGAAGCGAAGAAAGGAGTTGAGGAGCGCGTATCCGAGCTTGAAAAGACGAGAAGAACATTAGAGCAGCAGTTATCACAAGTTATGGGTAGAATTCAGGAGGATCGAGAAAGACTGCAAAAGTTAACTTCTGAGATGAGAAAAGAAGAGAGAACCTGAGGATGTTTGAGAAACTCCAAGAAAGCTTTACAAAATTTGTGAAGAAAATCACCGAAGTCGATCTTAAACCGGAGAATCTGGAGCCGCTCCTTTGGGACTTTAAAATATCTCTTATCGAAAATGACGTAGCAGTTATAGTTGCTGATCACATATGTGATGAGATTAAGAAGCGTCTAAGCGGGTTAAGGGTAAAACGTTTAGCTAACCGTAGAAAACTCATTAGAGACGCTATGGTGGACATTCTATTAGAGATACTGGAGCCGCCTGAAAAAATAGATCTGGTTAAGATTGTGGAGAAAAAGCGTTGTTTGAGGAAACCATGCGTTATAGTATTCGTTGGGATAAATGGAACCGGAAAGACAACGACTATTGCTAAGCTCGCGTATCTCCTACGCGATGAGGGTTATTCAGTTGTATTGGCATGTAGCGATACTTTTAGAGCAGGATCGATTGAGCAGCTCTCTACTCATGCCCGACGCCTAGGAGTACCCGTTATAAAGCATCAGTACGGCTCCGATGCGGCTTCCGTAGCTTACGATGCCATTCAGTATGCATCAGCTAGAGGAATAAATGTTGTTCTGATCGATACTGCCGGGCGGATGCAGACTGACAAGAATCTCTTATCAGAGATGAAGAAGATCATACGAGTATCTAATCCGGATTTAGTAATATTTGTGGGCGACAGTCTCTCAGGAAATGACGCTGTACTCCAAGCCGAAGAATTCAGTAAGGCCATACGCATAGATTGCTCAATACTTACTAAGATGGACGCGGATGCGAAGGGAGGAGCAGCCATATCTATTACATACATCACGAAGAAGCCGATACTTTATGTAGGAACGGGGCAAGGATACATCGATCTTGAACCCTTCGATCCAAATATAGTGATCAACCGTATCCTAAGAGGAGAATGAAAAGGAATACGCGTTATCTCTATTCTTCGTACGTGCTAATGATCGCTACCATATATTTTATCGACTTAATGTAATCCTTTAATCGAATATTTTCGTTTGGTGCATGAATTCTTGATCCTGGATATCCGGGTCCCCCGGCGGAAACAACGGGGATCCCAAGCCATTTTCTAATGACATATAGAGGTCCTGTTCCAGCTGAGGTTGGCCAAATAACAGGTCTTAAGCTATAAATCCTTTTCGCCGTTTTCACTACACGGGTTACAAAGGGGTCACTTGCAGGGGTCTTAGCAGCCTCATAGGCACTATGCTTTATAACCGTTATATCCTCGAACCTGTTCTCCTTCAGATAATTCTTAAGCTTTCTAAAGAGTAAATCTGGTTTCTGATCTACAACGAGCCTGAAGTCTACTCTCACGAAGGCTTCGGATGGCAGAACCGTCTTTGTCCCGGGCCCCGTATATCCGGAGTAGAATCCAGAGATATTGCATGTAGGAGAGAAAAGAAGGGTCTTCAAGCTTTCAGTGCCTGTAACACCTAAGAGATACTCCTTCAGTCCAAGTTCTCTTTTATCAGCTTCTTCATCAAAAGGAGCCTCCTCCAAAAGACGTATATCCTCCTCATCTGGTGGAACAACATTATCGTACCATCCTGGAATCTTAATCTTCTCGTCGTTTCCCTTAAGCATCGAGAGCATCCAAACTAGACGCCATGCTGGGTTAGGTACCAGAGGGGCTCTAGATGAATGCACATCAATCTTAGGTCCTCTCGCTCTGAATTCAACATGAATTATACCCTTCGCCCCAAGCGTCACTATTGGTCTCCCCTCTATATCGACCCCTTCTCCCTCCCAAAGATACCCCTCTGCCCTCAATAGATTCGTGTTTTCACGCACAAAATCTGGAAGATGAGGACTACCGCTTTCCTCTTCCCCCTCAATGAGAAACTTGAGGTTCACCGGGACGTCGCCGTAGACCTCCAAGAAAGCTCTAACTGCTTCAAGTCTTGAGATCAAGTCGCCTTTATTATCTGAGGCTCCGCGCGCATAGAACTTTCCATCCTTGATGACCGGATTAAAAGGTGGAAACTTCCATTCATCTAATGGGTCTGGGGGCTGTACATCATAGTGATTATAGAATCCTAAAGATTCCTTTGAGCTTCCGCTCTTGAGCTCCCCGAAGACTATGGGATTACCATTTTTAACCTTGAATATTCTCACCTTTATTCCGATATCTTCCATGATCTTCTCAAGGAGATTTACACACTCGTTGATCCCTCTCTTCTGAGCCGAGACGCTTGGCTGCTTGCATAGGATCTTCAAATCTTCGATAAAACGATTCGCGTTTTGATCAATGTATTTAAATAATTCATTTAGATGTTTCATAGAAAACCCCAATAAAATATGTGAAGAGAGCCTAAAAGGTTTAAGGCTCTAGCGCAATTAGATGAATCCTTTTTCTTCATGATTAATTTCTACTAGGAAAGAAATGAAATGTCGATTAAGAAGAAAATGAAAAAAGGGAGCCCTGACGCGATTCACTGCCACGGCAATCTTCCATGCTTCTTCACGTATTTTACGAGACCTCCCTCCAGTAATATTTCTTGAATCTCTGAAGGCAAGGGCTTAATCCTGTAGGTTTCCATTTTCGTCACATTTTTTACATAGCCTCTCTGTATGTCAGCCTCTAATATATCGCCCTCTTCGATCTTATCAACATCTGCACATTCTATTACTGGAAGCCCAATGTTCACAGCGTTTCTGTAGAAAATCCTCGCAAAAGACTTAGCGATGACCGCTGATATTTCAAGATGCTTTAGAACCAGCGGGGCTTGCTCTCTACTTGATCCACATCCAAAGTTTCTACCCGCAACTATGAAGTCGCCTTTCTTAACCTTCTTAGAGAAGTCTGGCATAAGGGTCTCCATTGCATGCCTTGAGAGCTCATCTAGATCCGTTATGCTTAGCTTATATTTACCAGCAATAATATAATCAGTGTTCACATCATCTCCAAACTTCCACACCTTTCCTGGTCCAAGCATTTATTATCCCTCCTTAAGAAATCTTCTAGGATCCGTTATTTCACCTATCACCGCTGAGGCGGCGGCAGTTGCAGGAGATGCCAGATAAATCTCAGCCTCTGGGCTTCCCATCCTAGCTTTGAAGTTTCTATTCGAAGTTGATATACATCTCTCTCCGGGGGCTAGTATTCCCTGATGTGCGCCTGCGCATGGACCACAACCCGGATTACAGACGGCACATCCAAAGTCTAAGAAAATATCAATCAAGCCTTCTTTCACAGCCTCTCGATACACTTTTCGAGATGCAGGAGTCACAATCACCCGTACACCCTTTTTTGCATGTTTACCTTTCATTATCTTCGCGGCGATTCTTAGATCGTAGAGGCGGCCATTTGTACATGAACCTATAAAGACTTGATCAATCTTCTTTCCTTCAACTTCCTTCACAGCTTTCACATTATCGACAGCGTGGGGACAGGATATTTGAGGCTCGAGATCTGAAACATCAAACTTTATGGAGTCGGAATACTCTGCATCTTCATCGCTTGTGAACCCTTTTATCTCTCTGTATCCCAAAGCCTTCAGAAATGCGTAGGTCTTCTCGTCAAGTTCTATTATTCCGGTTTTTGCGCCCATTTCAACGGTCATATTTGTTAAAGTCAGCTTTCCCTCGACATTCATAGATTTGACCGTTGAACCCTTGAATTCTATAGCTTTATATGTTGCTCCATAAGCTTTGATTGTTCCAACAATCTTTAGGATAACATCTTTGGGGAAAACCATAGGCGGAAGCCTTCCTTCAATGAGTACTTTGATTGTTTCGGGAACCTTAAACCAGAGCTTACCGGAGAGAAGAACAGCGGCCATTTCGGTTGAGCCTATGCCGGTTGCGAAGGCCCCCAACGCCCCATAAGTACATGTATGAGAGTCTGAACCAACTACTACGCCTCCCGGATGGACAAGTCCAGATTCGATCATTAGCTGGTGACAGACTCCTGAGCCAACTTCATAGAATTTAGCGTTATGTTTAAAGGCGAACATCCGCATCATCTTATGAACTTTTGAGAAAGCTTCGTATGCACTTGGAGCAACGTGATCAATAACAATAGCCACCCTATTCGGATCCCATAGGGTTTTTCCATCCATTTCTCTGAAAGCATTAATTACTAGTTGAGCCATACCATCATGCATCATCGCTGCATCTATTCTAGCGACAACTATATCTCCCGCATAGGCGTCTTTCCCAGATGCATGACTTAAGATCTTCTCCGAAATCGTCTTACCCATCTTCAATACCCATCTTTCTCACCCCTCTTTTCAGAGGGTTCTTAAAAAATTTTTAGGAGGATCTTTAAGTATATCTTCTTATTGCGGAGCAGAAAAGACCGGATCAGTCGGAAAGGATACGTTTATAAAGTGTTGATATAGGAAACATTTGGAGTGACAGTCTATGTTTAGGGAACTTGTAAACTCCTATACTGAGGGAGATCTGGCAGAGATACTTGTGGATGCTGCTTTAAAAAGAATATCTTCCTACTCAAAGACAGACGTCATAATAGTGGGTGCGGGTCCAGCGGGCCTGTCAGCAGCATGGGATCTTTCTAAAAAAGGACTCAAGGTGCTTATTCTCGAAAAGATGCTCGGTGTAGGAGGGGGGATTCGAGGAGGAGCGATGCTTCTACCCGCAGTAATAATCGAGGAAGGAGAAGCAACAGACATGCTAAGGGAAGCGAAGGTAAATCTTGTTAAGTATGCAGAGGGACTATTCTGCGCCGACCCAGCTGAGGCTATGGTTAAACTTGCTGCGAAGGCCCTTGAAGCGGGGGCTTCTGTCTGGCCCGGCGTGATGGTGGAGGACCTGATAATTAGCAGAAAGAGAAGAAGTGTGAATGTCAGAGGAGTAGTGATAAACTTTACACCTATAACTGAAGCGGAATGGCATGTGGATCCCCTTTTTCTAGAGTCTAGAGTAGTTGTGGATGCAACAGGGCACGACGCAGATGTTGTAAGGATTCTATCTAAAAGATGCCCATGGCTGAACATGAGTGTTCAAGGTATGTCTTCACTTGATGTCTGGAGAGGAGAAGAGGAGGTTGTAGAGTACACAGGGAAAGTAGTCAATGGACTCTATGCTACTGGTATAAGCGTTTCAGAAATTCATAATCTCCATAGGATGGGTCCTATGCTTGGTGGTATGCTACTCTCAGGAAAGAAGGTTGCGGAAAAGATAGTTCAAGAAGTATTCAAGGAATAAAAAACCATGTAATATTTTATCTGAGCCCTTTATTTTGTGTCTTCATCACTCAGCATAAGGTTCTTCTTAATAGTTCGTCTGGTTTAACTCCAAACTCGTTTAAAAAGTTCTTTCGGCGTAAAACTAATTGCTAAACCTAAAAAGTATGGATTATGTAAAAACTAGAATTCAGAATCCTTCACTAACCTTCTCTCTATCAAGGACTCATACATTATATGGCGGAAGGGACATAACCATTATCAATACTTGAACCTTGAGGTTTATTTCAAGTCACTGTTGTGCTTTTAGATATATATTTTTGGATAACCACGTATTTTAACCCTCCATACGTCAAAGGGTAACTTAAGAATAAGAAATATCGATGAACCTAAATATAACGGGATTTTTGTCACTATTTCTCTACAATCTCATCTTTTCAAACGGGATCCTTAAGCTCATTACTTTTCACTGCCTTTATACAGACAAATCCCTTTCCCTCAGGATTCTCTGAAGGCTTTTCAACTCTAGGCTTATCACATGGCGAGTAGCCAAGCGTAGATATAACAGACGTTATGGTGAAGGAAGCTTCATTAAGCAAGTCTTTAGCTTCATTAATGGTGTAAAAGTGTGCATATTTATAAAGAGCGTGTTCCGCTTCGCCTTTTTCTATGTATTTTTTACCCCAACTAGAGTCTTTCGGAATCATGCAGATCGCAAGTTCTCCGCGAGAACGCATAATCCTCCTGGATTCCCGAAGGGCTTTCTCTGGAGAAATAAGAAAACATAAGGTTGCGATCATTATCACAAAGTCAAAGGATCCGTTTCTGAAAGGTAAGTATTCTCCAATAGCCCTAACCGGCTTAATGCCGCGTGTCTTTGCACGTTTAAGCATGTTTACGGATGGATCTACACCTACATTTACAGGGGCGCTGAAGTCTAGCATTCCTGTTCCGACGCCTATAGATAGTCCCTTACCGCGAAGACCTAACGCCTTTATAGCTTTTGATTCACATTCAAAAATGACTTGATTCTTCTCGTACCATGAATCATATCTCTCTGCATATTTATCGAATTCCCCATATGACAATTTTCGCTCCCTTTTCCGCTTTATTCCTTTTTGAGATGAGACAACAGAGACTTCACTTTTCCTTCCACGCTTATCTTCTTATCTCTCCTATCATCTATCTTTATCATAGTAACTATGCGATTCACTCCGCTTTTAAATACTGCTTCATGCGCCACCACAATTGTCTCCAAAGCCTCTTTTACGCTTTCAGCCTCGAAGATTGTGCACATCGATGTCACTTCATATTCTATTTTTCGTTTCTCTATCTCCTTTAGGGCTGAAGCTATAAATTTTGAGACGCTTGTACCTACACCTAATGGAATGATGCTGAATTCAACTATCACCATTCTCTCTTCACCGTGAGTAATGTGGTCATAGCGAATTAAAAAATATTGGATTGTTTCTAGGAGTTGGAAAAGATCTACATAATTCTTTATGAATTAAGGCGAGGAAGAGAATCTTCTTTAAAGCATCTCAGGATTTGCGTTTGACCCTTTCCATTCCTTTATGATAAAGCTGAGCATATACTTATTAAAGATAGAGAAGAGTTATCGTAGTGATACTTAATGATTAATGAGATATTCGATTTGAAAGTGAGGATCAAACCCGTCCTTCCTCTTCTCGTTCATAGCGGCACTTATGAAGGACCATGCAGAGTTGGTGATGAGAAAACTCTAGATCCAGAGTTTGAGAGATCACATGCAAGAGAAGTTCTCAAGGAGTTCTGCGAAAATATTAAATTGAATATTTCAAGCGATGGGGAACTATTAGATCCAGAGATCATAGAATGGGGTGAGGATTTCGTTATTCCTAGAGAAGAAATGAAGAAACTTGACCGCGACGCTGAAAATGTAGACTTGTTTCTGATAGCTCCTTCAGGGCTAACTCAATATCCTTCGATCGCTATAGCCCGTAGATATAGAAAGCCAATAGCCAAGATGGGACAAATATCAAGTGTCGATATCTCCGCGTATCTTAGATCTCAGGGAATGGAAGGATATGCGCTCATAGATCATGATGAATTAAACACGCTTATTTCTCTACTGAAAGTTAGGAAGAGCCTATGTCAGACGAGAGTTCTTGTGGTTTCGGAGGGAAATATGCTCCCTGTAGGTGTGGTAAGTAACGTATGGAATCTCGAAGACGTGAAGGGGAGATTTGGTATAGATTACAAATGTGTATCCTCAAATGAAGTCTTCGAAGAAATGGACGCAGTTCTACAAGATGAATCTGAACTGAAGAAAGCTGAGGAACTAACTGACAAGCTCATTGAAGGTGCAGAAAAGGTTCATATGAAAAGGGAATTTATTCTTCAGTCAGTCATTTTTTACATCGCCATTAGGAATCTGATGAAAAAATATAGATGTAATTCATTCGTCATACCATGCTTTGAACTCTGCGTTAAGAGAATACCTGCGGAGAAGAAAGTCACATTCTGTCTAGCTCATTCTCTTCTGAAAGATGAAGGTTATCCCTCTGCATGCGAAGGAGACTTTAACTCTCTCCTAACAATGATCATACTTATGTATTTATCAAAGAAATCAGCATATATGGGAAATTCATACTTAATCAGCAAAGAAGATAATCTCATAGCTGTGCATCATGATGTTCCGGGATTGAAAATGAAAGGATTAAAAGAATCGAGTCTCCCATACGAAATAAGGAATTTTACAGTTAAAGGATGGGGTGCGACGATACGTTATGATTTCTCAAATGACAAAGGCGAAACTGTAACCCTTGCTAGATTTAATCCCACAGCCACAAAGATGCTCGTTGCAAAGGGAGAAATAGCTGGATGCGGAGGATTCGATGAGATTGGATGCAGCTTGAGAGCGGAGATTAAAGTCTCAGATGCTGTAAAACTCTTTCACAAAGAAAGAGAATTTGGACATCATCTCGTCATGGTCTATGGAGACTACACAGAGAAACTTAAAGCTCTGGGAGAAATCTTAGGATTCGAAGTCGTCGAAGCATAGAGTAACTGACCGAAGAATTAGCGTCTTAAGAATCATAGTTATCTTAAGCTGTATAAAAGGAGAGAACAATCGAGGAATTAAAGAACAATAATGAATTTTTGTGAGCCTAAAATTAAGAAGGAGACGTTGATCCAAAACCAATCCATAGTTGAAGATTTTAGCAAAAGATTTATGATTTCGAAACAAGTTAGAAATGGACTCCAGCACAGAAAGCCGGAGGTCGTGGGTTCAAATCCCACCGGGTCCGCCATTCTGCGATGGACCCGTAGTCTAGTCTGGATTAGGACGTCGGCCTGCGGAGCTGGAGTCCGAGTGGTTATATAGACTCATCTACATCAGATACTACTACCAATCGAAATCATTCTTTTTTAATTAAGAAGACCGAAATCTATCGGGGCTACTCTAAAAAACATTTATGCAGTGAAAAATAATGAATGATAAGAGAGATATTCGGGAGGAGAGAAAGTGATTAAGACCGTATGGAGCATTACTCTGAGTGTTTCAAATCTTGAGAGGTCAAAAAGATTCTACGAGGAGATCCTAGGATTCAACAAAAAATATGAATACTCGAGCTATGTTGGATTCGAATGCGGTGGAGTGGAGATAGGTTTAATACCGAAAGATACCGTCGAGATAGGCAAGGATTCTGCTTCTATAGAGTTTCTAGTAGATAATGTAGATAAAGAATATCGGAGATTAGTGAGTAAAGGTGTAAAGTTTACCGCGGAGCCTCATGATGAACCTTGGGGTGGAAGACAAGCAGTCTTTCATGATCCTGACGGAAATCGTCTATGCGTAACTGAAATAGACTGGAAAAAGTACTTTAAGGCCTCTTTAGAGGGAGCGGCGGAATGAATAATTGGCTATAACAGCTTCAATTAAGCATAAAACATTAATTACTCGAGAAGAAAAAGGTGATACTATTTCCTAAAGAGGCTGTGGAAGAAATTATTTTTTGCAGCTTCATTAGGCTGACAGTCAGCGATTATCAGCTATCGCCACTCTTAACCGTCTTTTTTATTGCAGCTATTAGCTCCCTTTCATTCTCTCTTTCATTCTCTCTTTCCAGATGCTTCATCATCATGTCAACGTTTAGATCTCTTGGCCTCTCTCCCCATAACCTCTTAAAATTATCATGATAAATCTTTCTTAGCACACCATCTGGAAGCTTTAACCCTACGAATGGTTCTTTATACCTCGTTAGGAGCATATCTGCTGTGTCAGGAGTGAAGAACTCCTCGTCTGATTCTAAGAAGTTTCTGATGAGCCAAATCCTATCGAGGGCCTCCTGTAGAGTCTGCCACGTTGCGATATCGGTTCCAAAAATTATTCTATCCTGATACTTGATGAAAAACTCTCTCCAATCATCTCTTCTCCTTGAAATGTTGTACATTAGCTCGATTCCTAATGTTAGGTCTAAATTCGCATTCTCGTAGCGATTCATGAATCTTTCAGCCCTTTCGAGGTTTGCTGAGATAAAGTAAAAGTGACAGAGAACAACTTTGAGGTTTGGATGAGTATCGAGAACGCTTTCCATCTCCGCATAGAGCTCTTCCTTTGCCGGGTAATTGCCAGAGTAATACACCCATCCTCTGCTTTTAGCCCATTCAGGAGCTCGATCTGTATCCCAAAACTCCTCCGGATCTGCAACATGGCATAAAACAGGAACCTCTAGGATCTCACATGCATCCCAGAAGCCTTCATAATATTTTCCGTTTAATGGATGATGTTTGTTTCTTGGAACTGGCTTGTTTCCCATCTCGCCTATTCCATCAAAACCCGTATCAATCAACGATTCTATGTACTTGTTCCAATCATCCACTTTCAGTAATTGGGTATCCCCAGACCAAGGTACATATCCTCCCGCATAGAAAAACCCGGGATATCTAATTTTGAGGTAAAGCCCAGCGTATCCTCCCGTGATATTCATTTGGCTGAGCATACCATTCTTTATGACGTCAATCATAAACTCTCCCAGTCTCTCCAGTTTTTCAGCGGTAAACTGATCTTTTTTAGGCGTAGGTCTTCCAAAGTGAACGTGGACATCAACTACTGGAAGTTTCATGAACTGCGAGAATTTCATATGATATCCTCAATTATTTGAAGGGGACTTGCAAATTTATTTTCTTTCCCTTAGAGTAACAAGATAAAGAAGATTTATATATGAAAAATAAGGGGCCTAGAGGAGTTTTCATTCATCAAGAGCATCGTTAGAATGTCAACATAAAAAATCTATAAAGACTGTCTCTCCATAAAGCTGTAGTCACTTTTAT
>PIYH01000009.1 GCA_003601695.1 Candidatus Bathyarchaeota archaeon
TATCGTCATGAGAATCGAGATGATGATGAAGAAGATTACGAGGTACAAGGCATTCGATACGTATGTAAGAACTACAATCCCATACGTTAATCCTGCCAAGACCGCGTATTTCAGATTCCTCAGCCTTAGACTTCTCATGTATAAGGCTAGGGGAAGCGGTGAGATCAAGAAGGATGAAATATTCGGGTAGGAGCCAACAGCCCAGTAACTGTAAATATTATAGGATGTGACTAGGAAGATTGAGGAGAAGATCGAGCCAGAACTCGGGAGACCAATCTCTCTAGAGAGAAAATAGATTGAAGCAGCTCCGATAGCAAAGATAAGTGGTGTATAAACCTTAACTGTCAAGAAGATTATCTCATTCTTCGGAAGACTTGGAAATATGCGGGAAAGAAGTAAACCGAGCCCAGCGAGGGAGTAGTGGAAAAGCCCAGGGTAGATCTTTAGAAATGGAATTCCGAAATACCAGTATGGATTCCATCTCGGCACCGCGGGTAGGTTATCTATTATGATTCTAACCCTTGAAAGATGCATGGCGACGTCAGTTCTATCCGTTGGGCCGCTGAAATAGTATGAAGCAATCAGAGCAGCCGCAAAAACAACGATTATGATGTCTCTAATTACCTTACTCGTACTGTGCACCATTCTCTTCAAGGCCTAACTCGTAATCTTTGCATCAAAGAAATATTTCCTATAAGACATTTTTAGCTTTATTATTAATTATTCATAATCTGGAGATTCTCGAGAAGTCATCGTAGACTGTTCTTCTGTGACCTATAAATAAAACTATAACTTTTCCTTCTTCTCGGCGAATGAGGAATACCTAAGACGTTGACCTTTCTCTTCGGGGGATTCCTCAAGATCCCTTAGACGATTCTTAATCTTAATCCTTAAAGAACTATTAAGATTCTTTAAGAACTCCGCGGCTTTTGGGTGTAGAAAAATTTTATACTTCAAGAGATATCCTCTAGCGGCACTAGAATCTCAGGCTTCTCCTTAGCCTCTTTGCTCCTTTCAACAAGCATCTTATAGAACTCTCTTGTACGCTCTCTCTCCTCATACAAGGCTACAATAGTCTTTATAGCATCACTTCTACTCTTGAATCTCCCCTCCGTCACCCATTTATCGATCTCCTTGAGGAGTTTCTCGGGCATCCTCACCTGAACCTGCTTCATATAATTCTCCTCAAGTAAACATAAATGTTTACATAAATAAATATTATCTTCGAATCAATTAAAGTCTATGGATTAACTAAAGTCTTCTAAATATCATAGATACCATAGGTAGCGCGCGTTGTAGATGATGCCGTCAGCAACTATAGAATGAGAATAAATTTTAAATGTTAAATGTTTAATTCTCTACAAGTCTCCAGGTAAGAGGTATGATGCATGAGCATTGCGGAGTAATTGGAATATTCTCTTTCAAGGAAGAAGACATATACTCTAGAAATAATTATGAAATGATCGGCAACGCAGATGGGCATTCTTTGCTGAGGCTTAATCAGTATTATGTAGGATGAGGCGCTTATGACCTCGCCCATGGCCTTTCCATATCTGAAAATTATCTTAAGCGGGCTTCTCTCTTGAAAGATCAGCATTATACCTTTTTGATGTGCTACTTGGGAGTATAATCACCAATAGAGAAGGTTCAACTGATCCGCATCAAGTTCTCACGCGTGATTAAGATTCACATTTTTCTATGCGCGAATAATCCAGAAGTTTTCCTTCTCACATCCAAGCTGTAGAGTAATCTTCCGGTGGAGTAGACTTGCTTCTTTCTGATACCTAGAGCTATCTCGATGAATTCTGGGATGACATGATTAACCATTATTGGAGACGGTTTCCCCCATCTTATCCCAGGACAGGAAGGATCGATGTAGACATACAATCTCCGCCTCTTATAGTTGAAGAGAGCTTCACGTGCCTTACCATACTTCGGCCGATTCAATATTCTGAATGGCCAGAGCTTACATGCGATCGGCTTCATACCTTGAAGTGTACATACATATTTTCCATCTATCCGAGAAAGAAATATACATGAACCGTCCGGCTTCTTTCCGAGATATAGCTTATTCAGCCCAGCTCTCGTAACTCCGACTCCGAACCTCTGCACTATTCTAAGCCACTCATCAAATTTTAGTACTACGTCATAATTTATGCAGCAGAGCCCGCATCCTATGCAACGCCACAAGTTAACGTAGCTCCAAGGAAGGGGGATCACTGAAAATCCTCCATTCCCAGACTTCATCAAGTGTCAGGTTAGTCAATTACACCATTCTTCCCTCTCTCGATGCTAATGAGAGGATATATCTATCTCCGATAGAGATATAGTGTATGAGAAGGAAATCCAAGCCTCGGATTCTCACAGAACCTTTCAACCTTAGCCGGCTCCCACCCTGTGATCTTATAGTCATGTGAAACAACTCTAGCTCCCTTCTTCAGCTCAGTTTCGAGCTTAGGCCTAACCTTCTCATTAGCACTCGTAGTAAGATAGAGGTAGACTACATCCGCATCGGCTAATGATACATTGAATAAGTCATCATTAATTATCTTAACCCTATCCTGCAAACCGAGTTCCTTAATCCTCCTCACCGCACGCCTTGCCAAGTCCTCCCTCAATTCAATTCCAACACATCTAGCTCCGAACTCCTTAGCTGCAACTATGACTGGGCCGCCGTCACCGGCTCCAAGATCATAAAAAAGCTCGCTGGGTTTCAATTCCGCGAGTGTTAAGAGTCTACGTATAACTGGGGTTGGGGAAGCTACAAAGGGTGATATAAACATTTTAAATCACATCCTTCCTTTAAAATCAGAGAACTAATATTTCTACATTACGTTTCATCTCTGAAGCGTCCACTATAGAAATCTTCTCTTCAAGGCTTCCCTTTCAGACTCAAGCACCAATTCAAAAAGCTTATCTGAGATTCTACTCTCTCTCCTTAGGACCTCCCGGGCATCCGATGGTCTCAGACCTCTGCCTGAAAGAACTATAGCTGCCGCCTTCCCATAGCTTGATATGAGATTAGCCGTCTGAACCGCCTCGTTTCTAAGCCTCCTCTCAGATTTTCTTAGCTTTTGACCCTTCTTCTCAATAAGTATATAGGCATCTTTCTCCTCAGCTCTCAACATGCCAAGCCTATTTGAGCCGCATCTAGGACACTCAGGCTTCAGCGGGAGATCCCTTATCCTAATCGGTTCAATATAGCCCCAGCAACTCGTGCATATGAAGACTCTGGTTTCGTCGAGAAGCCTTGCCTTCGCAGATTCCAAGAGTATCCGCTTCATCTTCTCAGGTGGAATTAAGTCCGTCTTCATGCTTACCTTTTCAATTCCGAGGCGAGCAAGCGGAGACGGTTCACCTAAAGTCTCAACGTGAAGAATCTCGATATCGCCCTCCCGTATCCTGCGAAAGACCTCTATCAGTTTCTTTAGGTCTAGATCCTTCGTGAAGACCTCCTTAAGCGCTTCCTCATAGATCACGGTTCCCTCAAAGCTCCTTATCAAGCTCTGAAGACTAACACTACTGAAATCAACCTGCTTCTTTAAAGCTCCGAATCGCCTAGCCACGTGTATCAGTCTCCTCTTGAAGATTCCGGTTCTTTCGCAGGCGCGGATAAGCATCTCTCTAATAGTCTCAGGGTAGGCGTCTTTAACCTCGCTGATTATCCTGATTAATGTTGAGGCATTAACCTCCCCTATCGTCTGGATTAGGATTCTGTATGGATCATGCTGAGCTGCAACTGAATATCCGGTCTTTTCGGAGACTATGTGTCCCAGCAACTGTGCAAAGGCACGGTTTGTTAAGGATCCGAAATGCGTATGTAGGATGACGTAGTCCTCCCACTCCTCAATAGTGATCCTCTTATCGTTGGGAACAGGATATCCCTTCTTAACGGACTCAACGGTCTCGGAGACCGCGTTGAGAATTGTCTCTTTATCAGCGGGATATTTCTCAGCGATCTTCTCAGCAATCTTATCTGGGCTTAACCCCTTACGCATCTCCTCCTCAACGAATCTTCTTATCTCCCCGACTTCCTGAGCCACTTCATATGGAACTGGTATCTCTTCCCCAATCCAGCTTGGTATAGCTCCTGTTGGATCGTCCACAGGCTTCACGTAGATTCTGTCAGCGATTATATTAACAATCTTCCATGGGCTTCCACGTATGACGAACTTTACGCCTGGCTTCCCATATTCAGCAACGAATGCCTCATCTAGCAGTCCAACGGCTGTATCCGACTCCCTATCTATGACAATGTAATGCTTCTCATCAGGTATCATCGATAGGTTATCAAAGAAATACTCGTACATGGGCTTTGAGCGTCTAGGCTTGAGCATAAGGTTTTCCTCCGGAACCACCCATGCAAACCTCGGATACCTCTCATGCATGTACTCGGTTATCCTCTGGATATCCCCGACGGTTAAGTTTCTGTAGGGATAAGCCCTCCTGAATATCTCAAGGATCTCTTGGAAGTAGACTCTCCTTCGCTTCATCAAGTGAGCTACTGTCTGATTCGTTAAGACATCATATGGCTTCTCAGGTATCTCAACGGGCTCCAGCTCCTCAGCATACGCCCTTCTTCCAATAGCAAGAGACTCTAAAGTATCGTCTGAATCCATAGTTATGATGATTCCCTTAGCAATACCGCCTATTCTATGGCCGCTTCTACCAATCCTCTGAATAAGGCGAGTAACCTGCCTTGGGCTCATATACTGAATTACAAGATCTATTCTTCCAATATCTATACCGAGCTCTAGGGAGCTTGTGCATATAAGCCCTTGAAGATCGCCAGCCTTAAGTCCCCGCTCAGCCGCGATTCTCGAAGGCTTAGCCAGAGATCCGTGGTGAATCGAGACTGGAAAGTCCGCATCCCATACCTTAAACCGGCTTGCTAAAACCTCGGAGATGGTTCTCGTATTTGTGAATAGAAGGACGGAGTTGTGCTGTTTGATCAGCTCACGTATGATTCGAAGGCGGGCTGCGACTTCAGGATGGGTGTAAAGAGTCGAGGCGAGCGTGAAATCTTCTGGTTTAGGCTTTGGATATAATATTTTTAGGCACATATGACGGGCGACCGGAACCTCAACAACATCGATGGGTCGATTATTCCCCGCTAAGAACTGGGCAACCTTCTCGGGAGTACCTATAGTGGCAGATAATCCTACGATTTGAAACTCTCTGCGCGTTATCTCACGGAGTCTCTCAAGCGCGAGCGAGAGCTGGCTTCCACGCTTGTTATCGGCTAACTCATGTACCTCATCAACGATAACCCACCTTACAGATTGAAGATGGCGATGAATAATCCAGCCGAAGAGCATTGCTTGAAGGGTCTCAGGTGTAGTAATCATTATGTCAGGTGGACTGCGTGACTGCCGGGTTCTCTCACTTACGTCTGTGTCGCCGTGTCTAACTGCGAGTTTAAGATCTAGCTTGTTACACCACCATTCTAAGCGCTCAAGCATATCCCGGTTTAGCGCTCTGAGAGGTGTGATGTAAAGGACTTTTATCCCAGGCTCGCTTCTGGAGATCTGGATTAGATTATTCAGCACCGGAAGCATCGCCGCCTCAGTCTTCCCCGTCGCCGTGGGAGATATTAATAGTACATTCTTTCCTTCTAGAATCTTTGGAATAGCCTTTTGCTGAGGCTCAGTCGGCTTCCTGAAGTTTCTCTCCTCAAGTAACCTACGTATGGGTCTAACCAGCATGCTGAAAACATTATCTTCTTCGAGTCGGCTGCTTGGCAAGGTTCCTCTACCGGAATGGGTAGGAGATATAAAGAGATCTCGCATTAAAATATTATGGAGCCCACGCTTAAATGATTATTCAGTAATGATGCTCTAGCATGGATGAGTCAAACGGCGCGCTGAAACTGAAAGTTCATAAAACTTATAAATGGATATATAGTAACCTACGGTTCGGCGAGGGGAATGGCGAGGCGTTCACAGTTCGAGATCTATCTTGACATTTTGAAGGCTGTTGCTGAAGGTAAGAGAAAACCAACACATATAATGTATCGAGCTAATCTTTCGTGGACGAGGCTGAAGAAGCATCTTGACTTCCTTATTGCTCAAGGTCTATTAAAGGAGACCGTTAATGATTCTGCTACAATCTTCTCATTAACAGAGAAGGGTAGAGAAGTTATAGGATACTACAGAAGGCTTGAAAGAATACTATACTCTAAAAAGGCAATTCTCCCATCGGAAGTATACATACAGTATTAAGTAGCCTCGCATCTAGCAAGAAAACGAAGCCTCCAAACATTTTTTCCAAAAAATAATTGCTAACAATAATTTTCTCTCTATACATCTACAAAGGAACTCATACCATACAAAGAAGACAAAAGGATTGGAAGATTTTACCAAAAAAGATTAGATACTCTTATCTCTCTGCTTTTTTGGTCTTCAGAGATTTTCTAACTCTATTTATGTTTAAAAGTTACATCGTTGATTTTGTAAAGTTTAAGTCTTCAATCACGGCGTACGGGGTTAATGTTGGAACATTAACCTCCCACCATTTAATCCATCTCCGCGTTCGGCTGAGATCCCGGATATTCTTTAATATACGTAGCATGTTATCACTTATCCTAAGCTCCCTAACTGAAGACTCTATGGATCCATCTCTTATGAGAAATATTCCATCTCTAGGAATAGTTGAGAAATCACCTCTCCTATAATTCTGATACCTTAAGTACCAGTCATTAGTGACGTATATTCCTCTGTCAATCTCCGCTAGCAACTCATCAAAAGATTTCTCGCCCGACTCAACTACGAGATTCCACGGATGCGGAGAGATGAGCCCCGCATTTCCAGTAGTCTCAACGTCATACTTCTTAGCTGTAATGCTGTTATGAAGATATCCCTTAAGAACTCCCTTCTCTATGATTACATTTCTTCTTGTGGGAAATCCTTCATCATCAAAAGCTCTAGCTCCATATGAATCCGCGATTGTAGGATCATCGATAAGGCTCAGTTTTTCACAAGCAACCTGGGTGCCTACCTTATCGACTAGGAATGACCGACCAATATCTACGAGAAACGCGGATGAGAGTATGCCGACTTGGCTGATTAGATCAGCGAAGATAAGCGGTCCTAGGAGGGCAGTGAATCTTCCAGACTCTCCGGATTTGGGGTTTGAGGCGGCCACGGCTATTTCTCCAGCAATCCTTCCAGCTTCTGAAGAATTAAATTCATCTTCACTGCCGCTGATCGAGACAAAGTGTCCGGAGGAGATATCAGATGTGAAGGCTCTAACCGATATATCTAGTGTGCATCTCTCTTGGCTCGCATGCACGTTACCTGAAGTAGTTAGCACTGTTTTCTCAACGGCTACATTCAGAGTTCCCGCCACCTTCTTAGCTCCCTCCTTTAAAGCGGCGTTTATGGCTTCTTCAACGTAGCCGACGAGTCTATCGGGGCTGAGAGAGGTCTTAGGACCCTTAAGTAGCCTAGGATCATAGCTGAAGGGACCCTCAGGTAAAGGAGCATAAAGTTCACTTGGCGGCGTCATCCTAGCTATCTTGATGAGCTTTTCAACTGTCCTCTCGAGTCTTCGAGCCGAATAAAACGGAACAGTTGTAGCGGCTCTCCGCCGCCTAATCATCAAGAAGATGTCTACTGTTAACTCATCATAAAATTTCGAGACTGTTACCTCATTGTTTGAGAATCTAATCATGACGTGTTGCCTATCATGAATCTTCGTAACGGCGTCAGTGGCTCCTTTCTTTAAAGCTAAATCAACAACATATGATGGTATCTCATCCTTCCTCATTTATCATCCCCCAAAATCACTTCTCTTAGCCTTACGTGAGGTCCTCCTGTCCAGACGGGTATCCCCTGCATTGGATCTCCCTTGCCGCAATATGCGGCTTGAAACTCTAGGTCTCTGCCAACCGCGTCTACTGAGCTCCATAGACCAGTTGTAGTTACTTCTAATATGGGATTTCTAATCCTCTCCTTGATCTCTCCGTTCAATATCCTGTAGGCCTCGAGTCCCACATAGCGCTGATTGAATCTTCTGTCGTCAATATTCCATTCCATGAAGCTCTTAATATAGACGCCTTCCTTCACATCCTCTAAGAGCTCATCTACAGAGTAATCTCCAGGCTCAAGATAGGTGTTAGCCATCCTGACAATTGGCTCCCTATCAAAGGCTGAGGCTCTGGCGGATCCATTACTCTTGACGCCGAAGACGCTTGCAGTCTCTCTATTATGAAGAAACTCGTTTATTACACCTTCCTTTATCAACGTGCGTTTCCTAGCCTTAACACCTTCATCATCATATAGGTAGAAACCAAAGGAGCCATCCAGTGTAGGATCGTCCACAACGTTTACAAGAGGTGAACCAACTCGTAGACCTATCGAGTTCTTTTTAAGATAAGTCTCTCCGGCTTGAGCCGCCTCTCTTCCCAGGATTCTATCAGCTTCACCAGGATGACCAGAGGATTCATGGCAGATGAGCCCAATGAGTTCAGGTCCAAGGATAACATCCATCTTTCCAGAGGGACTCTTTCCGGCGGATAGAAGAATCTCAGATAGAGTTTCAGCCTCCTTCTTAATGAGGCTTTGCAATCTCCACCCCTCCACTATCTCCCAGCCGCCAGAACCTCCAAGATCAAAAAACCTTTGAGCCGAACCTTTCTGTGGATGAAAAGCCGTCATCAGTATAGAGAAGGCAGCTCTAGGAATGATGCTGTAAACGTATGCTCCATCACTTGATACTACGAGTTTTTCAGTCATCCATGTGTCAATAGTCATACTGCAAGCTGGAATCTTCACATTTCTTTCAGCAGCCTCTCCCACGGCTAACTTATATGTTTCCTTGAGCAAGCCGATTTTAGACCCGATATCTACTGAGTCAAAGCCGATGCGTTGATTAACTTCCACCTTGATATTTCCTAGACTACTATCATCCATCGAAACTTTTTCATGCATGATCCTTGATGACGCACGGGCCATTTTAAAAGCTCTGCTTGAGGCATTTTTCACATCCTTCCTCGTAAGATTATCTGTCGATGCGAATCCAAGAGCACCATCCACTAGCACTCTTACGCCTATACCTTTCTTTTCCTCAAGTACGACGGCTTCTGGAAAACCATTCTTTAAAATCACGGTTTCTTGAATATCACGCTGAAATCTCGCTTCAGCATACTCCGCTCCTAAACCTCTCGCATAATCCACCGTGAACGCAGCTAGATCCTCCAAGATTCCGCCTCCGACGCAGAACATCCACTAACTCCTAAAAATAATACCAAAATATAAAAAATTGAGTTTTAAGTTAATGCAACATCTCTCTACTCCCATCATAAAGAAAGTGACTGCGCTGAATTTGCCGCTTAAAAGACGAGATCCTCAATACTATGATCTCGACTTATCCAGATCTGGAAATCTATAGATCCTTCGTAATGCTCCTCTCTCTTTAAGCTCTTTGACGATGAGATTACGTAGCCACTCAGACGGCGTTAACCCCTCCGTCTGAGATTCATGAATAACAGCTTCTTTTATTGCTGACGTTACACGCGTGCACAGAAGCTCTTCCTTACTCTCTCCCTCTATCCTAGGCAATCTCTATGTGCCCTCCAAGAAATATAAGATATTACATAATATAAGATATTACATGCTTAAAATTTCTTCTTCTAAATTCCCGAAGAACATATCTACGAGATTAAAACTTTAAAGAGTCCATATAGAGATATGAAGAATCCGGCTTGCAATCCGTAAACTTTAAGTGAGGGGAATAGTAGATACGCCAGCATCCCTCCCAAAAGGATGCTGAATACTCCCTCAACGATTCCAATTTTATTCTTTTCTCCAGGAAGCCACTTGATTATCTTACCGCATTCATTACAGTGTATGTGTTGTAGTGAATGCTCCGAGTTGTAGCCTGAAATCTTCGCTTTGCTTAGATCTGTTGTACAGCTACATTGTTTACAGCATATGTATTGCCTCCTACCATATGTTGAGGAAGGAGGCCTCAATTCCGGCTTACTTTTTTCTCTGAAGAATGAATTTCTCCTTTTTTCTGTAAGAAGCATGTATTCTCTTCGTTTCGCAAAAATTATAATATTTATGAAGAAAAATGCTATTTTTTAATTGCTTTTTTCAAATATTCATGCAAAATACTTTCACAGAACCTATAATTCTAACCTATAATTTATATCATAGATCCATAACTTTCAATAGGATCCGGAGCCCATAATACTGGTTCATCGACCAGAGGCTATCTTTCTAGCGTTTCTGATAATCTTAGACGCTGCTTTCCTCGAGATCTTTAAGTTATCAGCCAGAAACTTCGGGTCGGCTTCAGCTAAGTCCTCAGCCGTTCTTATCCCTAATGCCTTCAGAATATTAGAACGCTTAACGCCGACGCCTTTAACATCCAAGAGATCCGTGAATCCGCGGCGGGCCGAATATTCCTTCTCCCTAAAATCCTTCCCATATCCTTTCTTATCAAGTATGATGAATCCGTCAGATGTTATATCATATTCATGCGGAGTCTTTGTATGATTCGTCCCCCTCATCTTCAGTATTCTGAATCTTCTACGCAGAATTTCATTCTCATCGAAGTATGTTTCGAAATGTATTATCCCATCAGCGAGGAACTCCGATATCCCCTCATCTAAAGAGGTGGATCCCCATGGCTGATCAATAATAAGAATAGATATGCATCTGGCCTTCTTCAAAAATCTATAGAGAAGATGAATCATGACACGTATATCTATCGGCTCCTTCAGCCCCATACTTATCGCTGAGAAGGAATCTATGACAAGTCTACTGGCATTAAGCGAGGTCATTGTTTCCATTATTGTGTCAAGATTTTTTTGAAGCCCAGACTCTCGAGTTACCGAAAGGTCTAGGATGGCGACTCTTCCGTCCTTTTCAAGCCTTTCGAAGTCCCATCCGAACCTCATCATATTCTTAAGGAATGTCTCCTTCGTCTCTGCAAAACAGACATAGACTCCCTTAGCTCTGTGACGAGTCGCACCATTATATATAAACTGCGCCGAGAATGTTGTTTTGCCAGCTCCCGGATAGCCTACAAGCAATATCATGCTGTTCTCGGGGAAACCTCCCTCAATCATCTCATCAAACTTGGAAATCCCTGTTGGTACACGCTGAATAATCATGAAGTATGCACCATCAACAAGGCATCAACATCAATATCCTCTTTGTTTTTTTCCTTCTTACAATATAAAGGTGTTGCTAACAAATTTCCGATCTTCAATACGCTTGAAACCAGCATATCTGGTTTCTTGTAACCTTCTCTAAGCCCTTATTCAATGCTCTGATCGATTAAGCCACATTTCCTCAAAACTTCATTGAAGGCCCTCCGCGAAAGGCTTCTCTTATACCTTCTCAGAGCCAAGATTAACTTCTCTCTAGCTCCGTAGCAAATCAATTTAGTTATCAAGCTGACAATTCCTCCATTCAAGAACAAAAAATGGCAGATCGACGTGACGTTCGAAACTCTCCTTCTCACACTTGCCGTTTCAAAGTCTAAAATCCAAGGATTATCCTTATAATCTACGATTATATGTCCTATGGCTCTACTTAGCTCCCCATGATCCAGACCTATCTCATCAAGCCTTCTACACTGCTCCAGAATCTCCCTTAAGACCTTGCGAGCCTTCTCCACGGAGCCACTTTCACACTGCACCTTCTCAATCCACTCTACGAGAGGCATTCCCTCTACAAACTCCATCAAGAGAATGTTCTGCGTGAATCCTAAGAGTTTCGGTCCAACATTGACGGAGTTTGCGATTCTAAGCATCTCAGCTTCATGTCTCATGCTCTCTCGGTCGGCATCAGTTCGCCTAATCTTAAGCGCAACTCTACCTACATTCATATATGCCGGGACAACTATGCCTACGCATCCCTTACCTAAAATAGGGACTCCTCCGATCTTTTTATTCCCGAAGAAGCATAAAGCCTTGACTCCTAGACTTCTCATCTCACGTAGTCTTTCCTCGAGACACTTCAGACTATATTGAGGATAACAGATTATACGCGCATACTTCTCCTTTAGAGGCATATCTAGATAAGCTACGTGCAGCTTTAAATTCACCCTCATTGAAGCCACACTGGCTTTCCTATTAGATATCTTGTGAAGAATAATGCGAAGTCCTTGTTGCTTAGGTAAAAATCTATGATCTCTTCATTGACTATTACTTCAAGTGAGGATGAGAAGGCTTCCGAGACGAAGCTAGCGACTCCTACACTTCTCCCTCCATCTTTGAGGAGATCTCTAAGGAGGGAAGAAACGTTCCGATACAGCCTTCTCTTCTCCACAACCCATCTGTCCCCTTCTATCCTAGGCCCTGAAACAAGCATTTCTGATGATAGATGCTTCTTCAAAAATCTTTCGCAGTCCCTCTTCTTCATGATAGGGGGTCCCATATGCTTCTTCGCCGCCGGTAGAATATGAGATTGCAGTTCGAAGATGAATACTGTGGCGGTCTTCTCGTCGCTCCAAACAGCATCTCTCAGAACCTCAAAGTCGTATCTTGAAACAAGCCCTTTAAGAGCCCTTTGGGACTTATAGAGTTGCCCCCAGAGAATGTCAGGAACCGCTTCTATGGCCTTAGTCTTTAAAAACACGAATGATACTCCCTTAGACTTCATCCTACCAACTACTTCATGTGCATTGAAAGGCTTTGGCTCCGTTGGAAAGAAGAATCTGATACTCGGATTCTTGATGAAGAGCCTTGAAGCCACGATGAACTCCGCAAGCTTCTCCCTACTCACCGCTGAGGCTACGTTTCGATTTTTATCAACAGGATCTATGACTATAAGCGGCTGATTAAAGATCTTTAAGGCCTCCTCAGCTCTTCCCTCATAATAATTCTCGATATCGATCAATACTCTTCCACGCCAATCCGAGGCTGCCTTAAGCACGTTGAGAAATGATCCGTAATACACAACTAGGAGCTCGCAGAGGTAGCCGCTGAATCCACCGACCTTTATCTCCGCGCCGTAAGTTCCTATTCCCCGCATGAACCTCTTCAGCAAGCGAACCTCCCTTCTACCCTCAGACTTGAGATGCTTCTTCACGTATGCGGTGTGAAATGGTGTTCTATCGACGCTTGAAATAGCCTCCTCAGCGCTTTCCAACTTAAAGCATGGGACAAAATCAATTGTGAATCCTTCTATCTCGGCGTGAATGTAGGGATGCTCCGCGTAGGCCTCCAAAAATTTACCTTTGCATACAGTCTTAGCAGCTTCGAGAACTCTTTGGAACGCTTCTCTCCCATGCTCTTTTGGCACAAGTATAAAGAGATCTATATCCTTTTCCCCAGATATCCATGTATCCTTTGCGATGGATCCTTCAACACGCACTTCCGCTTCGATGCCTAGCTTCTCCAGTCTACGTTTAAGCTTCTCAATCAGCGAATTGACGAAGCTGAGAGTATCAATCTTCTCCTCTCTGCTTGGAATTATCCGCTGAAGCGCTTCCTCACAGACCCTTTGAATTCTGTCGTTAAGACTGCACATCTGCTATGTCCCTTGAAACTACGTGCATTTTTCTCGTAGTGTTAAGTAAACAGGCCCCTCCGGCTTTAATATGCTTCTCTTAAGCCTTAAGCATTCAGCTTTAACAACGCCGAATCTATAATCTTCTATCTCTCTTAGGCAGCGTGCTAGCTTGTCTCTCCTATATCCCGTCTTCACTCTAGCTATCGTTAAATGCGGGCTAAACCCTCTCGTTTCTCTCTTGAATCCTATCCTATAGAGCATCAGCTCAAGCTGATTAAAGATCTCCCTCAGCTCAGCGACTCCTCTGCTTATTCCCGCCCATACAACGTTTATGCGTCTCATACTCGGAAACGCTCCAACTCCCCTTATCTCAACCTTGAATGGTGAAAAATCGACTTTCTTCATCACATCGTAGACCTCATCAACTTGGGACAGCGGAATATTACCTAAGAACTTCACTGTGATATGGATGTTTTCAGGCTTTACGAATTTAAGCCGTGCACCCGTCTCCGCAAGCGTGGATTGAACATTCGATATATTTCTCAATACATGTGGCTCTTCAATATCGAAGGCTATAAAGCTTCTAATAGTCTCCAAGAGAAACTTTCCCTTCTATCTCTTCTAATCTCCCATTTTATTGAAGGTCCGTATATTAAAATTAACCTACACTGCATAAAATCAATAAATAAGTTAAAATATATGGTTTGGATTTGTTGACATCTTGAGACTACTGCTCAGCTGGGTGATGACTACGGAGAGAAGAATGCTTATAGGCACCACCGGAATGCCCGGGGCTGGAAAAAGCACAGTTAAAGAAATCGTTAAAAAGCTCGGTTTTCCTGTTATTGTGATGGGTGATGAAGTCAGGACTGAGGCTAAACGAAGAGGGCTATCGATAACGCCTGAAAGCCTCGGCAAAGTTATGCTTGAGATAAGAAGCGTGGAAGGACCAGCAGCCGTAGCAAAGAGATGTATACCAAAGATTAAGAATATAAATTCGCATATAATCTTCATTGATGGATTAAGAAGCCTCTATGAAGTTGAAGAGTTTAAGAAGGAGTTTCCGGAATTCAGGATCCTCGCGATTCACGCATCGCCACAGACAAGGTTTAAACGTCTCTTAGAGAGAGGAAGAGGTGATGATCCAGAGAACTGGAGAGAATTTTTTGAGCGTGACCGAAGAGAACTTAAGGTTGGAGTTGGAGAAGTCATCGCAATGGCTGATTACATGTTGGTGAATGAAGGGACACTTAAGGAACTTGAAGAGAAACTGGCGAATATTCTGAAAAGAGAGATGAAGGAGATATGGGCTTCAAAAGGCTGATTCTGAAAGTCTCTGTAGATGTGAATCCAACGGAGGATCCAAGTAAGGTTCAAGCGGCAGTCGAGAAGATGTTTGGAGAGATTACATTGCGAATTGTGAAGGAGAAAGAGAAAAGCCGACTTGCAGGCGAATCTGAGGGACGTAAAGCCTTAATCAGGTTCCATGATCTGCTACGTAGAGAACAAATATTAGATGCCGCCAGAGGGGTGCTTCTCAAAGGAATCCAAGATAATACAATACGCTTCTACCTTAATAAGCAAGTTGCTTATGTGGGGCATATTTCCTTCTCTCAGTCCGTAGGAGAATCTCCGCTAGGTCCAATAAGGGTTGAGATAGAAAGTGATGATCCCAAAGCAGTCGTCGACTGGTTGACGCCAAAAACCGCATAGGATGCGACTCACATTGGAGATCGGCTTTTCAATGCTGTATTGTCTCTCCCACTCATTCTCTAAGGCCCTAAGCATCCTCGAAGAGGCTAGATTCAAAAATGTGGAGATAGTTGATGAGGGATTGCACTCTCTAAATGAAGAGAGAGTGGATGCTATAAGGAAGATAGCATATGATAGAGATCTTGAAATATCGATTCATTCTCCATTCATAAACGTTGATATAGCGTCCATATCGTATCAGAAAAGAAGAGCCTCGCTTAGGCGATTAAAGAAGTCGATTCTTCTCTCAGGAAAACTAGACTCGCCACTATGGGTTCTTCATTCTGGACTGAGAAACAATTCCAGCTACCTCTTCTCCGACGTAAACTGGGAGATGAATCTAAGATCCATACGTGAACTCGCTGAATTCTCTAAAATGCACGGTGTCCGCGTAACTGTTGAGAATGGAATTTCAAACCTCCACTTTCTACTTAGCAAAGTCGAGGATTTTAACCGATTCTATGATAATCTGGGAGACTATGAGATAGGGTTAACTCTAGATGTTGGACACGCAAACATAGAGGGAGAGATATTTAGATTCCTTAAGGAGTATGCTGGGAAGATCGTTCATACACATCTTCACGATAATCATGGAATCTCCGATGAGCATCTAGGCATAGGCGACGGAAACATCAACTGGAGACGAGTGATTCAAACTTTTAAGGAGATAAACTATAAAGGGTCCTTAATAGTTGAGTCTGTAAGAGACGTAGACGGTAGCCTCTCAAGGTTAGTAAGATTGATTAGGGAGACAAGTATCTTGAATTAAAGAGTTATTTCTCAAATGGAACGTCGAGGCTCATAAAGTCCTCCGCGACTATAACGTTTGGGAAGACTCTCTTAGCCTCCTCTAGCAGTATATTAGCGTCGCTGTATCGGGCGCTTATATGCGTCAAGATGAGAAGTTTCACTTTAGCCTTCTTGGCGACGGATGCAGCTCCACTCGGGGTGGAATGCATATCTCTCTCAGCTCTCTCAGCAAGCTCATCGGAGAAGGTGGCTTCATGAATTAAGACGTCAGCTTCCAATGCAAGATTAACTATGTTCTCAGATGGCCTTGTGTCACCTACATATACTATCTTTCTTCCTCTTCTCGGAGGGCCGAGTACATCCTCAGGCTTGACTATTCTGCCATTTAGGAGCTTCACATTCTCTCCGCGCTGCAGCCTTGACCATAATGGGCCTTTAGGAACTCCTAAAGAAACTGCCTTCTCAGGATTAAATCTTCCCGGACGCGGCTTCTCAACGAAGGCATATGCAAGAGAGGGGACTGAATGCTCAGCCCATGCCGACCGGATCTCGTAACTGCGTTCTCGGCAGATTACGCCTTCTCCAACCTCATAGACCTCTACTGGAAACTTAAGCGAGAACCTCACTGTTCTCCTAGAAGCATCCACGAACTCAGAGATTCCCGAAGGCCCATATATCTTTAAGGGCTTATCACGGCCGAGAAGAGACATGGTTTGGAGAAGGCCTGGAATACCAAGAATGTGGTCTCCATGCATATGGGTGATGAAGATTCTCATCTTCCGATTGAAGCCTATCTTCGCGGTCACCATCTGCCTCTGAGATCCCTCCCCGCAGTCGAAGAGAAAAATTTCTCCCTCCCGCTTCAGGGCTATTGCTGGGAGCGCGCGGGTCACCGTCGGTACGCTAGCGGCTGTTCCTAGGAATGTTATTCTCAGACTCAACATGTAGCCTCCTATATTTATGTGGAGAAGACAGCTATCTCACGGGTTAATCCTCCATGAATATACATAAAATGTGATTCTAAGTGCTTAAAACCTGTCTCCTCTGCTATCTGGCTGACGTTAATCCTTTTCGGGGCGGCGAGGCAGATATATCCTCCCCCGCGAAGAATATCTCTAGCATCTGAGAGGAAACTTCTATAGACTTCTGCCACATCCATGCCAAGCGTGGTCGTCGAGGTTCCGTAGGGTGGATCCGTAACTATACGGTCGACTCTTCCGGGCAAGTATGGGGAAGAACGTGCGTCAGCGACGAGTAAGCCCTCAGCTCTCAGTCTATAGGCTGAAAGATTCCACATGCTTCCCTCAATCATGCGTCGTTTTATATCTGACCCCACCACTCGGCATCCTATCAATCCGGCTTCTACTAGAAAACTTCCAGTTCCACAGAACGGATCTAGAACTAGATCCCCTCTCCTAGCTCGGGCGAGATTAACCATACATCTCGCAATCTTGGGAGACATAGTGGCTGAGTGTGAAAACGCTATTCTTGAGGTATACTTCTTAAACTTTCCAGCTTTGATCTCCGCCGTCTTCAAGCCGAAGACGAAATTACCATCCGATAGAACTCCAAAAAAGATCTTCTCCGGATTTTTAAGGTCAACCTTCGCTCCCTTCACGGATTCGAATATTACTTCCCCAATCCTGCGTTCCAGCGACAACCTGTCTATATGTTGAGATGCACCTCTAACTCTTCTAATTCGGACAGCGAATCTTTCACCATGAGATACATAATCTAACATGTCAACTCTTCTTATACTATCAAGTATCTCCTCTACTGATGCTATACAATACGTAATGAGAAGGCCGCATGCCCTTGTAAGCGCCGATCTACATACAACAGACTCCACGGAGTTAGGATTCAACTCTAGAACTAAGACTTGGCTGAGTTTAAGTAGAATTGAGTAAGCGTGACCTTCAGATTCTAGAATTGCCTTAACCTCGGCGAAGGGGAGGGTTGGATTCTCTCCGGAGACTAGGAAGAAGAAACGAGTCACACCGGGACCTCTTAGATTATTCTTCAGATTCGACTCCTAAGTTTTCTCTGATATTCCTCTAAGAGCTCTTTAGCTCTATCCAACCTTATCTTTCTTTCCTCAACCATCCTTTCGGCGATCAAGTCTATGAGGCCACCTGCGGCGCCAGCCATTATCGCAATGTTTCTGGCATGCAGAGACATGTGGCCTCTCTGTATGCCTTCATGTGCAAGTGCTCTTAATGCAGCTAGGTTCTGAGCCAGTCCAACGGCGGCCATAACCTCACTTAGTTCTCTAGCTGTTTTAACGCCTAGAATCTTTAAGGCTACCTTTGCAGCTGGATGGACCTTCGTAGCGCCTCCTATTATGCCAGCGGCAAGTGGGAGCTCTATAGAACCAACTAGATCTCCATTCCCATTCTTCTCCCAGACTGAAAGTGGGGAATAATGTCCACTTCTCGCGGCGTATGCATGCGCTCCCGCCTCTATAGCTCGATGATCATTGCATGTTGCAAGAGCTACGGCTATAATTCCGTTGAGTATCCCCTTGTTATGTGTTGCGGCTCGATATGGATCGGCGGCTGCAAATGCATACGCATCAACTATTCCGTCAACAACCTCTTCTCCGCCTACCTCCTCTTTATCTACAATCGTCCAAGCTCTAGCAAGCCGTTCTGTTGCAAGGTTAGAGATTATCCGAAGCAATACCTTTCCTCCAGTGATCTTTTCGATAATTGGAGCTACAGCCTCAGCCATTGTGTTCACAGCATTAGCCCCCATCGCATCTCTGCAGTCCACAAGTAATTCAGCAATGACCATAGCTCCCCTCATCGTATGTATCACTTTAGCTCTGACATCCTTTGCTCCACCTCCAACCGAGACCAACATTGGATCCTGCTCATTTGCCTTCTCCAAGATCTCATCTTTAGACTCTAGTATTGCCATTCTAGCTCGATAAGGATCCTTAACCTTAACTACTTGGATTTGTCCCATCATCACTGGCTCCGTACTGTTAGTGAAGATTCCCCCCCTCCTCCTCGTCATCTTCGCTCCATAGCTTGCTGCAGCGACAACCGAGGTCTCTTCGATAGCCATAGGAATCAAGTAGTCCTTTCCATTTATCAGGAAGTTAACGGCTATTCCAAGAGGTATAGGTATCGCTCCAACGACATTCTCGATCATGCGATCAGCTAACTCTAAGCTTAGAGATCCAGTTGACTGCAGAATGTTTACCTCCTCATCGGTAAGTCCCGCAAACTCCTTAACTATCTTCATGCGTTCCTTCACGCTGAGCTTGTAAAAGCTTGGAATACGCGAAGACTTCAAAATTCTTCTCTCCTACCCCATTAGAGATGTTCCATTTTTATGAGATGTAATGATAAACAAATATTGAATTTAACCATACTTAAAGATTCGGCTCTTAGCGGAAGATGCTTAAAACTTTAGGTTTAATGAAATATTCTCTCAAATCTCCAAGTCTTACGGCTCAGCGAAACATACATTACGGAATATGTATAAGGTTATAGAGTAAAATGTTTATAGAGGACTCTAGAATGAATGAGGAAACCTCATTCTTTGAGAAGACGCTTTTGGATGAAGATAATGGAGTATACGTTGAGAAGTGGAGCCTATCCAGTCAAGAGCTAAGAGTTGGCAGAGGATGGCGAATTGAGAAGCGTAGGCTCTACGGAGGCCTCTCAGACGGTGTAGATCTGATTACGCTAGATAATGGTGAACTCTCGTTCACAATAGTTCCCACGCGAGGCATGAGCATATGGAAGGGAATGTATAAGTCTATGTTTCTGGGGTGGAACTCTCCAATCAAGAATCCAGTTCATCCACGGCACATAAACTTGGAGGCTATGGGAGGAACCGGATTGCTTGAAGGATTCAATGAAATGATAGTTCGCTGCGGCCTCAGCAGCTTGGGAGCCCCCGCAACAGATGTGATAATGGATAATATGGGGAGAAAAAAAGAGATTATGCTTACTCTCCACGGAAAAATAGCGAATATTCCGGCTTCGCTAGTAAATGTCAGAGTCGGCTTGAAGCCTCCATTTCCATTAGAGGTTGAAGGAGTAGTCTATGAAAGATCAATGTTTGGACCTAATCTTAAGCTCTCATCTATTATTAGAACTATTCCCGGAAGCAATCTGTTCACTATTTGTGACGTTATTGAGAATCTCAGCGGATCCTCAAGCGATATGCAAATTCTGTATCACTGTAACTATGGTTCGCCGATCTTGGAGGAGGGAAGCCGATTCATAGCGCCTATTGAGAAGGTTGTTCCAAGAGATTCAGTAGCCGCTAAGGAAGTTGAGAACTTTGACGTTTATGGTCCGCCGCGAAGCGGCTTTATAGAGCATGTTTACTTCATGAAGATGCTTTCAGATGATGATGGAAACACGACCGTCCTTTTGACAAATAAAGACATGGATAAGGCAGTCTCTATATCATATTCGGTTAATGAGCTGCCATGTTTCACGCTCTGGAAGAATACATCCAGTCTCGAAGATGGATATGTAACTGGACTGGAGCCGGGAACAAGTTTTCCAAATGTCAAGCCCTTCGAGAGGAAACATGGAAGAGTGATAAGTCTCAATCCTGGCGAGAAATTTATCTCCAGAGTAACCGTCTCAGCTCATCTTGGTAAAGATAACGTTAGGAAGATGTTAAGCAGGGTTGAGGCTATTCGTAGGGGAAGACATCCAGAGATCTTTAGGGCTCCACTTAAGGAATTCTCACCGAGCTAAATTAGGATATCTTCTTGTAAATATTGAGAGATCTTTCCATAATTTTTTGCTATACCGAAATTGAAGATGAAGCTGGAGGGGTTATATAGCGAGGTGATAAGCGGGCGGTTTCATGCTGATATAG
>PIYH01000080.1 GCA_003601695.1 Candidatus Bathyarchaeota archaeon
TACTTTATTCTCCCTCTCGATTAAGACATGTCTCCAAGGGTCCGGATTTATGTCTTGATGTGGAGGTTTAGGTTTACATATACGTTTACAATCCACGTTTTTGGCGTGAGGAAATTTCATTCAAAACTTTGGTTTAAATTCGCGAATTTGCTTAACACACGTGTTGATGCCGATAGGATTGAATCTCTTTCAAAAGAGATATCAGTCAATCTTTTTTTCTGTTTTGTATGACTCTGCGAAACTTTTCAGGTAGCTTTTCGGCTCTCGGTATCATTTCCTTAGGAAGGTTAGGATCATAGTCTAAAACGCTTTCTTTGTATTGTCTTAGTCTATTTTTTACCCAGAAGTAATCTCTTTTGTACAAAGCATAATTGAGTTCGGTTTGCATAGCTTATAGATCTGCATCATAGATCACGGTCTTGGGTGAGTCTACAAGCACACGTTTGTCAATGGTTCGCCTCGTTTTCTTGAGAGGTTGCTTTAGCCATTCAACCATGCATTCCTCTTCTCCCTTTCAGAAGTGCTTCATCTCGCTGGTCTCCATATTGTAAAAACCGTATAGAACAGGGATATTTGGTTTCCGCACTGACTTTATGAAAGCATTTTCTAACTAGTTTGGGCTGGCTGGTCCGTGGATACGCTGGTCTACACGGCCGTGCATCTGACTATTTATCGCCCCAGCAGCGGAATCTCTTTCCCCAAGATGTTACTGATAAACTCCTCGAAAAGATATCTTGTAGCTAAAATGCTGAGCTTTTATTATTCTACTTTTTGATTTTAAAATCCCATGAATTATGGACTCACAGTTCTAATTATTTTATTCCGATATTAATCTTAAAACTTTAATCATGCATAAATAATAGAACCATGGATGAGAGGAGAGATAATAAGATAACTTATTTTTACTCCTCATCGGAATTGGTCATTTTTAGGTTTTAACTTAAGTCTCAACGTTATTATTCTATGGGGTTTTAATGAGAAGGGTAAAGTGAGGGAGGTTGCGTTTTTATGTAGGAGGTTAACCTTCTCTATTTTTAATGAGAAATCTGTGATAAAAGGTTTACGGAAGCACTTTCCCCTATATACTCATACATTCTAACATAGAGTTTTCCTTTTTTTGTATAAACTGCGGATACCAAGACGTTTTTCACGCTGGATTCAAGTAAGCTTAGTCGCTGTGGAAGTGTCCCTTTAGATGGATCTCCAACATAAGTTAACGCTTTAAAGTTGTAATTATTAGCTTCTCGGTGTACATCACCTGTCTTCCAGTCTCCAATGTGGGGATATAAGGCATACTCATATGTATAATTGCCATTGAGAATAACGTCACCCCACATAGGTACTCGACCAGATTGAGCTAATACCATAAATAATGTATCACTTCGGTTTGCTCTCCGATAACCCATGGTCCTCTTATTAAATAATGCAAATCCGAATTTAATAGAGGATAAATCTGCCCATGTTAGGCCATAAAAGGCTACATGCTCCAAATACTTATATTGTTGGGCTTTGTCAATGATGAAGGGTCTATCAGTATAGCATGTTAGATTATTTGTATATGCTTGGAACATTATTCCCAGCTTGTGATTATCGTACAAATTTGCTTTCTCCCCTATGCCTGATTTCCCTATTTTCTGACCAGCAAATGAAAATGTAGTTTAAAGTCAACTATAATTGGATTTATATGTGTTGCATTTCCAAGTAAAAATAAAGCGTTTCTATCGTGTTTCGGCAAATCTAACAGATAGATTCTTCCATATAATCCGCGATGATAACTTCCAAGCTCTTCATACGGCGCCAAATATTTCTGGTATATAACAATAGAATAATTCCCAAAAGTTTGTATAGTCTCCTTTTTAAGGAATTCCTCCTAATACACATTACTTTCTGGATCAAAAACCTTAACTTTACCAGTATAATTAAGATTTAAAAATAATTGAGAGGCTAGCGAAATAAGCTCATTCTTGTCCTTAACATTCGGATCTAAAGATATATTTCGCTCCCCTCTCAAACTTTACGTGCTGAAGAAAGCTGCGAAGTACAGGCACATCAACCCTATCTATGCTTACACCCTTCCCTCTCAAGAATTTAAGGAATATGTGCAGGCTTGACCTATATCTGCGTATACTCTCATCCGTCATGCCACGCAATCTGCGGTCTTCACAAAACATCTCTAGCAGTTGCTCAGCGTTCTGCATTATTCGGAGCATTTCAGCCTTTCCACCTCCAACCCTTACCCGTGAATTCGACTAAACCGTAAGCTTCTAAGGCTTCAAGCTGTTTGCTCACAGTCTTAACGAGATCCGTATCCGCTGGATCTATGTTTAGGGATGCAAGGATCTCCTCGTCGCTGAGGGTTCTCCCGCTCCTAAGCAGCTCAATAAGATCCCTATCGAACTGTCTGACACCCGTAAAGCTCTCGTCCAGAAATGGTTTCGCCCTGTAACGCTTCAGCTCCTTATCCAAGTTCTCGACAAGCCTGCGCAGAAGCCTGTTCTCGCTTCTCAGCTGCTTAAGCTCCTCCTCTGCACTCTTCAACCTTCTGATAAGTTCGAGACGGCTGAGGTAGCCCTCTTCCCCCTTCTCCCTCCTGATGGAATCCTCAACCCGCTCAATCACAAACTTAGAGAGGGAGACACCGGCCCTCTCAGCCCTACGCTTCCAATCCTCAACCATCTCCAAAGAAGGCAAGTAAACATAGATGGCACATTGCTTAATAATCTCAGCCTTCCCACGGCTAGGCTTAGGCATAAAACATTAAAAAATAGTATGCGTAACCCACATTTATAATTTACCAGTAAATTGGTGCGGGGGGTGGGATTCGAACCCACGAACCCCTATGGGACAGCCGCTCTGCGAGATAGAATGCCTAACTCTTGCTTGCTAACCATAATTCTGCAAGCCCCCTCATCGAGTATCGCTTGCCCTACTAAAGCATATGCTATGCCTTCGTTTTTCATAGCTAATTCTTTCATCCTAAGCATTCCATCTCACCTCAGGGCTGCGCCTTTGACCTGACTTGGCAACCCCCGCATTACACCGATAATTTTTAGATACGCTCTTCATAATTAATTTTTTGTTTCCTGCTGATCTTTTATTTTTTTATATCTGATCAGTTTAGCTGCTTCTTTTAGGGACTTCCTCATTGATTATTTTGTCATATAGCGTCTTGAAATGATATGCTATGCCTTCGATACGGCGGGGATCCACTTTGGATGCAGCTGTAGCTACGGCTTTAAAGACTAGCTTAACAGTCTTTTCAGCATCCCACCCGCTCCATCCATGTGCCTTATTCTTCTTGCTAGTCACCTCAGAGTCGCTACGAACCGTGCTAAGAGTCTCAACAGATCTAGAATGAATATCTAGAGCTAGAATGGCAATGTTTGTCGTTCCAACATCAATACCCAAGAATATCGATAATTAGTTAAACCTCCGAGGTTACTTTACGTAGTAGTATTCGCCAATCCTCTTCTGGTACTCATCAAGCTGGGAACCCTCCTTGTTCACCCGCGGTCTTCTCGTCTGGGGATCCCTCCTAAATGTAACCCCCATCTCTTTGAGAAACATATTCATTCCTTCTCTTAGGCTTGTAGGCGACTTCGCGAATCCTTCCTCTCCGGGATTGCCAGTGAAGATCATGAGGCGATCCGCTATGAAATCCTGTACTACGATGTCATGCTCAGCAACGAATGCAGCTGCGTTTCTATCCTCAACTACACGTCTAACAGCCTTTGCCATTGCAAGTCTCTCCTCTACGTCTAGATAGGCGCTCGGCTCATCCAGTAGGTATATATCCGCCTTCCTCGATAGACAGGCGGCTACAGCGACCCTTTGGAGTTCACCTCCACTCAGCTTCTTAACGCTCCTGTCTAGAAGAAGACTTAGGTTTAGAGGAGTCAGTATCTGAGTCTTATAGAGGCTTGAGGAGAAATCATCCTTCGCCACGCTTCTAAGGAGATCCTCAACAGTTCCGTCATAATCGGATGATATATACTGCGGCTTGTAACTGACGGAAAGGATATTTAAAGACGACGGGAATCCTGAGTTCGGCTTCTCAATTCCGGCGATCATCTTTATGAACGTTGTCTTACCAATACCATTAGGCCCCAAGATGCCAATTACTTCACCCTTCCTAATCTCTCCAGCCTCAGCATCTAAGCGGAAGCTCTCATAGGACTTATTCATACAATTCCATTTGAGAAGTATATTTGACGAGGAAACGGCTAAGGTTGGAGGCTTAACGTGAAATCTGATCGGCTCTTTTCTGAAGCGCATATTCTCATCCCTTATGTATCCTTCAAGGTATATGTTGATACCCGTTCGAACCCCGTGGACATGTGATACTATCCCGTAGACTCCCGGCACACCATATAAGATGCAGACGTAATCTGAGAGATAATCTAGAACTGCTAGATCATGCTCAGCAACTATTATAGTCTTGTTCCCTCTTCTCAGGGTCCTAATAGCCCTTGCAGCTTCAAGCCTCTGCCTAACATCCAGATAGCTTGAAGGCTCATCGAATAGGTAGACATCGGCTTCGCGGCAGATGGCTGCGGCTAATGCAACCCTCTGGAGTTCACCTCCACTCAGAACCTTCACGTCTCTGTTCCATACGGCTTTTAGATCAAGCCTTTCAGAAACTTCGTCGAGGACTCCCCTCTCATCTATCCTAGAAAGAACTTTCCCGACTTTTCCCTTAACGACTTGGGGAAGCATATCGATATATTGAGGCTTATGAATTACTCTTAGGCGTCCCTCACTCATCCTCTTAAAATATGTTTGTAGAGTTGAGCCTCTGAAATACTCTAGGATCTCCTCCCAGCTTGGGGGATTCAAATATTCTCCAAGATTGGGCTTCACCTCGCCGGAGAGAATCTTAAGCACGGTAGTCTTACCAATGCCATTAGGCCCTATCAAGCCTAGAACATTTCCTGGGGAGGGTGTTGGAAGCCTAAAAAGCTTAAAAGTGTTTGATCCAAACCTATGAGTGCATTCCCTATCGAGCTCCTCTGGAAGATTAACTATCGATATAGCCTTGAATGGGCATTTCTTCACGCAGATGCCGCATCCCGTGCATAGTATCTCAACGATCTCAGGCTCCGAGTCTTTAAAGCGTATAGCTTCGTTTCCGCTTCTAACCTGCGGACAGAAACGGTAGCATATCCTATCACACTTCTCCGGCTTACATCTGTCCCTATCAAGCACAGCGACTCTGATCTTCTAATGCCTCCCCTTCAATCTTATTAAAGAAAGAACCGCTTGCGGATTAATAAATCTGCCATAGTAAAGAGCTCGGGAAACCCGTTAACAACAGGTTAATTTCTAATTTTTAATAAAAATTTCCTTTTTGGCGGATAAAAGAAGCCACCGAAGACAATTCGAGCGTAGCGGAGCGAAGTCCTTTATCCTCTGTTAGCCGTCTGGAAGGGCAAAATTTTTTATATATTTGGCGCGGCGAAATCATGTTTCTCTAGATTCACAATATCTTTTAATCGAACAGTCTTTACATTTTCCAGTATGTTCGCTGGGAAAGGATTATGCTGATCAAGGTCTCAAACGGAGTTTCCCCACCACTTGCTGATTTCATATTCTTCTGATAGAATCTTCACTATTTTTGAAGTTGTTTCTATACCATCACTTAACTGCGCTTGCGCTTTACAAATATATCCTTATCACACTATGCGTATCTCCTTTTTCAAACTGGTTCACCCATCGCCAAGATTTTTTATTTTCCTATTATAAGCACAAATTAAATAGTAAATTATCCATCCCTTGAACTTACCCCACCTTTCCGCAAATTTTCTAACCGTATCGCCGGATTGAGGTCTTCCGCCAAAATAGAAATGCGAAACCGCTTTTCTGGCTCCAAGGTCGTCGGGAACGCATAGATCTATTCTTCCCAAC
>PIYH01000081.1 GCA_003601695.1 Candidatus Bathyarchaeota archaeon
CCAAAATGTTCTCTGAATCTCTCAGCGTAGGCGTCAAGTGTCACCTTAATAAACTCTCTAGTAACTTCTGGATTTAAGAGATTTACATAAGTCTCTCCATTAAACCGGTTGTTTCCACGTTTCTCAGCCTTAACTTTAAAGATGAATAAATGCCCCTTGCCGCTGAAGTCTTCCGGCTTAGCGATGCGTATGAAATTCTCAATTCTCCCAGATGAGAGGGAGATTTCAAAAATTGCTTGCACCATCTCTTCTTTGAGCAGGCGGGTTAGATCCTCAGCCTCAGCTCTCTCCATTGTCAGGAAATGTATGCGATACTCATCGCTTTCAGCCGGAACTAAGCCGCCAGCGAAGCCACTCGGCCATTTATCCTCATCATATAGCCAAGACTCTAGATTTTCTCTTCTACCCTCATCCAAGCATGCGCGTATACAATTCATCCATTCATCGGAGAGGTAAGGGGTTGCAAGTCCGACTCTAGCATGCATAAAGTATCCGCCGAATCCTTTATCTGCGAACTCGCGAATCTGCCATCTAAGTTCCCCTTCGCTCAGTTCGTCATTCCACGACCAAAATGGGGAAGGCCTATAAATCTTAGATGGATTTCTAAATTCTCTCTCATCCATAAAATTTCATCCCACCGATATTAAATGCCATGATATTCCTTAAAATACATTTTCAACCGTGAAAAAACTTTATGCCTACCTAAACCATAATCTGTTTAAGAATCGTCTCTTCCAGAGCCGTATGGAGATGAGGCTTCCATTATTCAATATTGTTAAGTCAGCTTTCTGCACATGTCCTCCAAAATATAATATAAATCCATATCTTGGGAGATGTGCATACAAATGCATTTATTGCTATGCTGTTAAGTTTCCGAGCTTTAGAGGACCAATCGTTCCACGTTTGAGATTGAAAGAGGACATTGTGAAAATGGCTGAGAATACGCATCCTCGCCTCCCCGTTATGTTCAGTGATGCAACTGATCCTTACCAACCTATAGAGAGAAAATATGAAGTTACAAGAAGATGTTTAGAGGTTCTAGCAAATAAGGGTTTTCCGCTTCTTATAGTAACGAAGTCAGATATGGTGACTAGAGACATAGACATCTTCAAAAAGACGAGAACAGTCGTCTCCATGACCATAACTACTCCTAGACGAGAGATAGCGGAGATAATCGAACCATATGCTCCATCGTTTAAGTCGAGGCTATCCGCGCTGAGAAGAATCGCGGATGAAGGCATACCCACAGTTGTTAGGATAGATCCCGTGATCCCCACGCTTAACACGAATGAGAAGGATCTAGAAACAATAATCTCCAAGTCCGCGGAGATAGGTGTCAAACAGATAACCGTCTCGACGCTTAAGCCAGTTAGAGGATTCTTTAAGACCTTAAAAAAGAAGCATCCGAAACTCTTTGATAGTCTAAGAGAAGCATATAGAGACGGAGAATGGATAATGGGATATAAGTACCTAAATAGAGAAGTCAGGTTGAAAATCATAGAGCGGATAAGGAGAAAGGTTCTTATCTATGGACTTGCCTTCGCAACTTGCCGTGAGGGTTTCCCATGGCTTAACACGAACATCTGTGACGGAACGGCCTACTGCAGAAGCACCCTAAAAAGATTCATGACTTAAGCTTCATCTATAAACTTCTTAGCGCTTGGGACCTCCGGAGGCAATCCTCTTCTGTTCCGTATCTCAGCGATTATTCCCTTAGCAAGGCTTTCCGGAGTTTTTTCCCAATGATCAAACTGGCTCTGCCAAAAGGCATGTCCTGAAGTTGCAGATCTAAGGTCAGCGGCTAATCCGAAGGTCTCAGCGACTGGTATATATCCGTCGACGGCAAGTAAGGCTCCCTTCTGTTCTGAGGATAATATTCTCCCACGCTTCCTCGTCAATAAGCTGCTGACCTGCCCAACCCAATCTGCCGGAACGGTCACTTGTATCCTGTAGATAGGTTCTAGGATTATAGGATCAGCCGTTAGGAATGAGCCGAAGATTGCTCTTCTGATAGCGGGCATTATCTGGGCCGGGCCTCTGTGAACAGGGTCTTCATGGAGCTGCGCATCTAGTATCTTAACCTTTATTCCTCTTATCGGCTCCTCGCATAGAGGTCCTGCCTGACAAGCCCATCTGAACCCTGAGATGACCATATCTCTCACATCGCGCATGTACTGAACTCCCTTAGTCATGTCTACTAGAACATTTTTATGCTCCTCGATAGCCCATATGTTTCTAGCCTCTTCAGCCGGCCATCCCGCTTTACGATATAGAATTTCCCCCATTCTTCTTCTGCCCATAATCTCATCTATCTCTCCAGCCTCGATCATCTCGATTACTTTTTCTTCTAACGGCTCAACCCTGACCCAGAATCTGTTATGCTTGTTTGGACTCTTGGCCATAGCGATTATTCCAGCTTTGCTGACGGTCTCCCTATAGACAACTAGGGGCTTAGACGTTATTATTTCGAGTCCCGGAGCATATTCTTTCATGAACTTGATTGCTATCTCCAAATGGAGCTCTCCCATCCCGCTGAGAAGGTACTCTCCAGTCTCTTTATTAATCGTCGTAACAAGGTTCGGATCATCTATCGAAAGTCTATTCATAACATCTACAAGTCTAGGCAGATCCTTTGGATGTTTAGGTTCAAGGGCTATGGTGACAACAGGTTCAGAGACATACGTGATTCTCTCAAAGGGCACCATGACATCTGAGTATCTTGAATCGACAAGGGTTTCTCCGGCCCTCGCCTGATCCAGTCCGAGAACCGCCGCTATATTTCCAGCATCTAAGTGGTCAATCACTTCCCTAAAGGCACCCATATACATCGAGACTTGCTGTACCCTGTAGCCCTTCCTAGCACCAACCAGATAGACTTGGTCGCCCTCTTTTATGTCTCCTGAGAAGAGTCTTCCAGTCGATACGATCCCGGCGTGAGGGTCGAGCTGAACATTTGTTATGCACATTACTGTCGGACCATTAGGGTCGCAATTCAGCATTGCTTGTCCTATCTCAGAGTCTATGTCTCCCTTCCATATCTTTGGCACCCTATACTTCACAGCTTCAATTGGGTTTGGGAGGTGATTCACAACCATCTGGAGAATAGCTTCATGAAGCGGAACAATTTTTTGAAGTTCCTCGTAGCGATTTTCCTTGTAGGCCTCAACTATATCATCAAACATTATACTCTTCTTCTTAGCTATCTCTACGGTGAATCCCCATCTATGAAGCGCCGAGCCGAACGCCACGTTTCCCTTCGCGGGATCAACCTTCCATTTCTCCTTGAACTCAGGTTCTCCATAAATATCTATTAGATTGTTGAAGTCCCGGATTATACGCATCAGCTTCTTCTGTGTTTCCTGAGGGGATAGCTTGAGTTCCTTAATTAATCTATCAATCTTGTTAATGAAGAGTACAGGCTTCACTCTTTCACTTAAAGCCTGCCTCGTCACGGTTTCAGTTTGAACCATGACCTCCTCAACTGCGTCTACAACAACAACTGCGCCGTCAATAGCCCTTAGAGCTCTGGTGACCTTGCCAGTAAAGTCGACATGTCCCGGCGTGTCAACCAAGTTGATTATGTAGCCTTTCCCGTCAGCCTCATGCAGAAGGGATATGTTCGCCGTTTTTATCGTTATTCCCCGCTTCTGCTCTTCCTCAAGATAGTCTAGAGCTCTAGCCTCTCCAGCTATCTTGGGTGATAGAAGCCCAGCTTCCGCTAGGAGACTGTCTGTCATCGTTGTCTTTCCATGATCTATATGTGCGATTATCCCTATGTCCCGAATATTCTCCTTGTTTCTAAGCATCTTCAATATTTTTTCTGTATGTCTGAATCTCGGCATCGAAATCTCCCTTTATGATCTTTAAGTATTCAAATCCTAAGTTAACCTATTAACTTTGCTGATTTGACGTTCCCTCATTTATATCTTGCGCGTCTCTTCTGCCTCTTCTTCTTTTGACGACGCACTCTCTTCTTCTTCCATTTAGCTCGCATATCTATTCATCTTTCCCTTATCATGAATTAACTCAATCTCAAGCAGCCTCAGCCGCTTGAAAAACCTCATTTCCGAGGCTTCTGAAAACTCATATTTCTAGACTTTTAAACCTTTTGTTTCCGTCTCCAAGCTTGAGATGTCGCCCAGTCTTCATGGATGGATTATAGGGTGAGTCTCGAATTCTCTTTATCCTGTATGCTGTCTTTCTGCTGATCCCCCTAACCGTTGAGAGCTCGGCAACCGTAACTGCGAAGACTCGCGGACAGTTAGAAATCTATTTAGAAGCTTCTCCGCAAGCCTCACCCCAATTCCCGGTAAAGATGAATGCTATCTGAAGCTTCAAGTCTTCCACATTATGGCTTTCGGCTTAGCTCTGATCAGCGGGGTCTTATACTCTGTAAGTTTCCTCTTGCTCAAGGTGTATATGAGCATCGCTGTTTGTTCATCATTCGACGTGAAGAAGACGTTTAATCCATAATCGAAAGATAATGAGGCTAGGGCTCCCCAGAACTCTGAGAAAAAGATTTTTCCCAGAGCATCATAAATGTTTCCTTCAACTATCAGTATAAGATTCTCATAGAGGTCGCTTAGTCTCTGAGCTTGACTGAAGATCCGTCTGGAGAACACTGATCTCACAAGGTCATGTATCTCTTTCCTCTCAGTAGCGTATCCTGGAAGTATGTAATCTCCGTTTCAAGCATCCTGAAATCCACGGCTAAGCTTAGCTTCTTCAGCAGCCTAGGAACCTCGGAAGGTCTTTCACGCTCATCTACCACTACGCGGCTTCTAATCGACAATAAACCACACCGGAACCTTTAACATAATGGTCAAATTCAAATTTTATCACGTACTAATTAAGCTTAAAATGATTTAGCAGATGGGTCTTCTGAGGATCAGAGGGATGGAGATGTGAAGAGTCAACTGCTTTGCATTCCATGCACGGTTCGAGCAGCCTATGACATCGCCGTTAAGGCTACGGAGAACGAGGCTCTCCGAAGGAGGATAGTTTATGAGACTTTAAGGTGGCTTTCCGAGAGGGAGGATCTGTTAAGGGAGCCGCCTCCTAAACTCCACACTTATGTTCAGAGATTAACCCGTAGAATCACGGGGAACCCTGACCCATTCAAGGATTTAAAGCGCAGATCTAATGAGGTTGCTCTAAGAGTAATCCGCGTTCTGAAGCGTAGATGCCAAGAGGCGGGATTTACGGATGCCTTTAGACTCGCAGCTCTCGGAACAATCTGCGGAAACGCCATAGACTTCGAGGTTGAGGGTCACGAAGTCTCGATGAGCAGGCTTGAAGATGATCTCAAATCCTGCCTGGATAGCAGCCTAGCTGTAGATGATACCTCTAAATTTATGGATCTACTTAAAAACTCGCGTAGATTACTATACCTGCTTGACAATGCGGGGGAGATAGTCTTTGACAAGTTCCTTATTCAGATGATTAGGAGTAAGTATTCGGCTAGAATCTTCGCGGCTGTCAAGTCTAAGCCCGTTCTAAACGATGCTACGTTGGAGGATGCCGAGCAGGTAGGGCTGGATGAGACTGCGGAGGTAATAGCAACTGGTAACGACCACGTAGGAGTTAATCTTGACGAGTCATCAGAGGAGTTCCTGCGGCATCTGCGAGAAGCTGATTTGATAATTGCTAAGGGGCAAGGAAACTATGAGAGCATAACGGAGATTGAAGATTCGTTATCAAAGCCTATAGTATATCTGCTTAAAGCTAAATGCATCTTAATCGCCGAGTCTCTCGGAGTTCAACAATACGATAACGTTGTCAAGGTAGTAACCTAACAGCGTAAGACGAGCTTTTCTAGAAGTTGATCCTGAATATCTCTCTCGCGTTCTCGGACGTTTCCTCCGC
>PIYH01000082.1 GCA_003601695.1 Candidatus Bathyarchaeota archaeon
TTGCATAGAAGCCAGTTGTGACAACGTGTTTTCCAGATACAATAGTGTTATTCTAAACCAAGAAGTTTAAATAAAATTTTTGTAGCAAGACCCAAACTTAATAAGCAATGCCCAAATCATTTTCTAATAGGTCTCGGCAAAGAAACTTCTTCAAATTCGAAATAAGAAAACAACAAGCTTAAGAATTCTCTAAGGGAAAAATTACTAATCCACTGGCAATGAATGTTATCAAGAATAATGTTATCCATGTTACGCCTTCTTTAAGAAACGGTCTCGTTACAGGCCATAATAGATAAGAAAGTGTAAATGCGATAGAAATCCACGTTAAAATTAATATTACTATCCTTAAAAAAGATGTTCTAAAATAGGATAATACCGGAGCCTTTTCTTCTGAAAAATTTTTCCAGTCAATCTGCTATTCCATTGACCCATGTGCTATTCTTTCCTGAACAAAACATCGGAGATGAAGAGGTTTATTCTCTTCTTCCCAAACGAAAGGTTATCCGTTAATCAGATAAATCCTCACTGATATTCCATCTTTCATAATCAATATGAATGCAAAGCGTGCTTTCATATTTTCCTAGACATAATGTTCAATCTCTCTTAAGATATCAGCGTATATTGCTATTAAACTGGGCGAATCTGCCGTTAGTCTAATATCCTAAGCACCGGCATAAACGCTAACAACATTCACGTTGACTTTTTGAGTCATGTCAGCTTGAGGCAACTGGACTAACTTGGGTGAAGGTGAAACAACTAATACTGTAGCTCCTATCAAATGCCGAAGGATTGCAGTTAATGATAAGAGTACCTCTCTTACCTTTCATATATCTTCTTCTACAACTTCAAATCCGATTAGGGTGGCTAAATCCTTAAATTTTTCTCTGAAGTCGCCGTAGAATACCACCCTGTGAACCCCGAATGTTTTCGAATCTAGATTTTTAATTAGCGCTTTAGTATTAGTTTTGATAGCTATTTTCGTCCGGCATGCTAGATCATCCCAATCGTCAAAAAATTCTTTACCTGAAACTGTTTTCCCTGTAAAAACGGATATCTTCTTATCATGCACACTTATCCTAGCCACCGTTACGATTTCACCTATTGGTAGATTTACCTGTACGCAGGCACCGCCTTCATTCTTCTTCCAACGTGGAAGGTTCCTGATGATATAGGGACATTTGCGTTCATCTCCATATGGATTAAATGGACACTCACAGTGACCAATTATGGCTATGTCGTTATGAGGGTCTATTATGTAATCACCGTTAAAACCTGGCCTACCAGTTACATATAGCCCTAATTGCTGAGTGATTAAAGAATCTATTAGAGTCTCGGAAGTAGCTACTATACCATCCGTACAGAACTGTGAGGAAGGTAAGCCTTGAGATGGAATCGGACCCTTATGATAGCTTGCAAATACGCCGTATCCTTCAGTTGTTATTGCATTGCATCCATATTTTTCCATTAGCCTTTTCATAGCCAAATATAACTTTGCCGATTTTAACACTTCAGCTTCATTAGTATCCTTCATCCCTTCTGCTTCATTAATCCACTTTTCCGCAACTTTCCTAGCTTCTCTTTCTTCAGTTTTATTCGTTTCCTCAAACAACTCTTCCTGCGGAATAGGCACAAGTTTTACTCCAAACACTTCTTCTAGGTTATTAAGATATACTTTCTCATACCCTTCCCTATCTGACCCGGTTTGACGCGGTGTAGGTTCATACTCTCCGAGAACAGGCCTATCCGTGACAACCAGCACTCTTAATCCTTTCATTTTTGAAACGGCTTGAATTAATCTAATTTTTCCCGCTATATCCCCCAGCCTAGACGAAAAGACGCGTCTATCTTTGTCGCGCACTACAGGCAAGCATGACGTCAAGATCTTTTTCCCCTTATCACTAAATTCGAATATATCTCCCATCCACCTCCCCCACAGGGGAAACACAGCTATTATAGGTAGTCCAATCGATATCAACTCGTATGATGGGGGACCGAAGATAAGTATTCCATCTAAATCTTCCCTTAAACTTCTTACATTCTTAATAGCGGATTCATATCTTCTTATGGACTTCTCATGGATTTCAGAAATACGCTTCCTTTCTTCCTCAGTCATTCCGTAATGAGATCTACTTATTAATTCCTTTTCTTCCTCATCGATGATGTTAACTTTCCCAACAAATTCTACTCCTTCACACCTTTTCTCCAACTCGCTAAGTATCTCTTCATTCTTTATTACTTTCTTTTCAATGTCAGCAGCGTCCCAAGAACCTCTATGGTCAAGTCCTGTTGAAGTGAATATCACATATATCTTAGTCTTTTGGTGCATTTTTAACCTCTCATTTCATCTGTCTTCTCATTCGTTGCATATAAATTTATACAAGCTGCGGAAGCCTCTTGTAGTTTTATTCCACCCGCCGCCTCTTTTTTAGTATCTAATAAATTTATTAGATACTTTCTGGAACCTTCCGGTAGATTTACTGGAGTTTCCTTCTCCATCTTATTGATTGAATAATTAAAAAAATTAATCTCTTTTTCTGAAAAACTTATTTTTGAGACTTTTTCTATGAAACTAATAATGTCCTATAAAATCTTCATCTCCAGCAAATAACCCTCTGATGATCCGAGTTCCTGAACTATACCTGAAATTATTCTCCTGCTTTTTACCGAAAGGAGTAGATATCTAACTTCATCCCCGACGGACGCGCCGAGTTTATGGGAGACGTCACGGGATAGAATTATTCCATTTCGGGTGATGCCTCCTTCAGAAAAGGAAAAAAGATGCATTCCAGTATCTTTCATTAGTATATGTAGTATGTATGCGGTTTCGTTCTGGAAAGATATTTTCGCAGAACTACTTGAGTAGGGCTCAATACTCAGAGAGGCTTCTCTCATGCTCGTCTTTTCAAGATGAGACCTAGATATTTGCTGGCCTGGTTTCAGCTCGTAATACCAGGGGGCTGAGAAGATAGTCTTTCACTTACATGGCCTTAAGGCACTGGACCTCCCTGCACTAACTGTGGCTATGTCATTGAATCTCAAGAGATGATCCATAGGCTTCCCTTCGACGAGACTTACGCCCTGGAGAACAGGCGTCGATGAGAGAGAATAGCGTCGAATTTATTCACTATTCTCCTCGCAGATTCATAGGGATTGTTCTTAGCCTTAATCATGGCTCGAAGCCTTCGTTTGGATATGATGTAATGTTGTGAGATCTCAGAGTGTAATTTTCAAAGCTAAGATATTTAGGAACGCTTTGATTCTTAGGTAACCCTTGCTTAATCCATCTCCTCCTAGTTGCAGGTCTAACATCCCCTATTGCCAATGGCACCTTATCAGGCTTGCCGATAAAGCCGTCTCAAGGAACCTTTCCCGAGCATTCATAATCATCCTTGTCACTCCTCAATTATTTCATTTAGTATTCTGCCGTTTGCATTTTTTGGGGTAGGCAATCCCATTAAATACGCAATTGTAGGCGCGATGTCTTTAAGCCATATAGGCCTTTCACATCGGTATCCTTCTTTAATTTTAGGTCCAGATATCAAAAACATAGCCATGTTTGTTCCTATCGATACTCTAGATGATGGCAGCCCATTGTGTGTACTCTCCGCTCCACCCCACATGCCGTGTCTTGGATCAGGCAGTCCAATATAACCGTCTTTAAATAATGAAAGTTTCTCTGCAGGTTTAGTGCTTAAAGTGTATCCCGGTCTTGGGCAGAAGATGACATCTCCAAAAGCCTCACTCGCTCCTAAAGCTGAAGCCTCTGAGCCTTTAATCGCAAGATTAACGACATATCTGTCGCCATCTCTTATAGATAATAAAACATTGATAACTTGATCTACGATGTCTAAGTAATCCTCTTCTAAGATTATTCCATCTTTGTACCTTCTCTTTGTATTCAAGAGTATGCCATCATGAGTAAAACCTCTAATCAGAGACTTAGAGATATCGATATTTCCCATCTCATCATATACCAAGAGCCCCTTATCTTGAAGTATATTTGCCAGAAATATTACTCGAATGTTGGGTATATGACCATGATCAGATACGACCACAACTATAGTTTCTTCATCAGCAAGATCCTTTAAACCTCCTATAAATTCATCCATAATCTTGTAATCTGTTGAAAATATTTCCCAGTATTCGTTCTCTTTTTCAGGCTCGTATCCGGGTGCTAACGGATCTATGCCAGCCCAGCATTCATGCTGAACATAGTCTGGGCTGTGGCACTGAGTGAATAAGAGGTCCCAACCATGATTTTCTTTGAGATATTTAGCTGCTTTTACTAACCAATTCACATGTTCTTTCAGTTCCTCAAAGTATGTTTCGTACCATCCGTGAGCCAAACAAAACCTAGAGGGGTTATCAAGGTATGGCCCCACATTCTTTATCAGTTCATCGCCTAAGTTAGGCGGATCAGTGAAGTCTGAAAGAGCGTGAATCTGAGTTCGGAACAAAGAAAACTTGCTGAGGTCATTGCTGAGCTCAACAAGTTTAAACTTAAAGGCCCCCTTAGAGGTTTTTCCTTCCATTCTGAGATCGATCTTGATGAAGTCGCTCCATTCTCCGATTCGTAAATGGCAAACTGAATCTAAGCAGTCTTTAGAATGTGCTATCAGAATTCTATCGTAACCTACATCGCTACTTGCGTAGGCTAATGCCCACCATCTTATAGGCTCAAAATTCTTTTCAGTAATTATCTTAAGTTCAGCTTCCATCGGTTGGAACTTCGACTCGATGGGATTCTTCCAGTCTTGAGCCGAGGTAAAGTACACTGGCGTCGACTCGAATGTTCCATGAAGCCCTCCGGAGTATCTATAGATACGGCCAAGAGTGTATGCAGTGGCCTCTTCGATAACTCCGATTGAATGATGAGGACTTCCGTTCCCTAATGCCGAGACGTTCTCATGGGTTGAAGGCCAACTGCAGGGATATCTGAGAAGCACGGATTTTTTGCCAGCCTTAGCGGCGACGGTCCATAAATGTTCTGCTTTACAATTTCTCGAATCGAATATCCAGCCAGTTATGCCGTGAACGCTTGGATCTGCACCTGTGGCTATTGTTGTCCAGTTTGGCGGAGTAAATGTAGGCATAGAAGGAAGCGCATAACCATAAGATCCTGTATCCATAAGTTGCTTAATGTTCGGCATAAACCCCTTAGATACGAATTTCTCCACGAAATCTAGGAGAAAAGAATCTATACCAATAAGAATGAGCTTACTTGCCCTCATATACACCACCTACATATTCGTGCGCCTTTTTTAAAAATTACTGAATAATCATCACTAGGTAGCGGTAGTTTAATAGCTTTTCCACCAAGTGCATGACTGTCGCCTTCAGCTCAGGTATCGCCGTGCCGCCGTCAAGCTTCTCCTTACGGAGAGCGGAAGCCGGCTTATTCAGGTATACTCCATAAGTCTTGGGATAGACGGTGTAGGCCACGTATTGCATGCTTCGTTCATAATACGGCTTCATGAAGATATGATTCAAAAGGGTCATGTACCAAAATTCAGAAAGGAAAAGTGATCAAGATGTCTCCTACAAAGCTCGATTCAACGATGCTTACAGGAGGCACGGCGAATTTGAGAAGAATTAGAGTAGTGACCTTCTGAGGGATGGATGATCTTAACATCCTAAAAAAACTTTTAGGGACGCATATCGTGCTACCTTAAAAAAGAAGCATAAGGATGGAGGTGAAATCTGAGGAATTACTCCTCATAAATTTATTAATTTCTTCTTTACGAAGAATATCTTAGTTAGTGAATGTTTAGGCGGAGCTTTATGCGGAATATTAATCGAGCATCAATGATGGTAACCTCAAGGATCGGGGTTCTTTATTCTCA
>PIYH01000083.1 GCA_003601695.1 Candidatus Bathyarchaeota archaeon
CAGAACTCTTACTCATAAAAGATCTCCTACTGAGCTATTCCAATAGTATTTCCTATACCTGCAATTATAACACTGTCTCCTTCTTTAGTAGTCTCCCGAATAATCCTTTTTATTCTATCTATAGCATCGTTAACGCTATCAGCTATCTCCTTTCTCATAGTTGAAACAACGTCACCTATGCCTTCCTTAATTAAGATTGCGCTTAATGGAATCTTATACTTCGTCGCAACTTCCTCAACTTTATACTTGTCCACTCCAGGTCCACCTATAGCTACTCCTGTTCCCTCAATAACCTCTCCAGGCTTCTCCCCTTCAAACTTTTGAGCGGCATCAATAATTATTATTCTGCTTATCTCTCCCTCCTTCTCCTCGAGGAGCTGCCTTATGGCCTCACCCGGCTTGCCAACATTTCCCCCAGGTCCCTTTGCCTTTAACACGTATGCAACTCGTCCCTCCATGAGAACTCTTCCAATAACCGTGTCCTCCGCTATCTCGTATAATTCGCTTCCACGCATTAGCCTAGCGGCGATAAGCGGGCCTATTCCGTCGCCTATCGGCTGCCCATTCTTGAAGGCGACGAGAGCCCTTGCATAGGCTTTTGTCTCCATCATTATCTGCGGGAGAATCATCTGTAGTTGCAGTATGATATAGAAGCTTGAAGTTTTCTTTCCTATAAGATAGTAGTGTCTTACGATTTTGTATATTTGATTCAAAGCCATCGCCGCTTCGATCATGTTTGTTAGGTTGTTTATCTGAGCATCATCGGCATCCGGAATCATCATCTTAACTTCCTCTTTAAACTTGAAGTCTCGAACATTGATTAAGTGCTCAAGTCGCCTTATTATCCCGGAGGGATCTAGATTAACTGGAGGAATGTAGACATGTTCAAGAAGACGGTCAATTCTCTCTGTTGGGTCATCACCACTTTTGCTGATACTCTTAATAGTGGATATTGTTATCTCTCTCCCGCGGTTCCTCATCATCTTAAGCCTGAAAAGTGAGGCTTCAATTTCCTTAAGCATTATCTTAACTTGAATCTTCTGTCCGTAGAACATATAGAGAGCAAAAAATGCTAGCCAAAGAACTTGCAGAATCACTGCTACTATATTATCTTGAAAAGGAGTCTGCGAAGCAAAGGTTGATTGGATATCCATTAGTGTTATGGCACCAATGAAAAAGTGAAGAATCCATTAAATAAATTTTGAGTAAAAAACCGAAATGGATATCGAGGGTAATCGAGATCTACTTCTTACCTTTCAATCACTATTGAAGCGTAGCCCACTATGACTTCGGAGGATCCCTGTATATCATAGCTAGTTGCATACTTTAATAGTCTACCTCTTGATACTCCCATTCTCTTCGCAGCTATAATCATTGTGGCAACTGGGAGATAGCCACACATCGTATAATTGTTTTCACGAACCTCTCTGATGAGACCTTCTGCGTTCAGAGAGATTATCTTATCGATTAGGGATCTATCAGTCTGATAAATCCACCTTAAAACTTTGTCGATGGGACCTGTTCCAGCTGGCGCATAACCATAGATAGCTCCGTAATGTGTGAAGTCCGTACTACCGATTATGACGACATCTCTTCCAGTTTCCTTCACAGCCTTGAAAATCGCGGATCCAACATTCTCACACATCTCATAATCTCCATAGCCAACAACTATAGGAACTATCTTGAATCCCCCGCCATACACATACTGAAGGAAAGGAAGCTGAATCTCTATAGAATGCTCTCCCTCATGTGCTGACGGATTTACATCCACAAAATCTGAATGCCTAACTATGCTTTTCGCTAAGGTTGCATCAACATTCACGTCGCCTAAAGGCATTCTCCAAATGGCATCAAGCATCGTGGCGAATCCGGGATTTCCCGAATGGCTCACTCCTAAGATCACAAATGTCTCTGGTCTTCCATCCCTAGCCAAATAATAGTATACATGAGATGCTACTGGTCCAGAATAGACAAGCCCAGCATGAGGGGCAACTGCACCAACTATTCTACGCGCTCCGCTTTCGGATACTCTAGGTTTATCGCCGATTCCATGCTCCGAGAGGAAACACTGTTCGATCTCGCGTCTCTCCTCTTCAGCTCTGAAAGGGTGAAAACCCCATGCGGAAGGTCTTCTAATATACACGCTACATCTCCTCAAGCTACATTTATACGATATCATGATATAAAATAGTAATTTCACAGAGCTTACAAGGGGATAACGCCTTGAGGGAGAATATGTCTCCAACGGAGATTCAGCTTTATGAATTTCTAAAGAAGGCTGGTGAAGTTCCGACCTCGAGTATTCCAAGAAGATTAATGGGAGCTCTCCCCCGCCTTACAAGAAAAGGTTTCATTGAGGTGTATAAGAGACGGACGGTTCTATGGTCTGCGAAGAAGACAAAGTTCGTTAGAGTTAAGATGCTGAATAAAACCATTAAATAGCATATTTTTAATCGAGAATTCCAGTTATAGTTTTCTCATCCATAATATATATAAGATCTGAAGCAAAAAGGTTTGGCTTGAAATCTCGTTCTCCCATAAGAGGTCGCAATATTATGACCGGAAAGAGATCGAGATTAGAGATATATTTTGACGTTCTTGAGAAGATAAATCGAGGAGTCAGCAGGCCGACGAACATTATGTATAGATGCAACTTGTCATGGCGTCCTCTCCAGGAGATCTTAAGATTCCTCATGGAAAGAGATTTGATTAAGGAGATCAGACAGAACAATCATAAGTGCTATGTTTTAACAGAAAAAGGAAGAAATGTGCTATCTGGTCTTGAAAAAATAATGTACACGTTTTATCCTCCGAGAAGAGAAGAACAATACATGAGTAATCTAGCGCCTTTAATCCCGATGCAATGTTATCATTCAGTCTAGAACATTCTATCCCGATAAGAATAACCTAAGAAGCTCGTATCTTTACTTAGTATCTCTTAAGGATAGATACGTAAATAATCGTTCTCTCTACGTAACTGGCGCTTCTTAGAAAATTTAACTCCACATTATATTGGCTGGTATTCTTTCATCCTCTTTGTTTTGCTAAGTATACGAGTCTGCCACGTAAAGCTACCTACCATCACAAGTAACTTGTCAAAATGAACTAGTTAATCCACAAAGAATGAAACTATGTTAAAATAGAGAAAGAAGGAAAAATCAGATATTTTCAAGGAATTAGTCCACAAAGCAATAATTTATCAAGCTTATTGGTGAGGCTTGAGAAGCTCAGAGGTTACTAGCTCTTTTGATACATTGCATAATTTCTGGTCTGCAGTGTGAAGTGTGGCTTTCAGTTTCATCGCTGCCGCTATGTAGAGGGAGTCATAGATTGTTATGTCTTTTGTTAGGGCTATCTCCGCGGCTTCATTTGAGAGTTCTCGGGTTTCGAGTATGTTTATAGCGTCATATATCTTCGTCAGGTCCTGAATTGCAGATTCTACCTCCTCCATTTCTAGATCCTTGTGGATTCTGGCATGCTTCCAGATGGCGTTTAGGCTTTCAGCCAGAGCTATATCCACAGTATATAGGGAATAACCATCCTTTAGGTAGCTCTTTACCGTTTTCCTAGCTTCTCTGGAGCCAGGCTCATCTGTGATGAGCTTCACTAGGATGTTTGAGTCTAAGACTAGGCTTATTGCTCTCTATCCTCCCTGATGAGTCTTGTCGAGTCCACTCTTAACCTTCTCCTCTCAGCCCTTAACTCGATGTTCTCAATAGTCCTGATAAGCTCTAAGTGTTTAACTCTCTCCTCAATGAAAAGCCTGATCTCTTCGCTCCATTTAACTGAGAGATTCTTCATCCTCTCCTTGAGTTCACGTGGTATTCGTATAGTGAAAGTTGACGACATGGAAACTTCACCTTTTCAAAATACAATATGCAACACAAATTATTAAACAATTTGTTTTACATAATGTAACTCTCTAAAGTGTTTTATAGTATTGTTTCTCAGCCATTCTTTTCACCTTAACAATCGATCCATCATTCCCTTCCGCTCTTCATCTAGATACCGTAGGTAGCGTGCGTGTATATGATGTCACGCATGAGCCGCCAGCAACCATAGAATGAGAATAAATTTTAAATGTTTAATTCTCTACGAGCCTAGTGAGAAGTATAATATCATGAATTCTGCGGAGTAATCACATTCTTTTTTGAGGAAGAAAACATGTTATTCTAGACTCTAGAAGTAATTATAAGTGATCGACAATACGAATAAGCATTTTCTTGCTAGGACTTTTAAGCTTGAGGATTCCACGTAGTATGAAATACATAATTAGTATTATGTAGAATGATGTGCTTATGACTTCGCCTACAATCACATCAACGGTCTTTCCATATCTGAAGATTATCTTGAGTGGGGCTTCCCTCTCTGGAAAGACTAGCATCGTATTCGGCCCTGCAAGGAATATCCTAACTCTCCTACCTACATCTTTAATTATTGCTTCCCAGCCCGGATGATACGTCATCTTGAACCATACGGCATCATCCGGCGATAGACTGGATAATGCTATCTCATACTCATCCGTAGAGAGCACTGTTAGGTTTCCATGGCTAATCGACTCTGTAGAAGCAGTTCTCTCCGTCTGAAATGTGAATAGGTGAAGGAGATTTACGAGTAGACGGGCCTCATCGCAATCATTATTTAGCATCACTAGGTATGGAATGTTTATTCCGCTCCAGAAGATCCATCCATTAAACTTCTTTAACCTTACGATTACTGGTTTTCCATACTCATCCCACACTAATGCCTCAGCATTCACGTTAAGTTCCTCAGCATGTGCAACTACCGTTTCATTCGTTCCCTTAATTTTGAAGACCCCAACTTTTTCAAGGAATGGTGATGGAACAAGTTGGAGACTCGATTTTTCCTCAGATATCCTTTTAACCGGAAACATATCCTTGATCTTCTCAGAGAACATAGGCGGAATGCTACTTATATCAAATAGAACCGTGCCTCCACTCCTCAAATATGAGGTTATTAGGGTGAAGTATCTATCTTCATCCCTCAATCCCATATCCGAGATGTATATAAGGTCAAATCGGCTCAGTTCCTCATCTGAAAAATCTTCGAGATATCTTCCCCCATTCACAAGTATAGGCTCAGATCCGCCAGATAAAGCCACCGAGATGAAGAGTTGAATGTATCTATCAACCGGTCCGATATGAAGTACAAGCCAAGAATCTTTAGAGAGAACCTCAACTATTGATGAGTTAAAGCCGGAAACTTCATACAGTCCCTGTATATCCGTTTTCCTTAACCCATCAAACATAACTCCCTTGATGTACCTGACGTTATAATTCCTTGAGAAGTAAGGTAGGCATGCATTCTCTTGACTGTGTATAATGTAATACCAGAAGATATATGCGAATTCGTTTAGTACATACATGCTCTCCACTGAGCCTCCCCCCGACTGCCAGACGTTAGAGACCAAGTTTAATCCGTAGCCGCCATCCACACCTATTCTCTCACCAATCCTTATCTCACGCTCCAGGTTCTCATCCCGAGGCGGGATCGGCGACGCCTCGAAGGGCTTAACGAATAGTACAAGCGGCATAAATATCGATGTCAGAATGCATGAGAGTACAAGAGCCAACAGGATAAACCTATAGAAGCTGCGTCTCCTATTCTTTACTTGTTCCTTCAAAATCAAATCGTATATCCTCAATAGAGCTGAGATTGAAAAGCCTCCAGCTAATGATCCGAAGAGCGAGAAGAACAATGCGGCTCGCTTCATTGGCAGAAAGGTCATTCTGTAGCCCAAGCATGGGAGGAAGCAGAGTG
>PIYH01000010.1:0-20302 GCA_003601695.1 Candidatus Bathyarchaeota archaeon
CATAGAACTTTACCTGTGATTTATGCTTGTAGAACAACAAAGAGAGACATGAAGACTAGAAGTTTGTCCCAATCTCTTCCGAGCATTCTTGGAGTAGACTTTCTAATTGATAATCGATTTAGATTAGTATTTGATCCTGTGAATCTGGAAGCATATTTGGAAGAAGTTTAAACAGATGTAGAAACAGACAATCCCTTAACTTACTAAAACTCTTCTCCTACTTTTTACGTAACTTATTACGTAATTAATGCGGTGGGTCGTTTAATTTTACTTATATACTTTTGATAAGTCGTTCAAATCGGCCCTCGCTACCAATCTTGTATTGTTTTAGGTTTGTTTTCGACTAAATTTTACAAAAAGATTGCTTAAGTTTGGTTTTTTGGCTTTTCCTTTGCTTTTCATTTCGCTTCAAGGTTGCGATTCTCGTTTTCTATTTCTAGTGATGGAGTGTACCATAAATCTGGTTCTGGCCTTTTTAGGCGATTATAAGTAGCCCAAAAATATGAGAAAAGACTCTAGATTAGAATTCTTGCTTTATCTATTTTTTATCTATTTTTTTATATTAATTAATACAAAAATTTGAGTTTCGATATGGATTTGAAGGACAAAATCTCAGTTCTTTCTATCCCATGTTCCGTAACATAAGTAGCTGAATGATGAAGTCTATATGTTATAGTTTTCTTTTCATGACGTTTGCTGCTATGATTAATCCATCCCAGACTGGAGCGAATGGAGGCGCGTATCCAAGGTCGAGCTGAGTTAGATCCTCAACTGTTAATCCGCCCCATAATGCGGCGGCTAACGTGTTTACTCTGCCAGCGACTCCTTCTCTTCCAGTTATAGCTCCTCCTAGAATTCTTTGGCTTTCTCGATCGGCTATCAATCTAATATGCATCCTTTCTTTTCTTGGAAAATAATGACTTCTGCTTATGTGGGTAATATCTACTGCCGCGGCGTCGAATCCCGCCGCTTCAGCCTCCCACGCCGAGAGCCCCGTTCTCCCAACGTGTAAATTGAATATTTTAGTAAAGGTTGTTCCCAAAATCCCCCTGAACCTGCTGTTTCCCCCCGCGATATTGTCTCCTGCAACCCTACCCATCTTATTAGCTGCTGGGGCAAAGGGGAAATAGACGGGTTTTCCGGATACTAGATGCGTCGTCTCAACATTGTCTCCGGCTGCATATACATCCTTTACTGATGTTTCCATTCTATCATTTACTTTTATCGCTCCGGTGACGCCGAGCTTCACACCCATCCTTCCGGCTAGATCCACGTTAGGCTTGACCCCCATTGCTAGAATGAGAATGTCAACTAGATATTCATTTTTATCAGTGATGACGCATAATGCCTTATTCTTACTTTCAACGTCTCTGAAGGATTCGCCGAGGTGTAGATTCACATTATGTCTCTGCAATTCTTTGATTATATCATTAGAAACCTCTGGGTCTAAAGCCCTTCTCATCGGGTATGATCTTTGAAAGAGTAATACCTTCTTGCCTTTCTTCATTAGTGCCTCCGTCAATTCGAGTCCTATGTATCCCCCTCCAACTATGCCTATCTTCTCAGCTTTTTCGCAAGCTCTTTTGATCTTCTCACCGTCCTCCAACGTTCTGAGAGTAAATACTTCCTTAACGTTATGGTTTAGCGTCTCCGGTATTGATGGCTTACCCCCAGTTGCAAGAACCAAGTAGTCATACTCCATCTCAAAATTTTCATCTCGATCGAGATTCTTCACTACAACTTCCTTCGCTTTCGGATCGACATCCAAAACCTCATGTCTGACTCTCACGTCTATGTTCCTCTTCCTCCTGAAGTATTCGACTGGATAATATACTAAGCTGCTGAGATCCCGAACAAGGCCTTCTATATAATATGGCACGCCGCATGGAGCATAAGATACATATCGGCTTCTCTCGAACACAACAACCTCAAGATTCTCATTAACTCGTTTAGCCTTAGCAGCCGCAGCCATGCCGGCGGCTGAGCCGCCTATAACAACTAACCTAGCCAATCCTACACCTCCAAATATTAATGAAGCGATAAAGCATTTTTTACGATTTCATTGAATATTTGAATTAGAGAAACAATTGAATAAATCTTTTAGTGTGGTTTTTGATGAAATTATATTTATTATCCGTGGAGGATGCTGGGAACCTTCTAGACATGTCACTTCGAATCCTTATCACATGTCTCTACGTTATGTTTTCTTTGAGATATTCTTGATCAATTGTCCTCTTAGATGCTTATTTTAGCCTATTAAGCATGGCTTTGATCCTTCTGAGTTCAACCTCCGCCATGTCAAGTCTACGCTTTAATTCTGCAAGGTTCACTTCCGATTTTGCACTTGTGGTTAGAGATTCTTGTTGGGAGCGAAAAAGTGTAGGTTCTCTAGCTATGAATCTTGGACATGCCGGTCCATCGGGGTTTACTGGAACTCCAAGTAGCATGCAAACTCCATTTCTGAAGTTTCTACAATCTTTATGTGTCGGAAACGTACGGCTCGCCTTCAAACAATTATATTCTGCTAATATGTGCAATAGCACAGATTTATTTCTTTCTGACTACTCGGAAAAATCAAATTAACCATTTCTTCTATAGTTGCATAAAAAATGATAGCGATGGTTTAGTGAGGATTATTCCTTTGGATGTAAGATGATCTTCAAAACTTCTGGCTTCACGTTAAAAGCATTAGAAAGGCGGAAAATAAATGAGGTTACATCTAATGTTAACAATTTGAAACTAGAATATAACCGAGACCTTGAATTAATGCCAGTCAGAATTTAAGTGGAATGCAATGAATGCCTTTTTATGAAATTCAGCACGTATCCTTCCTCCAGCATGCCGCTGTGGATTATTATTCCGGAAATTTTATCTTTTAGTTTGAAGCCAGATTCTTCCACCTTATCCTTAAGCATATCTGAATCGACATGTTTTGGGAGAATCGAAATCAATGCTTCAGGCTTCGAAATCCTATAAATCTCAGCTAATAATTCTATCAGTTTAGAATCCCAAGGTGGAAAGTACCAGAAGATATCATAGAGTAGAACAACATCAACAGAATTGTCACCTAGTCTGATTTTTACTTCCCCAGAGGTATCCATCCTCCTTATGTTTTTCAGTCCCTCCAACTTAGCCCTCTTCATTAACTTATCTAGAGACCTCGCATCCTTATCTAATGCGTATACTATGCCCTCGCATCCCACGATCTTGGCGGCTGGAATCACATAATTCCCTGAGCCGCACCCAAAATCTAAAACGACTTGTCCTCGTCTAATACCTACTTTACGCAGAAATCTTTCACCAATCCCCCCCAGCCACCTTTCTAGATCATCCTTCACTTCTCAATCGCCACTAACTTCCCATTTATTTTCCGCCAAAAGATACTTTAACCCCCTTCTATCTTATGAAGATTCTGAATATTGGACCCAGCGGAGAAATAGACTTTCTTATAGGCATCCAAAGTAGCGTTTCCAGAATCCTATTATGGTCAAATGGTTAATTACTGCAATACAAGAAAACTTTTGGATTTAAGTAAACAATCATAAGTCGGAGGAATTAGTTTACGCGGGTAAAGAATTTTTCGTTAACAAATATCACGTGGCAATTCTAGCCCGATTTTTTATCTAATGGTACGATTATAAAGTTGTTTTTCGTATTTCAAATGAATGAAATATTTGACATTTTTCCAAAAACGTTTAAGTAATGATATCTTAAGGATTAAACAAGTGAGCTGAGGATGTTGGGCGGTCTCTTCGGTGCGGTCTCGAAGAAAAATCTTGCTTCAGACCTGTATTTTGGAGTTGATTATCATTCTCATATGGGGACAGAGATCGGTGGATTGGCATATTTGGATGAGGAGATTAATATTTTATCCTGTAAAATAAGTAACAGTCAGTTCAAGTCTGAGATGCAGAAAAACTATGGCAAAATTAGGGGAAAGCTAGGCATAGGTGTCATTAGCGATATTGAGGATAAACAGCCGCTTAAGTTTGAATCGAAAATCGGCGCCTTTGCTCTCTGCACAGTCGGCGTAATCGCTAACGCGAAATCCTTATATGAAGAGCTTATTGAAACGGGGGCTACATTTCGGAGCTCAAGAACCACGGCTGAAGGAACTGTTCCAAATCAGACTGAAATTGTAGGTGAACTGATAAGCAGAGGAGAAAACATTGTAGAAGGCATAAAACGCATGTATAAAAAAATTGAGGGAACAATCTCGCTTTTACTTCTTTCACAGGACGAAAGAAGCATCTACGCCTCGGGTGACGCTTTCCCATTAGCCATTGGAAATAGGGGAGATGACTGGGCAGTTGCATCTGAAACCTCCGCCTTTCCAAACTTAGGATACAAAGTTTTCAAATTTTTAGAACATCGAGAGATAATCTCAATTGGTGAATCAGGCCTAAAAACCAGAGTAAACTTGAAGTTTAAAAAAAGGTTCTGTCCTTTTCTTCATGTGTACTTCGGCTTTCCAACATCTGACTACTACGGCGTGAACGCGGAGGTTGTAAGGGAGAGATGCGGCAGTTTCCTAGCTGAGGAAGATAATGTAAGGGCCGACCTCGTTTTGGGTATAGCCGATTCAGGATTTGCCCATGCAATAGGATACGTTAAGAGAAAAATGGAGCTAGCTGAAGAAAAGATTAAAAAGGCTATAGAAGAATTCAAGCAGGGCAAGATAAGCATAGATGAGCTGCAGAAAACAGTGACGGAAATTTTTAGGTCAACGCCTCCTCTAAGACGTCCTCTAGTCAAATACACTCCAGGATGGGGTAGAAGTTATATCCCTCCAAGCCCAGAAAAAAGGGAGATTATAGCCAAATATAAACAGATCCCAAACGCTCAGTTGATAAGAGGAAAAAGCATAGTTTTAGTTGACGATTCTATCAGGAGAGGCACACAGCTCAAGGGCTTATTAAAGGAGAAACTATGGCCATATAAGCCGAAGGAGATTCACGGACGGATAGCGTCTCCCCCTCAAATGTATCCTTGTATATTCGACCTTTCAGGCAGTCGTGAGGAGCTTATCACGTACAAGGCTATAGACGAAATCAAAGGGGATATAACAAGATACTTAGATCCGACGAGCTCAGAATATAAGAATATGATTGAAAAGATACGTGAAATGATAGGATTTACAACTCTAAAGTTCCAGACCTTAGAAAACCTTGTTAAAGCTATCATTGAATCCCCAAACAACAAGGGATTAAAGAAGGAAGACCTCTGTCTTTACTGCTGGACAGGTAAACTTGACTGAATTATCTAATCAATTTATTAAAGGATCTCTTCAAATAAGAAAAAAGAGTAGTCTGAGGAGAACTTAGTCATATCAGTAACCCGAAGCTAAAAGATAGTTCAGCGAAAAACTTTGAAGCCTTAAAGAAGAATTATGAGTTTGACCGTTTCAAATTTGACATTGGCGACAGATATTTCTTTCCCATTTCCAGATCGGAAGACAGAATCATTAGACCTGTAAAAACTGGCAGGATGCAAGGAGGATGCCTAATCAATACTATAATTTGCAAACGGCTGATCGCCCGTTCACATCTACAGCGGCCTAAGACCCCGTAATCCTCGGCAATTACAGGGGCATGGACGGATTGAGAATTAGATACTTCCCGAGATGAGGGTTGAGGGAGACGCGGTCAAGTTTGAGAAGACACCAACCATGATCTGTCCAGACGCGTACATGATCATCTGCAATTTAAAGCGATCGGAATGTAACTGAAAAAATTATTGTGCGGCAAGCGTCTCTCTTGGGAAAAAATATTAATAATTGTTCACTAACATAAAACCTGAAGTTGAATGGTGATATTGATGCAAATATCACGAACGTTTAAAAAGGCTACTAGATTCCTCCTTATTGCAGTAACAATTCTCATCTTAATTAATGTTTTGCCAAGATACATAGCTGGGTATGCTGCTCAAAATATGGCGGTCTATTCTGAACCTATAGATTATAGCTCCGTTGTAAAAGAAGTTGACATGGATGCCATAAAACGTCACGTCGAGTTTTTCTCTAGCTTTGAGACTCGTTCAACGGGATATCCCGGCTTATATGAAGCTGCACGATACATCCACGACAAGTTTAAAGAGTATGGCTTAGTGAATGTCACTTATGAATACTTCATAATACCAGAATGCATAGACCACGGGGCGAATATCACATTTCTCTCTACAAACGAAACTTTCAGAATTTATCCTATGAAGCCTAACTTTGGAGCTCCATCCACAACTCCGCCGGAGGGAATAACAGGCACTCTGATATATGCCCATAGGGGGAGACTCCGGGACTTTGACGGGCTACCTGTTAAGGGTAGTATAGTTCTTATGGATTGGGAGTCCGAAAACAACTGGTTGGTAGCTGCGAGGCTTGGAGCCAAAGCAGTAATCTTTCTACCTCCGGCTTTTATGCCAACATATTTTGTCCCCGAAAGAGTTGATGTTCCATTCACTTTCCCGAGGTTCTATGCTCCGCAGGGACGCTTATTGCTTGAACATGTGGGAGAAAGGGTGACTGTTAAAGCGAATACTTACTGGGAGAGAGTGAAGGCTGTAAATGTAATGGGCTTTATACCTGGCACGGAGTATCCGAATAGATCGGTTCTCTTAACGGCCTATTTTGATTCAGGTTCAGTCTGCCCTTCTCTCGCGCCTGGAGCGGAGGAAAGCATAGGAATATCGGTTCTCCTAGAATTAGCTAAGTGGCTCTCGAAGCCGGAGAATAGACCCAAATATACCGTTATCTTCCTTGCGTATTCGGGTCACCATCAAGGTTTAAGGGGAGCGCAGTTCTTTGCGCAGGAGTATATTTGGCCTGCCACGAACCTCACAAAAAGATGGATTGGAACAAATATCCTTTACAGTATACATATAGAACCATCCACGGGTAGCGATGCTGTTTATCAAAGCTGGATGGGAGATTTCCTACGAGGCATGTACACATATGGCACATATGGCCCTACAAACCAAGCGTACTTCATGGTTTTTGTAGGCAAGATTATTCAAGAGATCAATGCTCAGAAGCCCGCTGGAAGAGCTTATGAGGTTTATATGGACACAACAACTGGCGAGCTTGAAAGGGCAGCTGGAATCTTCAATATACCACGTGTACGCTCCTTTTATACCAGACCTGAATCCGGCGCCTTCATCTTTGAAAGCGAAATCTTGCTTGCCTTAGGCGCTCAAGCCTGGACATTCTTCACAGCGTATGATCCAAAACCCTACTATAACAGACCGTATGACACCATCGACCACATCAATTTTGAAAACTTAAGGCCTCAAATTGAATTGTTATACTGCGAGCTGAAGAAGCTTCTAACCTTACCAAAGGAGATAATATACGAGAATCTCCTATACATCCTCGGCACCGAACCGGAGAGATTCTGGAAACCGCCGGAATATACTCCAGGCCCACTCGCTACATTCCCACCTAACTATCATTACACAGACCCCCAATACAATGTATCGCTAAACGCGCCTACTCAAAACTGGCAGAAACTATGGGGTAGAGTTGGAGTGTGGAATAGGACGAAGGCCTGGTACGATAATGTCCCAAACGCCCTCATCCGACTGCAAGGAATATACGGTTCCCCTGCGAGTGAAAACTTTATCTGGTGGTTAATGGCCGATGAGAATGGATATTTTGAGGTTTGGGGAGTTTCTCCTGGACCTGAAAGCGCTTCATTTAGGCAAGACGCATTCGTTTTCAATCAGTCTACGGGCATGATAATCTATGCCCCGGACTTCGGCCTCCACACCTTCGCGCCTGAAAAACTCGTCGTAGCATATGCATGGATGACACCAATGGTTCAAGATATGGGATACACGGTTGTCTTTAAAGCATCCCCGATTATCCTATTCGATAACGTTAACCCGGCCACTCTAGCTCCACCCAGAGCCGCAGAATCAGCTGGAGCCGCAACCGCCGCTGGCGGAGCTGAAGGAGCAGCAGCTGGAAGAGGAGCTCCTGGGCGTCAACGTGTGGTTTACACCCTCATGGTTGACCCTTACAAGATGGACTCACATATCCTTCCAGAGAGCTATGGAAGGTTTGTTCTGGAGAGCGATAAGTATTCAATCTCAATGGTACTTGTTCCCCCAAACGATCGTTACGAGCTTGTTTTAAGATCGCCCGGAGGGTTGAGGTATCCGCTTGCCTTCCTAATTAACGCTTCCGATGATTATCCGGATGGTAGAGGATACTTCATTAAGCCAAATCAGCAATTAATCTTAACGCATACAAATCTCCATTACGCGAAGAATCTCTACTACACATCAGAAGCTCGCTTCGAAATATTATCAAAGATAGATAAGCGGGAACTTCAAAAAGAAGAATACTTTATTCATGAAAAAGTTGGGAGGCTCATCCGCGAAGCAGAGGAAGAGATTAAAAGAAACAATTACTCAAAGGCTTTTGAATGTTCCTCTCTCGCTTGGCGGTTAGCTAGAAATGTATATCTCTACACGAGGCCGAAGATAGAGGACGCCGCGTCGACTGTTCCGATTCTAGCGGTCTTTCTAATACCGTTCGCTCTCCTCTTCGAAAAGCTCGTTGTAAATGTCCCAGGTAGAAAGAAAATTCCCGTTTTATTAGCGATCTTCGCGGTCACTCTTGCTTCCTTCTACTTCATACATCCAGGCTTCAGCTTCGCTGTAAGCCCAGTCATGATCGTCTTAGGCTTCTCAATATTAATACTAACACTCCCGATACTAGCGATAGCTATCAACCAAGTTCTAGAGTACATGAGGGCGCTCAGAATAAAACTCTCTGGAGAACACGAGGCAAGAGTAGGCCGCGGCGCAATAGCAGTATGGTCATTTGTTCTAGGCGTTGAGAATATGCGTCGCCGAAAGCTTAGAACATCCTTGGTCTTCTTTTCAATGTTATGCTTGATTATAGCGTTTGTGAATCTAGCGTCGATTGAACGGTTCTCGGTCGTAAAGTCAGCGCCGACGGGTGAAACCCCAACCTATCAAGGCATATATATACATAGGCCTTCTTGGGGGGAGGGACATCCGGAACTAGGAGACTCCATAATTGACTACCTCACTAATAAGTATGGAAAGATAGCGACGGTCGCCCCTAGAGCATGGGCATATAGCGATTACAGTTCCTATACAGATTATAGGGCTGGCTGGCCAGTTTACAATCCAGTTAACAATGAATCCATCGTAGCGCAAGCGTTGCTGGGTCTAACCCCGCAGGAGGCAAACGTTACAAAAATCGACAAGCTCATCGTTGAGGGAAGATGGTTTCTCCCAACAGATCTTCACGCATGTATTCTAAGCGAGGATGCGGTTAAGAAGCTGGATCTTAAGCTTAGAGATACTGTGAGAATAGCTGGTTTAAACCTTACTTTGGTAGGCATAATCAGTAATGCGATGGATAGCTTGGTTGACATAGACGGAGAAGGCATAACTCCGATAAAGATGAATTGGAGAGAGGAGAATCCATATAACGTTCATCTACTAGTCAAATCTCTCAGTGAAGGCGTAGCTATAGTGCCATATAGATTCTGCATCTCCGTTGGAGGAGAGATAGCCAGTGTATCGATCGTTCCAAAGGATCCAAAGATCATCGAAAGCTTGTCAGAGGAGATCTTCAATTTCTTCACCGATCTTCCAATATACTATAGCATAGGCGACCAAACGTGGATTCGAACAGCAAGCATGAGTATATCAGCGTTTGGAATAGAGTCTCAAATCGTCTTATGGGTAATCCTCTTCTTCTCGATCCTGGATATCATGTTAGGGAACGTTCATGAACGTGCACGTGAGATATCCATATATGGAACGGTAGGCCTCAGCCCCATGCATACGGCCTTCATGTTCTTCGCGGAGGCATGCGTATACGCGATAGTAGGCGGCATCCTAGGATACATTCTAGCCTTAGCCATCAACCATGTAGTATCATTCTTCTATCCGGGAACCCTCATCCAGAATTTCGGTTCATCACAGGTCGTAAATGCACTGCTCCTAAGCATGGCCTCCATGATCATCTCGACTCTCTATCCGATGTATAAGGCATCTAAAAGCGTAGTTCCAAGCTTAGAGCGTGTGTGGAGGATCCCAACATCCCCAGTGGGAGACCACTGGACCATACCGTATCCATTCTTCGCTACGACAGAGGAGGAAGTTAAAGGAATCATGGCTTATCTCCACGAGTATGCCCAGGCACACATAGGGGAACGGCCTCCAGAGTTTAAGGTCAGCGACTTGAGAATAGAAAGTGCGGAAGTTGCTGGTACACGTGCATATATCCTAAAGATGAGAGCGAGGCTCTTCCCATATGAAGCGGCTGTAAGTCAAGATGTAAGCATCAACTTTATGCTAAGAGAGGGCAGGTGGGGAATGACCGTTGAGTTAAACAGAATCTCAGGGACTACTTCTGAATGGCAAAGAATCAATGGACTCTTCCTCGACTTGTTCAGGAAGCAGATGCTCGTTTGGAGAGGTCTTCCACAGAAAGAGAAAGAAAAATACACAAGAAGATTCAAGGAAGTAACCGAAAGCTGACATAAAGATTCCATAGTTTCTATATGTATCAAAAACCTTAAAAAGGGAATGATTTAATATTTTTTCTCTGGGGAAATACGTTGTCGGAAGAAGTAGAGGTTCGTAAAGGTTTAACGCCGAAGGCATTGATTATCGGGTTGGTAATCGTAGTATTGCAAGCGGTTTTTCTTGTTCCACTTCGCGGCTACGGTGGACTTACCCGTCCAGGCTATTTCCTACCATTGTCAATTATATTCTGGGTTTCAATAGTCGCAGCGTTACTGAACGCAGCTAAGCCAGGACTCTTCAGCATACAAGAGCTGACTGTAATATTCGCAATGGTCTTTGTGGGGATTGCTTGGTCAGCCATTCCTTGGACCGCTAACTTTGTAACCGGCGCACTGTATATTGGTCCAAGCTTCGCAATAAACGAAGCCGATGTTTTGAACTTGGTGCCCGCGTGGCACTGGGGTCCCACGGACATGTCGATTATAGAGTCCACATTCCTAACTTCCACATGGAGCATAAACTGGGGCGCCTTCGCGGAGCCGCTGGGATGGGGCCTCACATTAATGATAGGCATGTGCATGTCTTCGATCTTTCTTGGATTATTACTGCGTCACTCCTTCGTTGTAAGAGAAGCATTGCCGTTTCCTTTCGCAACTCTCCAAACAGAGCTAGTGAAGGTTGCTGAGCCGGAAAATAGGCCATTAGGCATCTTTAAGATGAAGTTTTTCTGGATAGGCTGGGTCATCATGCTCTTGCTGAGGCTCCCGACTTGGCTGGGGATCTTCGAGATATGGGCGGGAAGCCCTGCTGGTGCAAGAGCATTCAGTGACGCGCTTGCGCCGATTAGGGCCGCTTGGGCCCCACTAAACGTGGGAGGAAGAGATCTGACAAGTCTAGGTCTTCTCCCCTGGGTTCCATTATCATACAGCAATCTCTACAGTAATATCATTCTGGTGGCTTTCATGTTGCTGATGCCTACTGACGTACTAAACGGAGCGGTGCTAGGCTGGATAGTTCTAGTAGTCATTTCACTTGCGATCCAGACAGCCGCCGGCGCTCTTCCGCCGTTCCCAACTGGAACGGGATCATGGGGCGCATGGTCATCCCTGCAGTATCAAGGTCTATCCTCTGCCTTCGCAAACTACTACAGTGGAGTTTCAATGGGCATCCTCTTCGCAATATTCCTATATCCACTATGGGTAAATAGGAGCTACGTGAGTAGGCTCTTCGGAGCGATCTCGAGGCCTGATCCGGAACTCGACGCTGAATCGCCGATACCCTACCGGTACATATGGTGGGGATTTATACTGTCTTCTATCATATACATAGCTGGATGGATATGGCTTGGACTACCACCAGTGATCGCCGTCCTATTCGTCTTCTTCCTGATGATCTACTTAACAGCCGGCGTAAGAGTTGTTGCGGAAGGCGGAGGCCACCCTGTATGGTGGGGTCACATCGGAGCATGGATAGACGGCTCACAGCACTGGATAATGCTTCCAATCACAGCGTTGCTCATATATGCATTCATTAACCCGATGGCAACGGATTACCATACGGCTGCAACAGGCTACTATCTAACTTATGCAGGCTGGGGTGAACCGACGATGGGTATGCAGCTCTCAGCGTTTCTGCTGACTTCTCTGCTGATGTGGAAGGTTGGACATGAGACAAAGACGGACATGAAAGACCTGTTTAAGGCTGTTGTAATCGCTGGCCTAGTCTCAATATTCGCGGCCTTTATAGGAACAATATACACGATACATGTGATAAACTTCGAACCCGGATCGCCCGCGCGGAGAGTTATGAGCATGGCGAGTCAGGACTGGCTCTGGGGATTCTTCTACGAAGAGAAGTGGTGGGGACGAGTGGAAGTGCCGACAGACATGACGGGCGTAATGCGCACACTGAACTCCATAATACTCGGCTTCGTCTATGGACTTGCCCTATACCTTCTGAGGGCTAAGCTCGTATGGTTCAGAGTAAACCCAGCTGGAACCGTCCTCCTCCTCGGAGTGAGGCAACTACTCCTCTGGTTGCCGTTCATCATCGCATGGATCATCAAGCTACTCATAGTGAGATTCACAAGAGTGGAATTCTTCGATAAATATGTGAAACCACTCTGTGTAGGCCTCCTATTCAGCTATTATGGAACCAGCCTTTTCTCTGTAGTCAACAACTGGGTATGGCGAGTTCTGTGGTGGCGAGGATAAAAAATCTAAACATTCCCTTTTTTATTATTGAGAAATAATAATTAATGGGTCTTTTAGAACACTTTTAAGAGAGATTCCGTCGTAAAACTTAAGTGTTAAATTACTAAAATACTTTATCCATAATGTGAAGGGGATAAGCTGATGATGAAAGAGAGAAAAGCGGAGCCCAAGTCGGGTTTTTCATTCGTATCATCCCTCGCAGTTTTATACGCCATATTCGTCTTCATACCGGCAATCCTCTATCTGCAGCTAATGATGGGCACAGGAGGGATTCCCGTATCCTGGTTCACGGTCATCCTCTTCGTCGAATTGGGAAGAGTCCTAGGCTACAAGGTTACAAAGCAGGAGGCAACCATGATCTTCATACTTTCTAGCGCTGAGCTATTCATTCCCCTTGGAATGGTCTATAGAGGATACTTCAGAACGTCAGATATAGCTAGACTCTTCGGCATAAGCGAGCAGATACCGACATGGTATGCTCCCGATCCCACAACCGGGGTCTACGAACTAAGAACATTCTTCCATCCAGCCTGGACCCCGCCCTTCTTAGTGTACTTCACAGAATTAATCGTTACCTCCCTATGTGTTTGGGGACTCGCATTCTTCGCTCGAAGATTATTCATAATAGAAGAGAACTTACCTTTCCCCCTGCAGCAGGTCTCTGCAAGGGCAATTATAACCCTGACAGAAAAAAGGGATAGAGAAGGAATATGGATACTCTTTCTCACATCCATGATAAGCTTCGTATACGGATTTGTGCTTTTCGCTCTTCCATTCCTAGTAAAAGCCTACGCAGGTGTTACTCTCACCATAATCCCTGTTCCATGGGTTGACTTATCAAAAAGTCTAGCAGGTGTGCTTCCAGGAGCACTAATCGGAGTGGCAACAGGTCTCGGACCCATCGCCGGATCCTTCGTCCTCCCTATACCAACCATTATCGGAATAATCATCGGATCCTTCAGCGTATACTTCATAGGAAACTGGTTAACCGTCGCCTACAACTTAGCATTGAAGCCATGGTATGTTCCAGGCATGTCGATGCAGATGGCCCTGCAGAGATGCACCCTCTATTTCTGGGGAGCCCCTATAATGGGTCTTGGAATGGCCGGAGGCATAGTGCCAGTCATAGCAAGATATATCCGTAGAATGTCTAAAAAATCGTTCACCACTAGAAGTGCCACCGTAAGTAGGCGGGAGCGCTTCCCGCTTTGGAAGTGGTTTCTGATTCCTCTCCTCGTAATGTGGGCGCTCAGCATCCTCTGGTACGTCATCCTCACACCTAAATTCCCCCTCTGGATGATTCTTCCCCTTATAATAGCCGTTCCCGTAGCCCTAGTGCTAATTGATGGAAGGATGCTCGGAGAGACTGGTATAACATTCGCATCTGGACAGTCAGGGAACCTTATGCGTCTAGTCTACTGGTCGAGCGGATATCAAGGAATCGACGTCTGGTTTGTACCTACACCATGGAGAAGCGGAGCGGCCGGAACTCTAAGCCAATTAAAGGTATGCGACTTAACCGAAACGGATGTGTTAAGCTTTCTAAAGATGTGGTGGCTCTTCCTCCCCGTAGGAGTTCTAGTGGGATTCGCCTACGTACAGCTATTCTGGTCTATAGCTCCCATACCTTCCGGCAGATATCCAGGGGCAGAAATATTCTGGCCGATCTCCGCGGTTAATGAATGCCTATGGATCAGAGGCTTACAACGCGGATTATTCAGACCGGACTGGCTCGCCGGCTCCTTCATCATCGGATTCGCGTTGGCGTCAGTGTTCGAATTAACTAGGCTAAACACTATAGTGCCCTTCATCGCTATAGTTGCAGGCACAGTTACTTTTACACCCTACGCAGTAACGTATGGAATAGGCCTCGTGATCAGAATGGTGCTCTGCAAGCTTCTCGGCAAAAAATGGTTTGAAGAAAGGAAGCAGATGCTTGCAGCGGGGATAATGATAGGATACAGCATCGCAGCCATAATCGGCATCAGCGTAACTCTCATAATGAACTCGATATGGATCCTACCCTACTAGTCCCTCTGTTTTTAATATGTTTCCGCTTTAAAATCACGTATCCAGCCTTTTCCAAGAACCGGAAGTATCTGATAAGTTCTTTAAGATCAAATTTTCCAACCTCATTTACGACGTGTCGATGTATCTCAAGCAGGCTTCTCCTCCCATCTATCCAGAATAAAGGTATGTTGAGGCTGCTGGAATAAGCCGGTTCCCACCTACATTCCCTTCTAAGGTCTTCTGGAAGATCCTTGAACGTTAACGTGCCCACTATGAGCCTTTCCGGAACGATGCCGGAGGCTATCTCCTCCTCCCCAGAGAGCTTGGATTCTAGAATTATCTTTCCTAGGCCTTTAATCTTAACAAGCCGGTCGATGAATCCATTTACGGCTTCCTCCTCGGTTCTCATCCTCGAATCCAGCCTTTCCCTAACACTATCCAAAGCTTCTCTAAGAGAGGAAGCCTCCTCCTCAGTAGAGGCTAATCTAAGCACGCTCTTTAAGGCGTTATCACCAACTTCTCTCCAGCATGAAAGCTTGCTCTGAAACTCCATAACCATCCTTATTAAGCTCTTCCTCAGATCGTCCCTGCCTTCTTCACGCAGACTGTGAATAGCAGATATTATGCGGCTGGCTTCCTTAAGTACTTTAGACTCCACCAGCCTATAAGTTTCCTCCAGAAGCCATATGGCATCCTCCAACGACGCGTAGGCTATGAAGAGCATATAGGAGGCTATGAAACAGCTCGTTTTAAAAAGAAGATTTCTGTCGAGTATTTTAGGAGTATCCTTCGAAGTGTGCCAGAAGCGGTCTGGAATGCCGATGATGGAGGGCGTCGGTATTCCGAAGCATGGATCCGCTATCAAATTATCATCTAGTATGTAACTGGATATGCGCCACTTCACATCTTCGCCCAGAATATCCCTCGCAAGTCCTATAGCCAAAGCATCAGTGAACGATAAAGATACATGTGGATTCTCACATATCCTAAGCATGCTTTTGCATTTCTCTTGGTTGCCGCCTATCATATCTGCATTTATGCCTGCTACAACTCTAGATTCGATGCCCCTATGCCTCAGCATATAAGCCATGGTGCCATAACATTCAAAGGTGAAGATGAACCTTAAACCCCGCTTAGGCTTCGGCAGCTTCCCCTCTTCTATAAGCCTTTTAATGCCCTCCGCCACCTCGATCATCGCGCCGCTTCCTGAAGCATTATCGTTAGCTCCCGGCTCATAGAGGTGACCTATTGCCCATATCTCTTCTTCAGTGATTCCAGGTATGAGGGCTGAAACAACCTTGAAGGAGCCCCTGTAAAGTTTCGACTTAACGATGGCTTTAACTTTAACCTTAGCATCCTTCGCTGCCAACTCTAGAACTAGATTTTTCAGCCATGTACCCGTCTCCGGAGAGAGACTGAAGCCGAAGAGTTTATTAGCGTTACAAGGTAGGAAGCAAGCGTTCTCCCACGCAACAGATTCTGACGGCGCCTTAACGCCATGTCCACCGTACTTATACGATGCTATGCCTATGGCTCCGTGCTCTATAGCGTATGGCTCCACTGAGGGGGCTGGTTTATCTGTCAAGATGATTTTACCCTTAAGATCTAATCCTTCATAGCTCTCCGGCTTATCAGCATCCTCGACGTAAACAATTTCAGCTTCTACACCCTCCTTTGGGGTTGGAGCACTATGCATGATCAGGCTTTGAGGTATCTCCTTATATCTAGCTAGAATTCTCCTGTGCTCTTCAGGTTCTATCAGTTCGAGAGTAGCGTCTTCCACATCCCAGGCTTCAGGCATCACCCAATCGCCGAATTTCGTTCTCCCATCCGCCGGAACCTCTAAGACCTCAACCTCTAAGCCAGCCTTCCTAAGTCTCTCAGCGCAGTAATCGGCAGTTTTGGAGAACCCGGAGAAGTCGAACCATCTATCGTTCTTCCATATTTCATAAACAGTCTCACATATCTTCTCTCCTTTAAGCATCTCCGAGAGAAGCGGAAATAATTCCTTAAAGGATTTCCCCATCAGAACACACCACCATTCCTATCCTTAAATCCACCATATTTAGGTTTCCCTAAGAACTATTAAGATTCACGGATCAGAAACCTTTCTCCTCATTAACTTCTCTTATACTAAAATGCAAAACATTAGGTAAGGGAGCTTATGATCTCTAAATCCTTAAACGGATCTCTTATACGTTCCTCAATCGGTCTATCATCAATAACGTAGCATACAGTCTTGTTCTGTTTAACAGCCTCCATAGCTAAGGCTGAGCATAGCGTAGCATCTTCTCCTGAAACACAGACTACATTTGCTCTTGAGACCATTTCTTTAACAGTCTTTATTGTCTGCTCCAAATCAGTCGTATCAACGTTGGCAACGAAGAACTTAGGCGGTCGAATACCCCTCAGAATTAGCTCCTCTTTAAACTCATCAATTTTTTTATGAACGTCTGGGTAAGGCGATATCAGATATAGTGTAGTTGGATTGTATACGTTAACTAGGTTGTAAAGCTTGCTTAGGTAGGGATCAAACGATGTGGCAATCTCACACGTCATCGCGCTCCATTCGAGAAGTACATTCCTCACATGTGAAGCGGTCTTGCGGATAGCTTCCACTGGATGAGAGGATAAGCCATGTGAGCTACACATCATCTTCAGACTGTATCCTTCCACTTCAGGTTGAATGATTATTTCATTCTCCGTCCAACCGATCTCTGGAAGATCATACGCAAAGCTGATCTTTCTTATAACCCCGCCTTTAGAAGGTTCCTCCTTAATCTTTACTTCACGTGCACGTAATCGCTTAGTCACAAACGCGATGAATGGTTCAAGCTCTTTAGCCGTCAGCCTGAGAGGCAAATGTAGAACTTGAGGCTTATCAGCTCTTATTATACTTTCATCTTCGATTCTCCATTTCCTAAGTAACGAAGGAGTGACGATAACAGAGGATCGCAATGCAGGGATCAAAGAAGCGATAGCAGCCGTAAACCCTGAAAGAAGGATAGAAATAATTCCCCAATCAGCCGAGACTTTCTCTCGCACTTGAAACCCGCCCAATAGAGCGGCTATTCGATAACCAGATATTCCAAATAGGTAGCCGAATCCTCCGCCAATAAAACCGATGATCAATGCCTCCGCAACGAAGAGTGTAGCTATATGTGTCGGATTTAGTCCTAACGAAGATAGAGCGGCTATTTCATTTCTACGCTCATTCACCGCGGCGAACATTGACATTCCTATATTCAGTATGACTAGAATCATGAGAGGAAAGACGAGTTCAACTCCCTGCGCCTCAATATAGCTCCCTAAAGAATGCAGAGTTAAGGATCCTGGATGCGACACGTAGGTGTTATACTCATAAGTAAGCGCAACTATTTCCGCTAGGGATTCATAGTTTTCTTCGTTATCGAGTTGAACGGCTACGCGTGAAATAGATACCTGAGGTAAAGTAAGCGCCACTTCATAATTCACAATGATGGCGTGGGTTACTGGACATGGGATGAAATCTCCCTTTACGATATAATAGGGCAGAAATGATAAGCCGTTAATATCTACAAGTTTTTTCATAGCGTCATCGTCAAAGAAACCTCGGATGACAAATTTACGCCCAAATCCATAAAGATTATCCCCTACATAAACGTTCAGTGATTCGTGCAGAGAGGAGCTTACGATGATGCCTTCAAGATCATCATCCTCTAGATAGCTTCCATTAGTTACCACACGGTTAATGCCTGTAATTTTTGCTTCCTTACTCGGGATTATGCCGATGATGCCTAGAACATTCGTTGATTCTCCACTCTCCGAATATAAACGCCCAAGAGAGCTCCCTAACGTGACTGGACTATTCTCTGCTTTTGGCGAAATCAACGTGATATTCGGATAGGATTTTATCCACTCCATGAATGATTCAGGTATGGAAACAAAGGATCCTGGTTCTCCTCCTAAAGGCTCATCTTTAATCAGCAGAGCATCTACAGGTATAGTGGGTCTCAATTCTCTCTTCCATAATCCGTATCCAGGGGATATTGAGGTTAGAGTTATGAATCCGAAGACAAGCATGATCACGCTGAATATATTCATCAGCGTCCTCATTCTCCTCCTCCTCAAGTTCCGACTGCCCATTAAGAATGCCGCGGCAATCGCACTTTTGAATTGTATTGATTTGCCTCTTTCTTCTTTCCGAGAGAATCTGATGAAAAGTAACGATACGATCTTCCCTATTATGAAGGTGAAAGCGCTCATAACTATGTATGTTGATTGAGGAATCAGATGGCATCCTGGAAAGACTAAGTAAAATAGCGTAACCAAGAAGATATACAATATTGCCCCCGCAAGGGAGGTGATTGGAATCAAAAGCTTTCTGTTATTCACTGCTATCTCCAAACGGGCGGATCCCTCCGCCATGAGAGAGGCTGATGCGAAGGCGATAAACAGGAACAAGAAAAGCAATGGAAGGAGAGAATTTGAACTTGACTCAATCAAACCCTCAAGTGTGCTTTTAGTTCCCGTTGCTATTATATATGCGCTTCGCAGCTTTGCGAATGACTGATCTAAAAATCCCTCCCTCAACAAAATTGAAGATTCCTTAACTAAATTATAAGCATCCAGTAGACTTTCCTTCTCTATCTCAACTAGAAAACCAGCCGTTAGGCAATCGTAAAGAAGAGAAAAGCCGGAGCTCAATATTTCCTTTACATACTCAGTATTCGACAAAATATTATGTTCTCTAACATCGATATGTAGAACCTCGCCTTGCGATAACTTAAAGTAGCCCGTTTTTCCCGCCAATATGAATGTCTGAGAATATTTTTGAGGGAAGTACGCCTTAACCTGGATCTTAACCTCAGTGTCGGCTGGAACCACAACCAATCTTTCATCGAAGCCGAGATGCTCGAAAAGATCTGAGTAACTTCCATATTCCTTAATAGGTCCAGTCCAGTAACTTTCACCGCCTTTAGTTCCCAAAACTGTGAATCGATAGCTATAGGCCACCTTGTTTGTTTCAATATATCTGATCTGTCCATCCAAGTATATTGATGCCCCCTTTCCAAGAATGAATCGACGTGAAGAAATAGAGTTTGAAGACAGCCATGTGCGCCATCTCTCCGGAACATAATCCATTCCAGGTGTTCTTCTATCATCATATGTGACATAGATCAGGTATGATCCTTCTTTATCAACTGATGTATGGAATCTCCCCGCGGAGTCTGTTTTTACTCTCTTCACGAAACGTCTCCAATGATAAGTTAGTATCGTCACATTTGCTCCGCTGAGGGGATTTCCATTCTCATCGAGAACGGTTCCCGCCACACTCGGCTTTTCCTGAGCTTTGACTTCATCAATAGAGGCCTCAGCTAAAAGAATCACGAATAAGAAAAGGATTGAAATTCTATAAGGCCTCCGGATATTTCACTCCCCCAATATTTTATTAGTCACTTTTGACTTATCGCTTCCTTGGATACTACTATTCAAGACCTATCCTGCTTTTTATCCATCAGCCATTTTTACAAGACAGAAGAAGTTTTAGCGGTATTTAAAGATTTTCGAAATTTAAGAAACCTCAGCACATA
>PIYH01000010.1:20325-36636 GCA_003601695.1 Candidatus Bathyarchaeota archaeon
GAAGGCTACAATGATGTTGAGGAGGATCCGCGAGCTCACCTTTCTCTTTGCCTAAAATGATATGTGATGCCTTGTAGCGGTGATGAAATCTTGTTTCAGGCAGGGCCATGAATGAAAAAGTATAAATCTTATTTCTTATATTCTTTCATTGAAATCTTGGAGGCTATACCTATTGAAAGCTGTAAATCGCCTATTCCTCATGTTTCTGATGGTGATGCTATTCCAGCCGCTTGTAAATAGTTATGCAGCTTCACCTGCCGCAATAAGTATTCGCGGCAAAGTTGTCGATTTCAAGACAGGTAAACCTATTCCTAATGCGACAATAGTCATGTGGGACTTGAATACGCTTCAGCTACGTATATGCTTCACGGATGAGAACGGGATCTACAGGTTTTCTGGACCGCTTCTGAAGCTGGAGCACACATATTATATATATGCGTACAGAGGCAATTTTACCCAAAAAACTGTGGATTACGTTCCATCAGTTAAGAAAATTGAAATAAAATCTCGGGGAGAATATGAAGTAGATTTCACACTAGTTCCTGGCGCATTGATCGAACTAGAGGGTTCATGGTATCTCGTTCAATCTCCGAGTCCTAGAGGAGAACGTGCATTCTTCCTTAAGGTTCTGAACGAAGACGGCTCCCCACTGAACCTTGATCCTAATATGATAGACGAGTATGGATATTCCGTTCACGCATGGTTTCTTGAGCTTAGCAAGAAGCTTATCATTATTCCAGCTGACACTCCGATAATCGTAAAGGCTCAGATCTGGATTTTCTCAAGAATTCAGAGGCGCCTGACTAAAGAGAATATAATCTTATATAATGGATCCCTAGCTTTTAATCTTCCTCAAGGCTCTAAGTGCGCCCTCCAAATCTCTCATTACAGCCTCAGTAGAGGATTAAGCGTCGCTGATGCGGTGTTTACGGATATATCTTCTCAAGTTGATGAGGCACAAAGCATCGGTTTTGTGGTATTCGATGAAAGAAGAAAGATGGCGGACTCAAAGCAAAAAATTATGGAAGCATCTTCTCTTCTAAAACGTGCGAAGAGCGAAGAGGATTATCTGAAGATCTGGTCGGTTCTCCGAGCCGAGATTGAACAGATGGATCTCGTTTCCAAAACGCTTCAAAATATGCGTTTAATCAGTAAAACGAGTGCAGTTTATCTCTCAGCGATTATGGCGGTATTCAGCGTCGTGTTAGCTTTCTTCCTGTTTGAGGAAGAAAAGAAAAAGTTGATCTCGAGCATAATAATATATATTGTTTTCTTGTTTTCTTCTATACATTTTGTATCCCGGCGCTCAGATAGTGATAGCTGAAAATAGTCTCTTGTTCCTTACGTCAGCCGCGGTCTCCTTCCCATCTATTTTAGCCATCGTCTTCGTTATTCCACGCGTATGGAAAGAAAGAACAGTTGAGGGAGAAGTCTCATGGAGAAGCGCTATCTCAGTAATATTCTCCATGGGAAAGAGGCAGATAAGACGTAGGAAAATACGGGGCTTCTTTACAATACTATCAATAATTATCCTCATCTTGGCGTTCACTTCCCTCACCTCTTTCGGAACAGTCTTTGATGTAGTCTCCGATAAAATCAGTAAATCCCCCTCACCCGACGGAATACTCGTGAAACGCATGATGAATAAAACATCTCTCCTCTTTATACCGCTGGGAACGGAAGACCCAAAGATCCTTTCAAAGATAATAAGTATTAAAAATGTAGCTCCCAGAATTGAAAATCTCCCGAGTTCTGACCCTGTCGCTACGCTTAGGAATCCAAAATCGAAGCATAAAGCTTTGATTTACGGAATCCTTGGCATAGACCCCGCTAATGAAACAATCTATGTTCCTATAAACAAAATCATCAGGGAAGGAATGTTTCTAAGCGAAGACGGTGAAAACGAGATATTAATAAGTCCAGAACTAGCCGACATCTTGAACGTAAAAATTAATGATATAGTATCTTTAAGCATACATGGCATCTCCAGAGTTTCAGGTAACTTCACCGTTAGAGGAATATTTGACAGCGAAGAATATGCGAATCTTCTTGATTTAGATGGGAAGCCATACGGTCCTGCACGTGTGCTCCCCGACGGCTCTTCAAGGCTCTGCAACAGTACAGAATTTATCATCATGAATTGGAGAGCTGCCGCGAATCTTCAGAAAATTGCAAACATGTTGAATCCTCAAGGGGCACCGCAGTTCGCCGTGCCTTCAGAGATAGCTTTTCAAACCGAAGAAACAGGAGATATAGACTCCATCGTTAGACCTCTCGTACTAGTTTTTAATTATGATGTTTTCGTCTCCTCAGGGGAGGGTATCAGGTACTTCCATACGGGCTCATACGTCGAGGTCAAAGGTGCAGCTGAACTTCTTCTTCCTCTAGTTATGGCTGGCTTAAATGTTGGTATGGTTATGTTGAACAGCGTCTATGAGCGGAGAAAAGAGCTCAGAACCCTTCTAGTGCTGGGGCTAAATCCAACCCATATAGGACTGCTCTTCGTAGCTGAAGCTGTTATTCTCGGCATGGTCGGAGGCAGCTTAGGTTACTTATTCGGCCTCGGATTTTATAGAATCGCAGTGCTATTCAATCAAGATCTTATGGTCCGTGAGAAACTAGAGTGGTGGTGGAGTGCTATTGGATTCGCAATAGCCATAGCGGCCTCCGTAGCATCCGCAATAAGACCTGCGATCTTGGCAGTTAGAACCTATACACCTTCAAAGGTTAGGAAGCATAAGCTACGTGAGAAAGAGGCAAAAGAACGTAGAGAGGAAATATTCAAGGTGTATCAGGCGAAGGAATATAGTATGCCTGTAAAGGTCAGCCCCAACGAGATAGAATTTTTCGTAGGTTTCATCCTAAATCGTCTGGATGAACTGAAAAGTGGATACACGGAGAGAGTTGAGAATGTTGAGGAGATGCCGGAGATCGAAAACGTTAAAGGGGAACTCGTTCGAACGATCAAGTTTAATTATCATTTCGAAGTCTCCGGGCGAAAAAGAGAAACCAAAAACAGTCTAATTATAACTAAAGATCCCAAGGAGAATTACTATCGTGTAAAGATGATTTCGGAACCAGCTGTCCCTGGAATGCCGGAGGATGCTATTGACAGAACGGTGGATGTCATCTTCAATATGATGATATACTGGGCGAAAAACAAAAGAAGACTGATGGGATAAATACGCGGTTTCATTCTTCAACAAAGATTAAACTTGTGAATAGCCTCTCACAGCATCCTTAATTGGCATATACTCCTCCTTTTTTAAAGGAAAATGAATGGAGAACTAACGAGATGGCTAAGCTGATGTGTGACAATTGTCCTTAGGATATCTCTCAATCCCCGTATATTAAACAATCCTTCACTGAAAAGAAGGTACACCGGGAACCGTAGATTCCCAGTTTTTCACCTTAGGTATGCTTAAGCCAGAAGTAAAGGGCACCTAATACGTAATTAAGGTTTGACAAGTTTTCTAGAACTTCCGCTAAATCAAGGATTTTCAGGGTTATATGCCTAAAACAGTTCTTGCAAGTTTTCTAAGCTAGGGGTGAATCGTGTCAAGGATGTGTAGAACTCGGCTTCGTTAATCTCCGCTGTTAGGGATCGCTTCTCTGATTCGAAGGGAAGTTCCCCCATGGTTAGAACCGAGGCTTTCCCCTCAGTTTTCCTCGGTACTTCTGGTAGAGCTCTAGGATGAACCTCAGTTTCTCTTCGGCTATAGCTACGAGAAGAGCCGTCGACCTAAACGTATAGAAAAGGCTTTCGGCAAGGAAAGTCTATCTCTTACTCTGAACCAGTGGAGCTCATGCTGGAGAATGAACCGAATGATGAGTTAGCGCAGAGAATTCTAGCAGAGACTCTAGCATTAGGGATCATAAATATGATGTTCTTCGAACATCTGGCTACCGCTGACATTAACATACTACATTGCTCAGCGGATTTTTCTAAACGATTCTCCATCTATTCTCAGTTCTACTTTTCCTTCTTCTCGGATACTCATTTTTGAACAATAGTCTTCTAAAGAGGTATGTCCACTAAAGAATTTCTATTTTTCTGGGCATAGCTCATCCATAAACAAGCTAAAGAACCAGGAGATTATTTCATCTGACTACTTAAGCACAATAGTATTTTTATCTTCTATCATCACTTTAGATGATCTGCCGCCAGTCACGTTTCAAAACACTAATACTATGACTTACTCTTAAGCATGCTCAAAGAGGGAAAGACTAGAAAAAGAGGATTCCCTCCTTCGCCCAACGGGCATGCCTGACTGCTTTGGTAAGTTCCAGCGATTTGTCGAGTTCTCGAACTCCTTCTTTCTCCTTTCCTTTTACTATGTTTGCTATCCCTATTATATAATGTAGATATGCAAATGTATTTAGATACGATCTGTATCCTGGAACCGAAGATGCTCCGGCTGAGGAGAATAGACGAGATATTATTCCCTTTTCGTCCCCAACTCTTTCAAGCATTCGTTCTATCTCAGACCGCGCTTTATCTATTATTTTTTCGATTAGTGTTCTCGCTTCCGCTTCTCTCCCCAGTTTTTTCAGGATTAAAGCCTTAAATACGCTGTGTTCACTCCTTAAACCTGGAGTTCGTTGAAGAGCATCGTTCCAAACTTTACCTGCAGAGGCTTTATTCCCCAGTTTTTCGTAAGCAAGACCCGCGTAGTATAGCTGCATTACATCTTTTCTATATTTGGGATGGGGAGCTCCTACGCCGAGATTCTCGGGATACTTCGTAGCGTTAAGGAAGCATTCTAAAGCTTCTTTTATTTTGTTTTCCTTCATCAGTCTTAATCCTTTAGCCATTAAGGCGTCAACGTATATCTCCCAGAAGCCATAATATGCCTCCATAGGTTCAAAGAACGTGTTAAGCAGCATATCTAGGGCTTTATCGGGCTTCCATACATCTATGTAGGCTGAGCTTAGCCTAGCGATTAGTCTATCTCGCCTGGTCGCTTTGGGGGCGCTCTCTAATAGATTAAGCCGTTCTTTTAATAGGCCCATCCTTAAGTACACATCATCTAGTTCCATATATAACACGTAGTTTTGCGGGGATAGACTGATAGCTTTTTTATACGCTTCGATGGCTTTTTCCACCTCGTTTGTTAATGCATTATATGCGGCTCCCAAGTTTCGGTATAGAATTGCATCTTTCATTCCTAATTCGGAGGCTTTCTCCCATTCCCGAAGTCCTTCTTCATGCCTGTTTCTGTAATATAGAAGATTGCCCAAGAGGTAGTGCGGCGTCGGAGAATCTGGAATTGTTTTTGCAGCGTCCTCTAAGATGTCTATTTCTAACAGTCTATGTGGAAAAACGTAATCGGTCCTTTCTTTTGCAGCATCCTTATAGCATTTAATCGCCTCTTTAGTCTTCCCCATCTTCTTTAGAGCGTATCCAATATAATAGAATATCATTGGATTCTTGATTCCGCGATTTAAAGCTTCCCTCAGAATCTCGACTGCATCACTATAAAAACCTGCAAATATATAATCTTTTGAAACTTCCAGTACTTTCTGATAATCTGCAAAGACTATTCTATCAAATTCATCGTCGGATGATAAGAAATGCTTCTCTGCGAGCACCATGTAGTCAAGAGGCATTAAATCATAGGCTTCTTTGATTATCTCTATGGCTTCTTTACGCTTGCCTTGCCTTCTAAGAGTAGCGGATAACATGGTGATTGCTCTAAGATTGTGACTATTCTCTTCAATTGATCTCCTGAACATTTCTTCAGCATTCACATACTGATTTAGCCTTGCATTCATGATTCCTAAAAGGAAAAACGCCAACGTCTTCATTTTCGCCACTGTATAGAGCTTCCAAAGATTTCTTTCCGCATCTTCATAATCTTCCAATGCCAACAATGTTAAACTTAGGTAATATCGCGCCTCTTCGCTGTATGGATCTCTCTTCAACGCTCTTCTGAGAACTTCTTCCGCCTTGCCATACAGGCCTGAAAGGTAGAATATTAAACCTAACGATGTTAAGCTCTTGGAAAAGTTCTTATCTTTCTCAAGAGATCTTTCAAAGAATCTTTTAGCTATAAGCAGAGGCCCCTTCTTCGCCGCGTCCATGCCTTTCAACCAGAGTTCCTCCGCCGTGTCTCCCCATCCCCAATTCTCCTCCTCACCCCTCCATGAGGGAACCTCAGGATGTTTCGTTCTGTATTTACGGAAGTTCCATGAGATAATCTCGTTTCCTTTAGAATCAGTTATTCTAAGGAGAGGTTCTCTCCGCGGCAACTTAACCTCTTTAACTATCAAGATGCTTGGAGATAGCTCTATAGATTCTTCATAAACTATTTCTCGACCTTCCCTTATCTCGAGCTTAGCGTTTTCACATACTATTGCTGGACAGACTGCAACCTTAAATCTTCTCCCATCTATCTTCTCCACATATAGGGAAGCGTTTTCATTTGCATAGGTTATTCCCCCTAAGTCTCGAACCGGATACCAGTATTCAGTCCATGTTTCGAAGGTCAGCGGGTTTATGAATTCAACTATCCCCTGAGTTAGGAATCTCCCACTCTGCATCTCAACGTAAGGTATACCCCTGTCTGAAAGGAGATTCTTCCAGAAGAGACCGCTCTTAGAAGTTCCCCACGTAAATAATTTTTTACCCGGTATGATGTTGTGATCTGCAACGTGAACTACTCCTCTGCCATTATCATAGTTATACACCGCAAAGAAGTCCTCTTCAGAGTCTAAGATGAAGAGTTCCGCAGATCCTATATAGTTCTTATACCAGCTTAAATCGACCCCCCGCTCATTCACAGGGAAACTTCCATAATTAGTGTAATAGCCTGGATAGAAGATTCGAAGACCCTCACTTGCCGGTATAGCTGCGTTAGACCAGAAATAGTATCTCTGAGGCACCAAGTCAGTATTGAATGTTCTTATTTCAGTTTCTATCCTCGATATACCCGGCTTCAGCGTCAAGGTTACTAGATACCTAACGTTGTTAGTTAGATTTATGTTACCTAAAAGTACAGATACGCTTCCATCCTCATTCCTTCTAACAGTATAATCCACAGGTGAGAAGTTATCTACCGTATGGGAGGGAAACTGACATAGGTTGAACTCTATTCCTACGGCGATCCAAGCGCCTCTGATAGCTATTAAGGTCGGTCTAATCGTATCTATGTAATTAAAGACATGGCTGTTAGATATTTTATCAAACAATGAGAATAGACGAGCTCCAAGTTCCGGTCTAAACGTGAGCTGAAGATACTCATTTTCGATGACAACTTCCTTATACTTGAGAGGAGTAGGTTTAGAATCAAAGCAAGTGAGCTTAGTGTATGGGTAATGTTTACTCTCAAAGTATGGAATAGGATCCTCACCCAGCACGCGATATGTAGGTTTAACAACAATTCTTTCCCAAACTTTGCCGCTATCATACAATTCGCATCACTCAGCACTATCTAGCACTTTCCGATATAAAGAACAGCCGAATAAATCCTTTTCTTCCCCCACTTTACAAAGAACTCATCTCAAACTATTCGTGGCATGCAGTTCCTAGAATGCTTTTTAGGCATACTCTCAGCTTCCTCTATACTGTACATAAAACACGATGAAGGTGAGAGTAAGCCTGAAGAGGGATGGCAACTTCTCCACTATAGATCTTTCGGATCTCATAAAGCGCTTTATTCTTAAATGATCTAGGAGTAGCCTCTGCTGTGTCAGTCGGGACTTCTGTTCCCATGCGCCGCTTTCTGAGCTGGTGGTTTCTTTCCTTGGAGGATCCACTTGTAGGCTTTCCGATGCCTCTCATGATATTGGAATGTTGATTCGAAGCCGAATTCTTTTTGGAGCTGTTCTACTGTTATGCTGTCGTCTATAGGTTCTACTATGAAGTGCGAGTCGTCTGGGTGGGGTCGTACATCTACACGGCCGGGATAAGTCTTCATTATCTGCTCAGGAATGTCATAATTGAAACCGTAATGTACTACTATGAAGTCGGGGTTTATGTCTCGGTAGACCACATTCATATGTCTGTCGGTCTCGACTAGTATTCTTCCCAGAGGATCGATTATCCTTGAGCTCTCCGTCCGCACTGATGAGACTACGTAGTAATGGTGCAGGTAAGCGTAGACCTGAAGGAGGAATCCTCCGTTGTATGCTGATGGCCAGAAGACTATTCTGGCTCCCTTATCAGCTAGCTCCTGCCAAGACTCTGGGAAGCCTATGTCAAAGCATATCTGTATGCCTATCCGTCCGAAGTCCAGGTCGAAGACCGGGACCTCGCTTCCAGGAGTCACGCCTCCCTCAAAGACTGTGTAGTCGCTTGAGCTCGTGACTGGGTGAACCTTATCGTATATTCCGAGGACCTCGCCCTCCCTGTCGATTATGACTGCTGAGTTACGTATTTTACCGTCTCGATTTGTCTTTATGGGGCAGATGACGTAGCATCCGGCTGCCCTTGCCTTCTCCCCAACGATTTTAGTAGTAGGCCCTGGAACGCTCTCAGCAACCTCCCTAATGGGCTTGTTAACTGTCACCGTAGTGAAGGTTTCAGGTAGGCAGACTATGTCAGGCTTCTGGAGAAGCGCCAAGTCCAGAAGCTTCATAACGTGTCTCCTATTCTCCTCAACAGACCTATGGAAGCATCCAGCCATGCAGACGGTTGCAACACGCACCCTCATCCTAGCTTCACCCTGCCTAGCTAAAAAATAAGCAAATTCTAAATCTAAGTTACCATACGCGTATATTTAAAAGTTTAAGCTTATCGGATGATTCGCTACTTTTAAACATTAGGCTCGACAATAAGCAAGCGATTAGGTTTAAACCGCATGCTAAGAATACAATTCTTAGGCTTTGACAGCTTTCATTTCTCAGCCTTATCAGAGACTTTAATTCGATCTGCTGCGGTCTTTTTCTCAATGAGAGACTTGTTTTTCTTGGGTATTTTAGGGAGAAATAAGATATTAAACCTGAGCAGTTCGATTGAGAAACTTGATTCTCCTATTTCCATTGTAGAATTATTCCAAGCGTATTTTCCTTCGAGTTTATAAGTCTATCATATGCTTTTGCAGCTTCTTCATATCTCATCTTAGCTGTGATGAGATCCTTAACCTTTAATAATCCTTTGCTTAAAAGTTTCAACACTAGGATTGTATCGTCCTTCAAGGTCCAAAATCCGTGACTTGATTCGTAACGAGGTCTAATGCTTCCGTGAGCTCCGATTATGACAACTCCCTTTTTATGCACATCTCTATAGAAGTTAACTTCAGAAGTTCCTCTTGTGCTGCCTAAAAGAATAACCCGGCCGAATCGCCCGGCGAGCTTAAGAGCCGTTGGAATAGCCTTGGGGTTTCCAGTAGCTTCAATAACAACATTTGCGCCTTTGCCGTCCGTAATATCCATTACCTCCTCGATTAAATCAGTTCTGTTTGGATTAAGGATGTAATCAGCGCCGCACCTCTTTGAAATCTCTAATCTGTAATCAAACATGTCCACTCCAATTAATGGCATTCCACCACTTAGTTTCGCAAGCTGTAGAGCTAGGTTTCCCACTAAGCCTTGACCGAGAACTACAACTGATTCGCCGAGTTCTATATGTGCTTTTCTCACTCCCTGCAGAGAGATGGAGCCGAGAGCGAAGAATGACGCCTCCTCGAATGATAGATTCTCAGGAATCCTTAAAATTTTAGCCTCATCAACAGTCACGTGGGTAGCGTGGGATGTCTGTGAAACCACTCTGTCCCCAACCTTCACTGTTGATTCGCCGCCTGTAAAAGCAACAACCCCTGCATTTGAATATCCTGAACACATCGGAAACCTCCTAGGGGTATTAGGTAATGCTAGTAGAAAAGCTGTCTCTGTCCCCGGACTTATCAGGCTACACACGGTCTCTACTATTACTTCGCCCGGCTTAGGTTTATCTAATGTAAACTCCTCGATTGCTACTCGTCCCGCTTCTTTAAAGACTATTCTTTTTCCAACAACTTCATTTAGATCTCGACTTAAAGGAATATTCAAAGCTATTTCCTCTAAATCTATGTATTATCAAGCCCTTTTATGCTTCGTTGTATATATAATTTTACTTATCTTTCGTTGCATATCTGGCTCTCTAGGAAGTCTATCCAGCGTCGTGTAGTCCTGAATAGCTAAACTATCAACGTACTTTGATAAATCACGATTCTATGTGAAGCATAGAACATGAGAACCTAGTAACGTGCGGATTCTCCTTCATGAAATCTCAGCTACTTCATTTTTAGGTTTAAATAGCCGTTTTGATTAATGATTTCTGAATTGAGATGAGAGAAGCGGGGGTTAAGAGGGAGATACCTCCCGCCATACAGCCCATCTTTCCTTCATATAGAAGAAGATATATGCATGCTCCGCCTGAATATGCCTATAAATGTATCATTCACATGCTTAAAGAGAATATGGGCTGTTCCGAGATTAAGCGTATTGGAGAGTTATCTTTAAGAACGAGACTAAGCGGTTACTTCGGAGCAGTTCTCTCAGTTCAGATATCACGTGAAGGCGAAATAAGCATTCTGGACTTGAGATTTAATTACATTAGAGTTATACTCTTTGCTGCTCTTCTACTTGGGGTAACAATAGTCTTAAGTCTGCTTTCCAGATCCGTTCTGCCGATGCTCGGCGCAGCGGCGTTTCTACCCATAGCCTATAAGGTCAATGGCGACGCCGTTAAATCCCTAATGGTTCTAAATGAAACTTTATCTTTTGCGGAGAAGGCGTATGTTCGTCAAGGTCTCCTTAAGGAACGAGAGAGACTGCGCAGAAGCAAAGTGAACACCGCAGCTCTCTATGAGAAGCTTCGAAGAAAACATATCAAAACTTGGGGAGACACAAATGTCCTCAAGTATAAAATTGAGGAATATCAGTCAGCCGGCTTCACATATGAAGAAGCAATAATAAAGATAGCTGAGGAGGAAGGTATAACTGTATAGTTAAGGATAAACCCTGTTTATAAGTCTTGGAAATGCAATGGAGTCTCTTATATGCTCGAGCTTACAGATCCATGATATTGCTCTCTCAACTCCTAATCCAAAGCCTGAATGCGGAACAGAACCATATCTTCTAAGATCAATGTACCATTTGTAATCCTCAGGATTCAAGTTCTCCTCTTTCATTCTCTCTAAAAGCTCCTTCACATCATCTATTCTCTGCCCTCCGCCAGTTATTTCGCCATAACCCTCCGGGGCCAGAAGGTCGGCTGAGAGTGTGACCTCCAACCTCTTCGGATCCGGCTTATGATAGAAGGCCTTCACATTCTTGGGGAAATGCGTGATGAAGAAGGGCTTATCGAACTTCTTCGTCAGTATCTTCTCGTGGGTCCACGTTATGTCTTCTCCCCACTCGAAAGATATTCCCTCCTCATTAAGAATCTCCACGGCTCTATCATATGTAATTCTCTCATATGGAGGTTTCATCCCTCTTAGTTCATCTGGCGATCTTCCTAAATACTCGAGCTCCTTAGGCATTTCTTTACATAGCGAATCCAAAATATGAGCCAGCAAGTCCTCCTGCACTTTCATTATACCCTCCAAGTTACACCATGGAATCTCCACTTCTAAATGCCAATACTCAGTTAGATGGCGTCGAGTCCTAGATCTTTCAGCTCTAAATGAGGGGGCAATCGTGTAGATTTTTCCTAGACTCGCTATTGCAGCTTCAGCATATAGCTGCCAACTTTGTGTTAGATATGCTTCTCGATCAAAATACTTCACTGGAAACAATGTCGCCCCGCCCTCACAGGCTGCTGTTATAATCATCGGCGAGTGAAACTCAACAAACCCGTTCGCCTTAAACCATTCCCTCGCCGCCTCCAAGAACTTAGCTCTTATCCTCAGTATAGTCTGCATCTTCTGGCTACGTATCCACAAGTGACGGTTGTCAAGCAGAAAGTCCGGACCGTGATACTTCTTTGCTATCGGATATCCTTCTTCAGCCCTATGAAAGACTTTCATATATTCAACTTTTATCTCATATCCTCCGGGAGCCCTTTTATCCTCCCTAACCGTCCCAAGAATCTCCAGAGAAGATTCCTGAGTGAGATCCTTCGCTTCATCAAATATCTCATCCCTCACCGTACCTTTCTTCATTGTGCACTGGATAACGCCGGTTCCATCCCGGATTAGGAGGAAATGTATTCCGCCGCTTGAACGCATGTTGTGAAGCCATCCTCTAATGAGAACTTTTTCATCCGTATATCTTCCGGAAAGAATAGATGCAACGTCAATGGCTTTCATTATAAATTAGCTCCCTACCCTAGCCTATCTTTAGTGTAACGTCAGCTTTCTAATGAATGTTTCTCGGCTTCTCACCTAATTTGTAAAGTCGCTTCTCATAGACACTTCGTGGCTTAAGTCCGCGAATACGTTTCTCGCTGGCCATCTGCCGCTTAATATTCTCAACTCGAGCCTTCATCTCCACAATTTTCCTCTTAGAAATTCTTTGTTTTCGTCTTCTAGGTCTAAGAGCTAACGCCTTGAAAGCGGAGGAGACTCTCCTTCGCTTTTTCTTCTCACTACGTTTAGTCTGCATCCACTTCGCTCTGACAAATGTAACGGTCTTTTCATTTAAGTTAACTTTGTCAACTCTCCAGCCTACTGAAAGCCATGATTCAGAATGAGACCTGCTGTGGATGTTAGACCACCATCTTGGATCATTAAGCGCTGAAGGCGGAAGCTTATCGTTCATTATCTCTTCAATCTTTTTGAATGATAGTTTAACGTATCTACTGTATTTTGCTCTTTGCGCTAGGTATTCGCGTAAATATGCATATTTGCTTCTCCAAGTTACAGTTGGTGATATCCTTCTCTTGGCGCATCTAAGACATACTGGTTTTCCATTCTCAAATAATATGCAGTTGTTACAGTAGAGTTTACCGCAAATAACGCATCGATGAAGCAGGAAGCTTGGATAGGTCACATTACATAATGCACATTCTTTCTCAACAATTATGTGCATTCACACTTCACTAGTCAATCTTGTAATTTAAGGTACCTTTAACTATTTATATCTAAACCTAGATTAGTAAAGAAGGATAAAGAGCATCTTCAGCTTCTCGAGATGGTATATGTTGGAGAAGTACGATGTGGTTGTCGTTGGTGCTGGAACCGCAGGCTGCATGGCAGCTAAGACCTTATCCTCGAAGGGATTCGATGTCTGTCTGATCGATCGAAAAGGCAGTAGGTTAATTGGTGATAAGGTCTGTGGAGACGCCGTTGGCAAACATCACTTCGATAATCTCGGCTTGTCGTATCCCTCTGGAAAAGAGAAGGAGGGAGATATTGAAGGCGTAAAAGTATACTCGCCGGATAAAAGCTCGGTCTTCAATATATCAGGATATGGCTTAGCGGGATTCCTTATAAATCGTTATGCTTTCGGACAGAGATTGCTGAAATGCGCGGTGGACGCAGGTGCAGTTTTGAAGGATATGACTCACGTCTCCGCTCCTCTCGTTGAAGATGGATATGTTAAGGGAGTTTTGGCAACGGATACTAGAACTGGAGAGAAGATGAAAATACTCAGCGATGTGTCTGTTGATGCAAGCGGTGTTTCAGCTGTTCTCCGCAGAGGACTTCCGCCAGAAATCGGGGTGGAGGTCAACATTGAGAAAGATGATATCGTTATCTGTTACCGTGAAATCCGTCGATTAAAAAAGGAAGTAGAAGATCCGAGATTCTGTGAGATCTACTTGGATCAAGAGGTGGCTCCAGGAGGGTATTATTGGATTTTTCCCAAAGGAGCAACTCGAGTTAACGCTGGCTTAGGAGTCTCTTCACGCTTCAGCGAAGCCAATCCCAAAAGAAACTTTTACAGATATATTTTATCCAGAGATCTTTTCGAATCTTCAGAGATAATCCATAAAGGCGGCGGAATCGTGCCGACACGTAGACCCTTAGATTCATTTGTTGGTAATGGCATAATAGTCATAGGTGACGCTGGATGTCAAGTTAATCCGATTCACGGCGGAGGGATAGGGCCATCAATGATGGGGGGGAAGATCTCAGGGGAAGTAATAGCTGAGGCTCTTGAGAAAGGAGATGTAAGCTCTAAAGCGCTGTGGCCTGTGAATATAAGATTCATGGAAAACTATGGGGCGAAGCAGGCGGGACTAGATATCTTCCGAATCTTCCTTCAAGGATTAACCAATGAAGAGTTAAATTATGGAATGAAGTATCAGCTGATTACTGAAGAGGATGTTCTAAAGGCTAGTTTAGGAGAGAAGATTCATCTAAACATAGGTGAGGCTACTCGAAGAATCTTCAGTGGACTTGGCAGATTAGGCTTCCTAAGGTCGCTGTATGTAATGGCGAGGACTATTCGAGAAGTCAGAAGTCTATATGACAAATATCCGTCTACACCTGAAGTTTTTCCAGAATGGAGAAAAAATATCACTGAAGTCTTTGAGAGATCAAAGAGGCTTTTCTGGAAGTAGGATGCTTTCTTAGAAATGGCCGAGAAAATAGATGTTGCGGCTCTAATCAGCGGCGGAAAAGACTCTGCTCTCGCATTATACTATGCTTTGAAGGAAAAATACAATGTAAAATATCTTGTAACTATGATTCCACAGCGGGATGACAGCTGGATGTTTCATTATCCGAATGTTGAGTTAACGGGGCTGTTTGCTGAGGCATGCGGCATACCATTAATAAAGGCTGAAACTTCCGGCGTGAAAGAGAAAGAACTAGAGGATCTTAAAAGTTTGCTTATGAAGTTAGATATCGAAGGTGTGGTTTCGGGGGTTATCTCCTCAACATACCAGAAGACGCGGCTAAACCGCATATGTATTGATGTAGGCTTGAAATCAATAACTCCACTCTGGCATAAGGATCCGAAGAGATTAATGGAGACCCTTATAACAGACGGTTTCTCAGTAATCTTCACAGGAGTCTATGCTTATGGCTTAGATGAGAAGTGGCTTGGCAGGAGGCTCGATAGGGAGGCTTTAAAGGATTTAGTTGCTCTTAGCAGGAGGTATCAGATATCACTTGTAGGCGATGGAGGCGAGTACGAGACTCTAGTTCTTGACGCCCCATATTTCGAAAAGAGAATAAGAATTCTGAAGGCTAAGACCATATGGGGTGGAGAGAGCGGCTACCTTTTGGTTGAGGAAGCTCGTCTAGAAGAAAAATAATGTACATTTTTGTGTACAAAAGTCTTATATATAACAATTATGTTCAAATTAGACAATTCATGAACGGATGGACACATCATGGCGAATAGAAAGATACTCCTAAACGAAGATGAGATTCCCAAGCAGTGGTACAATATACTTCCAGATCTTCCGGAGCCACTTCCCCCACCGATCGATCCGATGACAAGAAAGCCCGTCGAGCCCGAGAAGCTGATGGCAATCTTTCCCAAGGAATGCATTAGACAGGAGATCAGCCAAGAACGGTTCATACCCATACCAGACGAAGTGCTTGAAGTATACAGGATGTGGAGACCTACCCCACTATTTAGAGCTAAGAAGCTTGAAGAGGCTCTGAAGACTCCGGCGAGAATATACTATAAGTATGAAGGCGTAAGTCCACCTGGGAGCCATAAGCCGAACACAGCCGTTGCCCAAGCATATTTTGCTAGGAAGGAAGGTGTTGAAAGATTGGCTACTGAGACTGGAGCTGGACAATGGGGTTCAGCACTTGCTTTCGGCTGTGCCACATTCGACATGAAAGCTACGATCTATATGGTGAGAATAAGCTATGACCAAAAGCCTTACCGTAAGGTTATAATGCAAGCTTGGGGAGCGGATGTATACCCGAGTCCAAGCGACAGAACGGAAAGTGGGAGGAGAATTCTGAAGGAAAATCCAAATAGTTCAGGAAGTCTAGGAATAGCGATAAGTGAGGCTGTTGAAGATGCGATTACGCATGATGATGCGAAATACGCTATTGGAAGCGTAGCGAATCACGTATTACTTCATCAAACAGTTATTGGACAAGAGGCTAGGGAGCAGCTTAATCAAATCGATGATTATCCAGACCTCATAGTTGGATGTATAGGAGGCGGAAGTAGCTTTTCAGGGCTCTACTGGCCATTCTACTACGACAAGGTTTCAGGCAGGGCTCCTAAGGATGTGAAGTTCTTAGCCGTGGAGTCCTCTGCTTGTCCATCAGTGACTAAAGGATTCTATACATATGATCATGGAGATACAGCGCGGATCACGCCGATGTTTAAGATGCACACACTTGGACATACCTTTATTCCTCCTCCAATCCATGCGGGTGGGCTTAGATATCACGGTATGGCTCCGACTCTTTGTCTCCTAAATCGAAAGGGCATAGTTGAGACCATTGCTTACAATCAAGTTGAAGTCTT